>NZ_JADDXT010000002.1:3691145-3998741 GCF_015330165.1 Zobellia roscoffensis
ACCGTGGAAAAAAACTATTGGTTCTTGCGCAATTGGTAGAAATGCTTGAAACAGCCATATCTAACCCTGTTAATTATAGCCGAATGGATATGGTGTTTAACAAACACGCACATTATAAAGAGGGTTTTCAGGAGCTTATTTATAAAATATCCGAGCAATTAGAAAAAATAGCATATTCGGCTAGGAGCAAAAAAGGCTTATCATTTCATATAAAATTGCAGCCCTATTTAGATAAGATCTCCGCAGATATTAATGAATTAAAAAGTGCGCCTAAAAAAGAGAATCTTAGCCCATATTTAATGTTTCAAAACCTCTATGAGTACCAAGAAAAGCAGGTGGAATTGCTTAATAAAATCAATTGGATACTAAATGAGGCTAAAACAGAGGAATTACGTTTTATAGACGAGGACTACGTGCGTAAGTTTATAGCTGCTCAAGATTATCATCCCAGAAATCTAATTAGTAATTTCAATTTAAAGTCTTCTAGTTTTAGACATGCATTACGCTTAGCGGTTACGGCAATGGTAGGGTATGGAATTGGTACTATTTTTGATTTTCAGAAACCGTATTGGATTTTGCTAACCATCATTATTATCTTAAGACCCAGTTACGGACTTACTAAAACCAGGTCTAAAGATAGAATTATAGGTACGTTAATAGGTGCTACTATTGCTTTTGTTATTGTTAGCCTTTTTCAGAATATTTATGTTTTTGCGGCTTTGGGTCTTGTTTCTTTGGTTATGGCATTTTCTATGTTGCAAAGGAACTATAAGACTGCGGCTACCTTTGTTACCCTTAGTGTTATTTTTATCTATGGTATTATGTTGCCGGATATTATGGAGGTAATTCAATTTAGAATTCTAGATACGGTATTGGGAGCTGTATTATCATTTGCTGCTACTTTGGTGCTTTGGCCTTCCTGGAGTTTTTTGAATATTAATACTAATCTAAGAAGTTGCTTAGTTGCCAATAGAAATTTTTTAGATGAAATAGCAGCTTTTTACAATCAAAAGGAAAAAGAGCCCACTACTTTACGTATAAGTCGAAAAAAGGCTTTTCATGAAACTTCTAATTTGAGTGTAGCTTTTCAAGAAATGGTTCAAGAGCCTAAGTCAAAACAAAAAAAGGTAAATGAGGTTTATGAATTAGTAACACTTAGCCATGCTTTTTTGTCCTCATTGGCATCTTTAAGTTCTTATATCCAGAACCATTGTACTACAGAGGCCTCAGATGGTTTTAAATCTGCGGTAGCACATATTGAGGAAAATTTAAGAAGAGCAATAGATGTATTGGCCCATGTAGAAACAAAAGATGATTTTTCTCTTAAACATCAAAAACAATCCTTTGAGAGTAACCGTTCAAAATTTAATACAATAACGTGGGATTTTGAAAATGCGGTAAAAGTGGGGGAGGAACGTAATTTACAAGAGGCTCATTTAATACTTGGTCAATTACGATGGCTTTTTTCGCTCAGTGGAAAAATACTGAATTTGGCCTTGAAAATAGAAACAGAAATAAGTAATAAATCTTAAATTCAGTTTGTTTTAACTTTCCGTTTATTAGCTAATCTAAAGTGTTAGGTTAAAGTGTTCAGTCATAATACCCTTAATGGCATTTTCATTTAAAGGTTTATACATCATGGCATCTATTTCACTAAATTGTTTCATTTTTTCTTTGTCCGATGGAATAATGGAGGTGGTCAATAGAATAACCCTTGTATTGATTTTTAATGAGATATCTAAAGTTTCATAAATCTCCATAAACTCCCAAGCATCCATTGTAGGCATATTTATGTCTACGAATATCAGTTCTGGAAATGTTTTTAGGCTTTGTAGGTATTCGATCGCTTTTTTTCCCATAGTAAAAGAGAGTACGTTTTCCGCACATTTTACACGGTTTAAATAGGTTTCATGAATGAAATTAGTAGCAGTATTATCGTCTACCAATAAAATAGAATTAATCATAGTTTGGCGTTATAGATTTAAACTGAAGTGAAAAGTACTTCCTTTATTAATTTTTGATTCTACCCAGATTTTTCCGTTATGTAGCTCAACTATTTTTTTACAATGGGCTAGGCCTATACCCGTTCCTTCATAGTCTTCTTGGTTGTGTAACCTTTTGAAAACCTCAAAAATACGATCTTGATTTTTTTTATCGATTCCGATTCCGTTGTCCTTTACATAAATGTGATGTCCTTTTTCAGAAGGTATGGCCCCTATTTCAATAATTGGATTGATTGCGGTATCCACAAACTTTATAGAGTTACCAATTAGGTTGAGAAAAAGTGAGTGTAGTTCAATTTTGTGACCTGTTATTTTTGGTAATTCTTTGGTGATAATATTTGCATGGGTAGATTCAATACGGATACGTAAATCTTTTTCTACATTTTTAACTATGGAATTAAGGTCTACGGTTCCTTTTTCAGTATCACTTCCAATTTTTGAATAGGCTAAAATTACTTTTACCAACTCTCCCATTCTTGCGGAAGCTTCTTCTATAAATTCTAAATACGTGGCTGCTTTATTGTCTAACAACTTAATATATTCATCTTTAAATAGAGCAACAAAGTCGCTAATGGTTCGTAATGGCTCCTGTAGATCATGACTGGCCACATAGGCAAAGCGTTCTAGTTCTTTGTTACTTTGAGAAAGTTGTCTAAGGTTGGTGATATTGATATGACTTCCCACCATTCGTATGGGTTCACCATTTTCTCCCCATTCTATAATTTGGCCTTTACACCAGACCCATACAATACCTCCGTTTTTATGAAAATAGCGAACCTCATTATCATAAGGTACTTTTCCCTTACTGGCTACGTGAGCATCAAAAGTTGCAAGTACACCAGGAAGATCTTCAGGATGAATTATTTTTTGCCAAGCTTCGGGCGTGTTTTCCATTTCATCATCTTCGTAACCGAACATTTGCTTGAAGGTAGGACTTAGGTACTCTGTGTTTTCTTGTATATTCCAATCCCAAAATCCGGCTAGGGTTATTTCCAGAACCTGCTCGAACACCATATTTTTATCTAGGAGTTCCTTTTCAAGTTTTGGCATCTTTTTAAGCATAGAAACATCGGTTGTGGTACCGAGCATTCTTTTAGGTTTGCCTTCTGGTGTCCATTCCACTAATTTACCCCTGAGCAATAAAGTTACGTAATGGCCTAGTTTGTGCTTATATCTCGTCTCAACAGCGTAAGGAAATTTACCTTGGGTAGCTAAATGTTTCTCCATGATAGCTTCTTGGGCCACTAAATCATCTGGGTGGGTGTACTTATTCCAAAATTCCGCACTCTCGTCAACTTCATGTTCTTCATAACCTAAAATATGACGAATTGATTTACTCACATAGTAGGAGCCCTCTACTAAGTTATAATCCCAGAAGCTGTCAGAAGTTTGTTCAAAAGCAAGCAATTGATATTTTAGTTTTTGCTCGGCAGATTTAAGTTCATTAATGTCAACATAGCTAAGAGTAGCCCCTTCAATTTTACCGGCCCCATCACGGAAAGGAACAATTTTCTGTAAGAACCAACGTCCTTTGGCATCTTTTACTTCATTTTGTTGTGAAGTACCATTGTAGATTACCTTTTTAATGTCAGATATAAAGGTTTTATAATTATTCTTATGAAAAGTACTAGCAAAGTGCTCTAGAGGACGGTTAATATCACTGGACAGTAAATTAAAATGCTTGGCAACGCTAGGTGTAAATTTTCGTATTCTGAGGTTATTATCTAAAAATATAGTGCCAATATCCGTGCTTTCGAAAAGATTATCCAGATCTGAATTAAGTGAAGCAAGCTCCTCAAGTTTTTCCTGAAGTTCCGTATTGACCGTGTGCAACTCTTCGTTTACACTCTGCAGTTCTTCATTGGTACTCTGTAGTTCTTCATTTGATGCTAAAAGTTCTTCATTGGTAGCCTGCAATTCTTCATTGCTGGTTTCTACCTCTTCGATCATATTCTTTAGACTCTCCCTAGTTTCTTTTAATTCAGTTTCTAGTTCGTTCTCTCTAATATTTTGAGGGGAATCATCGTCTTCACTTCGGGGGGGCAGTACTGCTTGGATGTCCCCAGGTTTTATAATAACCAAATAATTGGAAGGGTTGTTATTTAGCGGGTTTAAAAAGGCGGCTACATGCATATTTGCAAGCGTTGGCTTTTTTCCAGTTGAGAAATTTAAATTTTCATGCTTTAATTTTTGGCTCGTACCTCCAACTTTTCTAAGTGAGTAGCTTAAAACAGTGGCAACACTCTCAGGAACCATTTTTAATAGGTTCATACTGAATCCTTTATTGGGGAGACTTATATAGTTGTTAAGGTCTCCAAATGCATCAACAATATTAAAATTACTATCTATAACTATGGCTGCAAGATCAAGATTGTCACTGAGTGCTTCTACTATATGTTGTCTGGTATTCCTTTCATGACTAAGATTCCTTAGACCGAATGGGTTTTTTTGGCTTTTACCTGAATTGTACTGCTGTAGACCAAGAATTTTGGCAGGTCTAATATTGCAGTATATTTTTTGTTTTCTGTACAGTTCGTTAAAGGCGTTTTTTTGCTGCCCCAAGGATTCACTACTGCCTAGCACCAATATACCGTTCATGTTAAGTGAGTAATGTAAAACATCTAGGGCTCTATTTTGCGCTGCCGGTTGTAGATAAATAAGCATGTTACGGCACATGGATAGATCCATCTTGTTGAACGGTGGGTCTTTAAGAACGTTGTGCTTGCTAAATATTACCATGCGCCTTATGTTTTCGTTCACTTGGTAATAATCTCCTTTTTTGGTAAAATTCAAAACCAATCTTTTTTCGGAAATATTGGCAACTGTACTTTCATTGTACATGCCTTTCGATGCATCGTTCAGGTGATTTTTTTCAATGTCCGTAGCAAAAATCTTAACCAAGTTCTTTTTGTTGAATTTGGCGAGTATTTCATTGATAACTATAGCTAAAGAATAGGCTTCTTCACCACTGCTCACTCCAACGCACCAACATTTTATAGTATCTTCCTTTTTCTTGCTAGATATTATTTTGGGGATAACCTCAGAGGTCAAGGCTTCCCATACAAGAGGGTCTCTAAAAAAACTGGTAACTCCTACTAGAAACTCCCTTACTAGGATATGGGCTTCTTCGGGTCTTTCAAACAAGTATTCTTTATATTCTTGTAGCGTATTTAAGCGATTAATGCCAATTCTTCTGGCAATCATACGAACCAAAGTTGGTCTTTTGTAATATTCAAAATCTAATTTGGTCTGACTATTTAAAAAGTTTAGGATTTTGACAAGAGTTTCTTCATCACCTAGAATGTTCTCTTCTAAAGATCCATAAACAGCGGGATGTTGAATAAATCTTTTTATTTCCTCACCCATTTGTTCCGTGGGAAGAATATAATCTACTAGATTGGTATTGATAGCATTTTGAGGCATACTATCAAACTCTGCCTGATCTGGGCTTTGTACCATGACCATGCCACCATATTCTTTAATATCTCTGGCGCCAGAGGTACCATCACTTCCAGTACCACTAAGGATAACGGCAACGGCCTTGTTGGTCATTTCCCGTGCGAGTGATTTAAAAAATAAATCAATAGGTAAATTTAAGGTTCTGGTTTTGGGTTTATCCTCTAAAATTAAAAATCCGTCTTTTATGAAAATATTCTTTTTTGGGGTCAAAAGATATACCGTACTAGGTTTAATTACGGTCTTTTCCTTGACTTCTATTATGGGCATGTCCGTATTCTTAGACAATAGCTCGCTCATAAGGCTTTTGTAGTCCGGACTTAAATGTTGAACCACAACAAAACTATGTGGAAATTTCACGGGAAGATTGTCAAAAAAAGACTTTAAAGCTTCTAATCCTCCGGCACTCGCGCCGATTCCAATGATTGAAAATTTATTTTTAATAGAGGTTTTTTCTCTAGGTTTAGTTACAAGGGAGTCAGTTTCTTCCATTCTGGCATTTTTTTGAGCTCACTAAAAGTAATTAATATCTTACAATATTTATTAAATTAATCACACAAATTATTTTTTGAGTGTCAACTGTTTAATATGTTTTTTTGTTCGTTAAACAAAAAAGAAAATTTTATTGGATAGCGTTTTTCAAAGTAGGAAATATCTTTTTGTATTGAAGACCTGTCTGGGGAACGATAGATTTACTTGATAATGGAGATTAAATGCTCCGATGCTTGCCTCGAAATAGAGGTGTATCCCTTTGAATGCCTAGTGGGCTTGCTTAGAGGTAGTTTACTCCCAATATATTTTATGTATCTATTTCTAAATCAGTTTTTTCTCAACAGCTACCTTTATTAAGGAAGCGGCATTAGAAACTTCTAATTTTTGCATGAGGTTACGTCTATGGGTTTCTACCGTTAGTGGACTAATAAACAAATCTTCTGCAATGTTGTTTGTTGTTTTTCCCTCTGCTATCAATGTAAGTACATGCTTTTCTCTACGGGTTAGCTTTGGCAAGTCATTGCCCTCTTGCGTTACCGAATCTGCAAGAATTTTTTGAACCTCACTACCAAAGTAGAAATTACCTTGGTGTACTTGAGATATAGCATTGACCAACTCATCTGCGGTTGCATTTTTCAACAAATAACCCTTTACACCGTTTCTAATCATCTGATTAATGATGCTGGGTTCACTATAGGTACTTAGCCCAATAATGCCGATTGTAGCTCTAATATTTAAGATTTTGGAAACCATTTCAACTCCGTTAATATCCGGTAGGTTTACATCTAGCAGAATAACATCTGCTGTATCTTTTTCTAGAAAAGACAAGGTATCCGTTCCGTTAATGAAATGAGTTTTTACAACCACGCGTTCATCGTCACCAAGTAGGGTTTTGAGTCCTTCTATCACCATAGGGTGATCATCTACAATCAATATTTGTATAGGGTTATGCTGCATCTATGTTAATTTGAACATTAACTGTTGTTCCTTCATTTTCTTCCGAGTTAAATTCTAAATCACCTTTTAGGTAGGCAACCCTGGTCTGTAGGTTAGAAAGACCCATGCCGGCTTTTTCACTTTCAATTTCCTGTTTGTCAAAACCAACACCATTATCCTCTACGGTAATATCTACCTTATTACCATCTCTCATATATTGTACTAATACTTCGGATGCGTGCGCGTGTTTTATGGCATTGTTTATTAATTCCTGTATTACTCTGTACATGGTAACTTGCTGGTTTAGGTTGATACCTTTTTCGGAACCGTAGAACTGTAGGGTTACTTTTGTATCATTACCAGTCATGCTACTGCAATAATCCTTTAATGCTGCTTGTAGCCCAAATTTAACTAATGTTTCGGGCATCATATTACGCGCAATAGAACGTAGTTCAGTTAAGGAGTCATCAAGGTCTTTCATAACCTTTTTTAGTTGGGTCTTAGGATATTCCTTTGGCTCGTCCTTATCTAGTTTGGACAAATTCATGCTAATACCAGATAATCTTCCGCCTAAGCCATCATGCAAATCTATAGCAAGTCTTTTCCGTTCTTTTTCCTGACCTTCTATCATGGCGGAAAACACTTCGTTTTCTTGCTTTTGTTTTAAAAGAGAAACTTCTTTTTCTTGTTCCCGTTCTTTTTTTCGTGCTCTTCTAAGCTTAGCGTTGTACGCGTAGAAACCGATAAAAAGCAGTAGGGCGAGTAGACTGGCCACGGCTCCCAAAAGATAGTTTTGTGACTTCTTGACCTGAAGCGCTAAAGCTGCCTCACTTTTTTCATTTTTAAGCGCTAAAATTTCTTTTTCTTTGGTTGCAGTTTTGTATTGTATTTCAAGCTGCTGCATTTCGTTGCCCAGTTCTCCAACTCTGGCACTATCTAGTGCAGCCACGTAGTCTTTTAAGTAGTTGTACGCCGACTTGTAATTGGTAAGTTTGGCATCGAATTTTGCTAGGGAATAGTAAGAGCCTAACTTATCATTAAAAGAATGCTCATCGTCACTAAAGTTAATATACTTTAATGTGTACTCTTTGGCTTTTTTAAAATTACCCATTCCACTATAAGCTTCGGCATACCTTTGGTATATTAGTTTTATATAGAAACTAGATGATTGTTCCTTGTAATATGTATAGGCTTTGTCTAATGCAACAAGCGCTTTATTGTACTCGCCAATTTTGGCATGATAAAGGCCAAGTTCCATTTGATAAGGGCCTTCGTAGAAAGAATTAGGGATTAGGTCTAGATTTACTTTTGCAATATCCAATACAGATTTCATACGTTTTAATGAGTCCATACTTGATAAAGCGGAAGAAAATGATAAGCTGTGATATAACATATCTTCTGGAGTGCCAACTTCTTCATATTGTTTTTGACTTATTAAAAACATTTCATAAGCCCTCTTATATAGCATTAAATTACTGTATTTGATGCCTAAGCTGGTGTTGGCATTGGCTACGAACATTTTATCGCCCATTTCCTGTGCGTAGGGTATGGTTTCTGCAATGCGTTCTATTTCCTTTTCTACATTGCCCTCGTAACCATAGGCTACACCTATATTATATTTGCCGCGCAACCATATTTTCATATTACGGGAAGATGAATCTTTTGCAACCAATTTATCGGCAAACTTATTACCTATTGTAAAATACTTCTTTGCATTATCCACATCAAAATAATCAAGATAACAACCCGCTAAGTTAATATTAGCATCGGCCATACCCCTTAGGTAGTTGATTCTTTTGGCCAACGCAATGGCGGCAAACCCTTTTTCAAAGGCTTTTAAGGAGTCTACGCCACCGTAGGAGCGTGCCAACTCGCTAAGAATGTTCACCCTAGTGGTATCTTGCCCCGCTGATTTCAAAGCATTTTCTAAACTATCTATGCGCGCTTCACGCCCTGTTTGGGCAGAAATAGTGAGGGATAGTAAAAGAATAAAAACAAATACTAGAGAACGCATTTTGGTATGGTAGTTTTTTGATTGTTTATCGCCAAGATACTACAACTATACGGCACTATAAACACCCTGTAATCAATATACTGGAAAACCAGTAGAAAAAAATACAAACAACGCGGTATTTCAGAAACAAGCATTTCAAAATACCTTGCCATCAGCAAATTACAAGAAGTATCCTATAACCGCCAAGCTAATTAATTAGAGCAGTATTACCGAAAAAACTACTAAAGATAAATACATACTTAAAGATGAAACGAAAACTCTTGTTTTATGGTCTACTTTTCTTAACGCTATTGAATTGTAAGTCTCAACACTACACTTTTGACGAATTGCCCAGTAAGCAACTGGTTTTTGGGTACGGAGGCGGTATGGCTGGAACGGTAGATAGCTATACACTTCTTGAAAACGGACAGTTGTTCCATACGAATTCGCTAACCCAACAAACAGAGGAGTTAGAACCGCTATCAAAAAAAGAAGTGACTGCATGTTTTTTAAAGTTTGAAGAATTAGCACTGTCCGAAGCCGATTTTAACCACCCTGGCAGTCGCTATTATTTCTTGGAAGAAGTAAATCAAAATATAAAACACAAGGTCGTGTGGGGATCCAGTGACCATAAACCTGATAAGGCCTATTTGGAATTTTATAATGAGATGAAAAACCACATTAAATAACCAGCTATGAGAAGCACACTATATATAACCACCATTATTTTTACCTTTTTTATGGCGGTGACAGTTACCGCACAAGATACTTTTGATGATAAAAAACGTGAAAACAATACAACAATTAATAAAGATGCTGTAAAGAAGTTTAATGCATTAAAAATAGCGAAAGATAAAAAGAGGTCTACAGCAACAGGGCGAACTAATTATCAGATGCCCACAGTCTTTAATACGGATTATAACAAAGGTAAATACAAGCATAAGGTTACTAATACATCTGAAGACGGAACGCCTCTATTCATTAAGAGCAAGGCAAATAAAGAAGTAGCCTCTGTGGTAGCTAAACAATCATCAGAAGATGTAGCAAAAGACTATTTGGTTGATGTTAAGGAATTTATTCAAATAAAAAAACCTGAAACTGAGTTTGCTGAAATATCTAATAAAATTGATGTTTTAGGGCAGAGGCATATTAAAATGCAACAAGTTTTTAAAGGGGTTAAAGTATATGGAAGTGAGGTAATTCTACATTTTGATAAAAGTAATAAAGTAAGTGCCTTAAACGGAAGGAATAAACCTACGCCAGTTATTGAAAACACCACTCCAAAACTAACGGTGCAAGACGCTTTAAAGGTTGTAGAAAGAGATTTAGGCGTATCACTTTCTGAAGCACCTGTAAAACGTTTTGGATTTATACTGGA
Organism: Zobellia roscoffensis; assembly: GCF_015330165.1. Taxonomy (NCBI): domain Bacteria; kingdom Pseudomonadati; phylum Bacteroidota; class Flavobacteriia; order Flavobacteriales; family Flavobacteriaceae; genus Zobellia; species Zobellia roscoffensis. Next base: position 3,701,404 of record NZ_JADDXT010000002.1, read on the forward strand.
TTCAAAATACGAAGAAGAACTATTGATTTTTCCATTTGAAGGCGAGAATATTCTAACTAGACATTTAACGGTACACCCGAATATAAAAGATAGGTGGGAGTATTTTGTTGATGCACAATCCGGCCGTATTCTAGAAAAGCGCTACCATACCTGTAGTTTTTACCATAAGTACGAGGATGAAAAAACAAACCATAACCATGCTGCATTGGTAGGACCACCAACAACCGGTTCAGGAACTGATTTAAACGGGGTAAACAGACAGTTGAAAACACATGGTGAAGATGGTGTAAACTACATGATCAACACTTCTGAATCTATGTTCAATGCTAGTCAATCAAAACTGCCAGATAATCCGGTTGGGGCCATAGTGACACTTGATTTGAAAAATAAACCACCAGAGGAAGGAGCAAAATTTTATCATGTAACAACTACAGGAAGCACTTGGAATGACCCTATAGCGGTATCTGCGCATTATAATTCTGAGGTGGCCTATAATTTTTTTAAAAATACGTTTAACAGAAATTCTATTAATGGACAAGGAGGTACGATAATTTCGGTAATAAATGTATCTGATGAAAATGAAGAAGGATTTGACAATGCCTTTTGGAACGGAAAAGCCATGTTTTATGGCAATGGTAAAAATGCGTTTAGCCCTTTTGCAGGAGCCTTAGATGTTGGTGGTCATGAAATGTCTCACGGTGTCATTGAGGCTACCGCAAACCTAGAGTATAAGGATCAGTCAGGCGCGATCAATGAATCTTTTGCAGATATTTTCGGCGCTATGATTGACAGAGAGGATTGGTTGATAGGCGAAGATGTAGTCAATACCCAGTATTTTGTTTCTGGAGCTATGCGCGATATGCAAAACCCTAATAACGGGGTCAATCAAGGAGAAATAGGTTGGCAGCCAAAAGATATGACAGAGTTCTATTCCGGGTCGGAAGATAACGGAGGGGTCCACAGAAATAGTGGCATCGTAAACAGAGCCTATTATTTAATCGCTACTGATATAGGAAAGGACAAAGCGGAACAAATTTATTACCGAGCATTAGAGACCTATTTGACAGTATCCTCTCAATTTATAGATTTAAGAATTGCCATCATTCAATCCGCTACTGACCTGCATGGCGAGAATTCACAAGAGGTTGAAGCCGCAAAAACGGCATTTGATACGGTAGGTATTACTGAGGGTGAAGCTACGGAAACGGATAATGACATACCAACGGTTGATGGTGATGAGTTTATTTTAAGTTTGGATATTAGAGATACCGATCCTTATACTTTGTACGCTTCCGATACTGAGGTTACTACGTATTATCAATTAACAACCACTGGAGTTTTTAGAAAACCTAATGTTGCGGACGATGGTAGTTTTGCCATCTATATTACGGACGAGAATAAAGTCAATATGCTGTCTTTGGATTTGAATGCTCCACAAGAAGAAGTGGTTTCTGATGAATCGATTTGGGGTGGGGTGGCACTCTCAAAAGATGGTACCAAACTAGCTATGATCTTTAATGACCAGTCTAATGTTATTTACATATCGGATTTGATAAGTGGTGAATTCAAGGAGTTTGAATTGTACAACCCTACTTCTGCAGATGGCATAACCACGGGAGAGGTATTATATCCCGATGCCCTAGAGTGGGATTACTCAGGCGAGTATTTGATATATGACGCTTTAAACCGATTAAATAACGCGAACGGTGAAGATATTGAGTATTGGGATGTTGGTGCGCTGCATGTATGGGATAATAGCTCTAAAACATTTGGTAGTGGAGCTATTCAAAAAATATTCTCCAACTTACCCGAAGGTGTAAATATCGGTAACCCTTCCTTCTCAAAAACCTCTGGCAACATTCTGGCTTTTGATTATTTCGATACTCTTGAAAATACGTATAAGGTAATCACGGCAAATATTGAAACAGGTGCATCGGAAGTCGTATATGAAAACAACAAATTGGGCTTTCCCAATTATTCTAAAAACGATGATAAAATCATATTTGACACCTATAACGGAAGCGATGAAGATATCATGTCCATTGACATGGCAACGGATAAAATAACACCTACCGGTAATGTAGTAGAATTGATTCCCAATGGTAAATGGGGCGTGTGGTATACAGTTGGGTCTAGAAGCACGCTAAGTAATGAAAAGGAAATAACGGATTTTAGATTTAATGTAACTGCGCCATCAGCAGTTGGGGCTATCAACGGAAATAACATTACCATAGAACTACCGGATAACATCAACCCTCAAAATTTAGTGGCCACATTTGCCCATTCCGGTAGGGCAACGGTTTCCGTTGCGGGAGTCACTCAACAGAGCGGGGTTACTATAAATGATTTTACTAATCCTGTTATTTATACGGTGACTGCGGAAGATGGGTCTACTAAAGATTTTACGGTAAGTCTTGGCAATAGTACCCATACTGATCCTAATGATAGTGATGGCGATGGCGTTGTAAATGCAGATGATCTATGCCCTAATACACCATTTGGTGCTATAGTAGATGTTACAGGTTGTGAAATATTCTCATTGCCTAGCAATAATTTTACGGTTTCTTCTAAGGGAGAATCTTGCTTGGGAAGTAATAATGGGAATATTACAATTAATGCAAACGCTGACTATAACTATATAGCAACATTGACCGGAAACGGAGTGAGTAAAAACAACAATTTTACAAGCTCTGTTTCTTTTTCAGGTTTGGAGAGTGGCATCTATACAGTTTGCATAACGTTAAATGGGCAGTCCGGTTATAAGAACTGCTACGATGTTAGGGTAGCTGCACCGGAAGCACTTACGGTAACTTCAAAAGTGAACTTAAGTGCAAAATCGGTGACCCTAAAGTTAGGCGGTGCCGATGAATATACGATTTCACTTAATGAAGAAACTATAATAACTGCAGAGTCTGAGATAACGCTGCCAGTCTATGCGGCAAAAGCAAAACTTTCGGTAGCCACAGATAAGAATTGCCAAGGAGTTCATGAGGAAATCCTAGATTTTGAAGAGCAAATAATTATCTACCCTAACCCTGTGAAAGATGGAAAAATTTCCGTTGCGTTGGGTAAAACGTCTGAAGAACCTGTACCCATTCAATTAAACACTTTTGATGGTAAAATGGTATTACAAGAAGTAATAGAACCCAATACTAGTACTATAAAGATTGATGCAAACAGACTAACGGCAGGAGTTTATGTATTGTCGGTTCAAATAAACGGAGATTCAAGAACATTTAAAATTATAAAACAATGAGAATACTAAAACCAACAATGTGGCTACTGTTATTAGTTGTAATGACCGCATGCCCGGGCAGTAAAGATGATGGTCCGGAAGAAGGTGATATGGGAGACCCTGGTAGTGTAAGTTTGGTTTTTCCTGAGAACAACTCAGAATGTACCGAAGGTGATACGGTCAACGACCAGCAAAGTGCCATTACTTTTCAATGGCAGACTTCGGAAAACGCAGATAGTTATGAGGTGAATGTAAAGAACCTTGAAAATGGAGATGCGCAAGTAACGGAATCCCTAAGTAACGAGGCTACCCTAACACTCAATAGTAATACACCATATGAGTGGTATGTGACAACTAGTAGCGAAGATTCCGAAACGGCTCCAAAAAGTGCTACTTGGAAATTCTATAACGCAGGCGAAGGCGTGGTGAATTACGCGCCATTTCCAGCAGAAGCTTTGTACCCAAGTAGGGGAGGGACGATTTCTGTAAATACTAGTGTAGCCTTAGAATGGAAGGGTGATGATGTAGATAACGATATTGTAGAATTTGAAGTGTTTTTTGGTACAGAAGCTAATCCCACAGTTTCTATTGGGAGTACAACTGAAAATGCAATAACTGCGAATGTAATTTCTGGCCAAACTTATTATTGGCAAGTGAAAACAGAAGATGCAATAGGCAATACGTCAATATCAGAGATTTTCAATTTTAAGGTAGAATAAAAACGGCAAAATGAAAAAACGAGTCATAATTAATTACCTTCTGCTACCCCTATTGACCATTTTTATGGCCAGTTGCACAAAAGATAATGGTGTAGAAATAGATGATGATGGAGAATCAGATGATAGCGGGGAGGTTATTGTTACCGAACAGGACAATCAAATTGTATCAGGAAACCCAGCTTTAAATAGTTTTATAATAGCTTCAAAAGAAGAAACTATGTATACCGTAGATGCTCAAACAGGGGAAGAAACGGCAATTTATACTTTTCCTGATCTTACAGATTTTGAATTATTAGCAGGTTATAAAGACGGTACTATTTATGTTACAGCAGATGATAACTCTATAAACGCTGTTAGCATTGGTAATAAGAGTCTACTTTGGGATCAGGCAATGCTTGAGTACAGGTTCAGTAGTAATGGTGTAACACGGCCAACATGTACAGACGGGGTGTGTTATGCTTCTGGCGGTAGTGGCGTAGTAGTGGCTGTAGATGAAATATCAGGAAACCTAAAATGGTACTATTCTTCTGATACTGACGGGGAGTTGGATAATGTGTTGAATGACAATAGTGCGCCAGCAATTTATGAAGATAAAGTATATGTTTTTTCAGATGAAGGTTTTATCAGCGATTTACCTTCCTACATGCATATTCTGAATAAAGAAACTGGCAACCTCATACAAAAGGTGGAACTACCTCATGAAGTGACAGGTACTCCTGTATTTGAAGATGGAATAATGTATTTGCCAGCAGAAAACCTTTATGCAATAGACTTAGAGACCATTACTACTATTTGGACGCTAGAAGCTGGTAGAGCTGGAACCCCTTTTATTTCTGGGGACAAGTTAGTCGTAAATGCTTTGCCCCCAGGGCAAACTATTCGCTCAGCTTTGTATTGTTTAGATTTAAATACCACTAATATTATTTGGCAGATAGATACAGGAGTTGATACACTGTGGAATCCTTTAGTTGTAGAAAACGTAGTGTATAGTAACTATGATAAGGGTTCTAGTTTCCCGGGTGCTACTAATGCCAAACCTTTTGCCTTAGACTTAGAAAGCGGAGAGCGATTATGGTACAATGAAGATGTAAGTGTAGATTATAGTCCGGTTTTCGCAAATGGAATTCTATTCACTTATGGTCACGATTTGTTCCGTACGGATGATACAGATAATAATGTGGGTTTATTGACTATTGATGCTAATACCGGCGAGACCCTTTGGCTCAACTCCTTGTTTAGATTTGGTGCCGGTTTAATACCATTAGTCGTAGCAGAAAACGGAGTTTTTGGTCCCTCTTATTATCGTGGGAATTAAGTTGGATTTTAAGTTTCGTTTATTGTTGAGAGCCCTGTTTAATTAAGACAGGGCTCTTTTTATTTAAAAACCTATTTGCGTTCTACTGGTAATCCAGTAGAAAAAAATACAAAAAATGTGGTATTTCAAAAACCTTGGTCTTCAGATACCTTAGCACTATAAAATAATAAGGGTTTCGAGAACACGAACATCCATAAACTTTAAAATTTACATTATGAAAAAGTCGGTAAAAGTACTTATGATTTTATTAATTGGTTCGCTAAGTTTTTCAGCTAATGCACAAATTTTTGGTGTAAAGGCAGGACTTGGATTATCAAATATAAGTTCACCAGATGAGGTTGACAATAATACTTTTGGAAGAGCCTTGGGAGTGAAAATAGGAGGTACTATAGAATTTGATATAACAGATGATCTATATGTGGGGTCTGGTCTAGGGTTTGCTAAGAAAGGGGCTTCTACGGTAGGAGACACATTTAATACTTTTTATTTAGAAATACCTTTAAGTGCACGCTATGATATAGTTGAGTTAGGTGGTTCGGGATATCTTTACGCACTATCCGGTTTTAATGTTGGTTATATGTTGGCAGCTAATAGAGGGGGTACTAAAGTAAACATAGGTTCAGACCCAGTCAATGATTTCTTCAAGCCGTTTGATTTGGGTTTGAACTTTGGAGTAGGTGTTATTTTTAACGAGCAAATTGAAATTGGACTGGTCACTGAATTTGGCCTTGTAAACATCTATGCTAACGATTTGTCTACCCTCAGAAATTCGTCTTTACTAGTCTCATTTGGCTATAAATTTGGGATGTAATCTATTTATAATAATCGCGTATGAAGTTCAGTCAGTTTGTGTCAAAAAGACCTTTTGTAAGAGTGTTAAAATAAAATAAGTTTAAGTTGGTTTGGTTAAAGCTCGTATCGTCTAATCGGTACGGGTTTTTTTTTTGATTTATTTTTTGAGAAGTTGAAAAGGTGTGTAGGACGGTTGGTTCAAGGGCATGAACCCTTCAATGCATCATACGTTTTAGTAAAGGCAGTAAGGTCTTAAGGTAAATTTACCAGTAATTTATGAATGTTGTGGCAGATGCACTTCTGTAGAATTTACTATCTTACCATCACTAACACAATCATTAACATTTTATGCAGGAAGAAACAGTGGCTTTCACTTTGGCCGAGAAACTTGCTATGGTGCACGTTGTAAATTCAGTAATATTAGCAGACGGGCAGGTTCATAATGGGGAAATCAACGCAGTAACCCAACTGATGAAACAAATTGATTTTGATAGTAATTTTATTATGCAGGCAAGAAACATTGAGAGCGAGCAGGCTATTTTTATTTTGAAGCAAATGTCCCCAAAAAAGAAAACTAATTTAGAAGGTATCTTAGAGATGACTGCTATTTCCGATGGATTTAAACATTCCACCGAAAAGAGTCTCATGACCTTTATTTTTGAATCTATGAACAAGTAAAGCAGACAAAGTATGACTATGAAAATCAAAAAATTGAGAAAAGTACAGTTTGAAGAAATAGAAAAGAAGGCCATTTTTGTAATGACCCATGAGGTCATATTGGCAGATGGCACCATTCATCCTAGTGAAGTAGAGGCTATGAAAGACCTACAGGAAGGAATTGGCATGGGCCCCGATTTGATTGCTGAAGCAAAACAAACATCTGTTGATGAGGCTCTGGTGTCACTTCATAATATGACGTATTCTAAAAAGAAGGTTTTGGCTCAGATTCTTGAAGAAATGGCTATTTCAGATAACCATTTGCATGAGAAAGAAATGCAATTAATTATTCAGACCTTTAAGAATATTGGAATAGGAGGAGAGACCGAGTAGGCCAAAGCAATTGTGGTAACTGATTTGGCACCGTCATTAATAAACAAAGTTCTTTATAGTTGTTTACGATTTTTCTTTAATTGCGCTAAGTTTTTTTGTTTTAACGGTTCCAATACTTCTTGCCCATATTTGGTGAAAAATTGGTGGTTTTCGACAAATTCAATATTCATGGAGCGCCAATCAACATCCGAGAATTCGGTATGTGAAAATTTGACCAATTCATTTCTTAAAAGGTTGGTTTTTGATTGATATTGGTCCGTACCTAAGTAAAACAGATCGGCATCGCACATTATCTCTTCATAAATACCATGTGGATTTTGTGGCATTCGTGTGGCCTGTATACAACCGGTCACTTGTCCTATTATTTCTTTGGAACAGTTTTGAGCCAGCAAAAAATTACTAGCCTCTATTATACTGTAACTTTCATGGTCGGCAAAAACCGTTGCCATACCAGTATCGTGAAAAAGGGCCGCTAATAAAACGGACTGTAATTCTTCCAAGTCTCTATTCTCGTACATTCCAATTTTTAAGACATTCTCATAAACGTCCATGGTGTGTTGCATGTTATGAAAAGGCAAAGAATCGCAACGACTTCTAGAGAGAAGCCCTATGCAGTAAATTTTAGCTTTTCCAATAATTTTCTTCATTGTACTAAGAATGTTTTATAAAAGTAGAATCATACTATTGATAACCTGATATTTGTTATTCAGCCCATTAGTACTGTTTGGTATAATCTTATGGATACCTTGTTTCGCCATGCTAAGTACACTTTATTAAATTAAAGAAACAGCATTTTTCTTTGTTCGGTCAAACTAATCGCTATTGGGTTAAATATCTGTCATGTCTAAAATGAATAACGTTTCAATAGGTACATATCTTGTATAGCTTCTTAACGACCTTTAAAATCATTACTTAATACTTTTTGGAGGAGGTATTTCGCACCTTAGTCTGGTATTATTTTCTATAAAATCAACGGGCTTGCAGCGTATACATCATGGGGAGAGATATTTATTATACGCTAGCTGTAAAAGTAGTTTATTTAAATTCTTTTCTAATAAGCATCTAAAATTCCTTTTACATTGGTATTTTTAGATTTAAAATTAAGGTATGGGTCAGATTATAACATTTGGAGAAGTTTTACTGCGTATTTCGCCAAGAGGAAATAAGAAATTCATTCAATCTAACATTGTTGAGTTTTATTTTGGAGGAACAGAGCTGAATGTGGGTATTTCAATTTCCAATTTTGGCGGAAATGTAAAACATATAAGTGCTGTATCTGATGATTTTATTGGAGAAACGGCCATGGCATACATTCGTAAATTTGGTGTCGATACTTCTTCAATTACGCTATCAAAACGCCCTTTAGGCGTTTATTTCTTAGAGGTTGGAGCTGTTATAAGACCAAGTATGATTTCATACAATAGATCGCACTCCGCTTTTTCTGAAATAGAGCCTACCAAAGTGAATTGGGAAAATGCATTGCAGAACGGGGAGTGGGTACATTGGACCGGAATAACTCCTGCCTTATCAAAAGGAGCTTATGAGACCCTAAGGGAAGGACTTAAGTTAGCTAGGCAAAAAGGCTTAGCGGTTTCTGCTGACCCAACATACCGCAGTGGTTTATGGAAATATGAACAAGACCCAAAAGAAGCATTATCGGAACTTCTTAATTACTCTACTATTTTTATTGGCGGTGTAAATGAGATTAATGAAGTGCTAGGCACTGATTTTGGTTACGAAAACGATGATTTTATTGAAGCCAGCAAGCAATTAATGTTGGCCTTCCCAACCATTGAAAAGGTATTTGATAAAATAAGAACTTCATTAAACTCTTCGTGGCATAAAATCAGGGCCAGAATGTGGAACGGCACTGATTTTAGAGAAACCGAAGATCTTGATATTACCCACGTTGTAGATAGAATAGGAACCGGAGATGCTTTTGCGGCAGGCTTAATTTATGGTTTACAAAAATACGACGATTATAAAGCTATGGAATTTGCAAGTGCCGCCTGCGCATTAAAACACACCTATGAAGGCGATGTGAATTTGGCAACTGTAAAAGAAGTAACTAATATATTGGGAGGTAATATTACAGGGCGGTTGGTTAGATAAAAATGTAGTGGCTAACCTATATTTTGAATGCTATAATTCGTATTTCTAACTTGAAGATGTTCTAGTGTTTTTCCTGTTAGTATCTTGTTTCCAATAATTTCAAAACCTGTTTTTAAGTATAATTTCTTGGCATAGGGGTTGTCTTTTTCTACCAATAAACCAAGATTGCCGTTTTGTTTGGTAACATACTCATGAATTAAAAAGCGCAATATTTTAGAACCCACACCTTTACCCTGTTGGTCCGGACGTACGGCTAAACTATCAATATAATATTCTCCGCTGCTGGTCTCATCTTCAGGAGTAAAGTCTCTTTTGAACCACGATTTTATGAGTGCCGTTACAGGAGCTCTCAACTTATGTAAGTCCGCTCCGTCATAGACATTGGCCACGGCTATTACTCCATCTTCATTTTCAAGTATCCAGCAGTTCTCATAAGAGTACTGATTTCCAGGTTCGCTAATTAGTCTTTCTAAGAACTGAGTCGCTTTAGAGATGGACTTTTCACCAATAAACGTAAATACAAAATCTTTAGTCGCCAACAACATAAGTGCGGCTATGGGTTTTGCATCTTCAGGTTTTGCTAGTCTAATGGACATATTTTTTGCGTTTAACTAGGGCTGTTTTCTAATTTCCCTGTCATTTTTTTTGACTACAGGAAGTATAGGAATAAAATCAAAATCCAGACTCAGTAAGGTGTTACATCACCATTTTTTCTTGCGACTTTTTTTGTTTTGAATTTTGTCACCCCGTTTCTGCGGTTTTTTGTATTTCCGTTTTAAGGTCTTTTCGTAGCTTTTTACCTTATTTTTTTGTTTACTGTTCTTTGCCGATTTTTCGTGAAATGAAGGGCCTCTTTCAACCGTTTTTGTATTGACGGATTCTTCTTCTAGATTTATAGGTTTGTCTTGTTCTTCAGGAATGAGCTCAGAACTAATTTCTACCGTTTCAGGAAATTCATTTTGTGGTATCTGGTAATTCATCAAGCTTTCAATTGCAGCTTTTAAATCGTTTTCTTTTTCGCCATAAAAAAGAATAGACCTTCCCTTTTCACCGGCTCTACCGGTTCTTCCTATTCGGTGGATATAGTTTTCCGGGTAGAAAGGTGTTTCAAAACTAATAACCGTACTAATTTTATCTATATCAATACCACGTGCAATAACATCGGTTGCAATTAGAATCCGGCTTGTACCACTTTCAAATTTATCAATAGATTTTGTACGGTGGTTTTGCTCTTTACTGGAGTGAATAACGGAAATTTCATCTTCAAAATCCAGCGTCTCGGATAATCTGTCGGCAATAGATTTACTGGCTACAAAAATCAATACTTTATTAAGCTCTTCTTTATCCTGTAAAAGATGATTCAATAAGTTGACCTTAGTATAAAAATTAGGGACGGCATAGGATTCTTGACGAATTGTATCTAAAGGCGTACCACTTATAGAAATTGTTTTTTTGACCGGGTTAACCAAAAAGTCATCCATCAATTGGTCAACATAACTCGTCATAGTTGCCGAAAATAGAATGTTTTGGCGTTTGGTAGGCAAGTATTCAAAGATATGTCTTAGCTGCGTTTTATATCCAAAATCTAGCATGACATCTACTTCATCGATCACCAGCTTTTTAATGGCCTTTAACCGTAAGACATTTGCCAAAACAAGGTCATACGTCCTTCTAGGTGTACCTACAATAATATCTTGGCCTTCTGCAACCGCCCTCTTTTGACGATTTATATTATTAGAACCTCCGTAAACACCCAGTGCTCTCACACTAAGGTAGGGAGTTAGTTTTTCAATCTGTTCTACTATTTGAATAACAAGCTCCCTGGTAGGCGCGAGAATCAATACCCTAGGGTGCATCTGGTCAGAATACTTTAAATCTTGTAAAATAGGCAGGAGATATGCCATTGTTTTTCCCGTACCCGTCTGTGCAATCCCAACAAAATCAGAACCGCCCATAATGGTGGAGTAAGATGCTTCTTGAATAGGAGTAGGATTATCGAACCCTAGATCAACAATAGCATTTTGCAATTGCTTTTTGATTTTAAAATCTTGGAAAGTATTCATTTTGCAAAGTAATCAAGAAAAATCGTATGGTAAGGGTATTTGGGCCAATTATAATTGATTATTTACAATCGCACTGATTTTTCTATTTGAATTCTTCCAGTTCCATGCCAAATACGTCTTTTCTAGAATAACAAAACAAGTTTCCAAAGATTCTTTGCAATTGATACGGAGGTAAGGAATTGAATTATTAGTATTAGTTTTGATCTGTGATAAGTCCGCCTAATTGAAATTTTATTTATGCCGTATCAAGATGTGTTTGTTCTTTTTTGGAATCAGGTAGAAGAAAGTGTTGAAAAAGGTAACTTTGCTAAGTTGACCATGGCAAAGACCATTGGGAAGCCTAATCTGAAAAATATCTTTGTTAGACCGGTGTATTCTGAAGACGACTTTAAAGTCCTTCTAAAATTACGCTATAGATCAAAGGAGACCGAGGACGAGGAAGATGAACTTACATTAGAAGAGGCTTTTAAAGTTTTGAAATCTCATTTAAAGACCCATTTCTTTTCTGTTATATTATTTACCACTAAAAAGGATGTCATTTTCAAAGTGAATAAAAAGGGAGCGGGTAGTATTACCGAAACCCCCCCATCATTTAGTGCGGTTACCCAGGCTAGAAGAGATGAAGAATAGGTTAGTGCCAGTACATTTTTTCTTTACGGTCTGTGGATGAAGTTAAATTTATGATATTTAGTGACTTAATAAATATTTACAGGCCACTCAGTTAGGCAAAAAAACTCTATATTTTTTACACGCTTTAGTTGTGGCTAGAAGTATTTTTTGATAGCCCTTTTTTCCATTCTTTTCAATTGATTCCTTTCGTAAAACACTTTAAATATTTTCGTCTGTTTTTTATCTATAAATTGTTCTATTGTAGCATCATAACAATGGTTGTGTGATAATCCGTAATATATTCCGGTTAATGATTCACTTATTTTCAGTTTACATAAATCGTCCTTTAAAATCATTAACCTCTTTTCATATTCTTTTTCCCAATAATGTGATTTAGACATAAATAAACGTTTAAAATTACGTTCTATGATTTGTTCTATGTTTTTTTCTTTTGAGATGTTTCTATCCCAATAAAGAGAAACGTTTTCTTTTAAATCATATTCTCAAACTTAAAAAACTTTAAATGTTTATTTTCAACAGTGAATAAGTCTGTGTCTATCTCCAAGCAAATACCTTTATGATTTTTCGAATATTGCGTCCACATCATTTCATTTTCAAATCCTTTATATTGATCAGAATGGACGAAACATAATGCTTGTATTTTAGACTTAATTTCCTCTCCTAATTTTTTCTGATTATTTATATGAGTTTCACTTGAATATGTATCAGGGTACATTCCTTTATAGTCTATATTAACACCACCAAAAGCCCATTCTTGGTTTTCTTTTGGTCCGTTCATTTTATTTAAAAAATTAGTCCTTAAAGTCATTGAAGGAAGTATAAACTCTATTGCAGTAGTCAATTTAGTATAGTGATAAATCTTTGGCATTTAGTTAATATTTTTTGGTATTGCTCACAATAATTTTAAAAACGAACCCAAGTCCGTTTACTTCTCTTTTACGAATACTAATCTATGGATTTTTACGGCATTAAAAGTTCTTGTGACACTATGGGCACATATTTTTAAAGTAGTGTCTGCCGCAATAGACAATCAAATTATAGAAATATAAAAAATCAACCGTTGTGTTTGAACGGAAATAACGATTTTGTATATTCATCGCTTATTGGAAAAGTGAAATTTCAAGGACAAGAACAGATAAAAAGAATTCAGGGCTAATGATAGATACCGCTACGGCTTTGGAACTAGTTACGATACATGGTTCTACCAGTACAATAGAACAGGAAATGGAACTTGAAAATGCGCTGGACTATGTTTTGGCCAAAGATGTAACTTCTGAAATAGATATGCCTCCTTTTAGACAATCTGCTATGGACGGTTATGCATTGCATTTAAATGATGGTGTTACCTATTCTTTAGTGGAAGAGATAAAGGCCGGCGATGATACAAACCCAACATTGCAGAAAGGCCAGGCTGCACGTATTTTTACTGGAGCCCCTGTTCCTAATACGGCCAATGCAGTGGTAATGCAGGAGAAGGTACGAGTTAATGGTGAAGAAATTATATTAAAAGAACCTGTAGACCAAGGAGCTAATATCCGGCCTCAAGGGGAGCAAATTAGAGCAGGAGCCATAGCCATAACAAAAGGAACTACACTAAAGGGAACCCATATTGGGTTTTTGGCAAGTCTTGGGGTTACCAAGGTTTCGGTCTGTACAAAACCATCCATATCCATTGTGGTTACGGGTAATGAACTGGTGGATTCCGGTGAAAAGTTGGCTTACGGCCAAATATACCAATCCAATGGCTACATGTTAACGGCTGTACTGAAGGAATTGGGGTATGCAAATACATCGGTAGTTACTATTAAAGATAATTTTCAGCATACTAAAACGGTATTGAAATCTAGTTTAGCAAGTCATGATATAGTTCTCGTAACCGGAGGCATATCTGTTGGTGATTATGATTTTGTTGGAAAAGCATTTGCTGAAATTGGTGTAAAAGAGATTTTTTATAAGGTGAAGCAAAAGCCGGGAAAACCCTTGTATTATGGAAAAAAAGGTGATACGTCAATATTCGGGTTACCGGGAAACCCAGCTGCGGCACTTAGTTGTTTTTATGTATATGTATATCCTCTTTTGAAAAAATGGGAAGGAGCGGAGCAGGTGAGTCTTCCTCGTATCTCTTTACCCTTGTTAGCGGATTATACGGTAAAAGGCACACGGGCACAATTTTTAAAGGCAAGGATACAAGGCGCTGGTGTTACTATTTTAGGCGGACAAAGCTCAGCTATGGTAAAAGCTTTTGGAGATGCCAATGCATTAGTATATTTACCGCAAAATTCCGCTGAAATAAAAAAAGGACAAATGGTAGAAGCCATACTATTGCCCTTTAAATAAGAAGTCTTCTATGAGCGATTATAAAATTAAAAGTAGGATTTGGATAGAAGTAGGGAATAACGTTTTAGTGGGAGAAGGAAGAGTACGGCTATTAAAAGAAATTGAAGCCCAGGGTTCCTTGTCCAAGGCTGCCAAGAATATAGGAATGTCCTATAAGAAAGCCTGGACACTGGTAGATGCCGTAAACAAATCTGCAAAAGAAGCAGTAGTAACTACATCTGTTGGTGGGCAAAAAGGAGGTGGAACGGTTATTACTCCCTATGGGAAGGGTTTAATAGAAGCCTTTGAACGAATCAATAAAAAGTGTTGGGAATTTTTAGATCAAGAATTTGAAACCCTAAACGGAATTTAAGAAACGAAATAAGATAATAAACTAGAGTAAAAAACAGCATTAGAAAATGAGCACTACTTATAAAAATGTATTTAAACAAGGAGCAATTTCTTCCGAATTTATAGGAGAGTCTATTGCCAAACACCAATCTAAAACTACAATTGGCGCTCATAATATTTTCTTAGGTCAAGTGCGGGCAGATGTTATAGAGGATAAAAAAGTGGCTGCCATTGAATACACCGCATATGAAGATATGGCAAATAAAAAATTCCATGATATTAGGGAGGCTACTTTTGATAAATTTAATCTTACCTGTATGCATATCTACCATAGTTTGGGAGAGGTAAAATCAGGTGAAATATGTCTTTTTGTTTTCGTGTCATCACCTAGGAGGAAAGAAGTATTTAAAGCATTGGAATATGTGGTGGAAGCCATTAAAGCAGACGTTCCTGTTTTTGGAAAGGAAATTTTTGAAGATCAATCAACACAATGGAAGGTAAATAGTTAGCCCTATGGTAGAGACCTCGTCTAAAACCATACTTACCGATAATTTTGGTAGGGAACATGCGTATTTGCTCTTCTAGCTTACAGAGCGTTGTAATGTGTATTGTTGTACCTAATGACACGGCCAAGAATTATTAAATTAAAGGCTATAAGGGAACTTTTGCAGTCATAAGCTCCGTAACCAACGCTTTTTGTGATAGTTGTAATAGAATACGTTTAACTGCAAATGGGTAACTTAAAAATTGCTTGTTTTCTACCCCGGAGTCTGATTTGTTACACCTCTCCGCGAAGGAAAATCAATAACCACGGTCATAGAAAAGCAGTTGGCGCTAAGAGAAAAGTGCGTTGCGGAATGGATGCTATAGAAAGTTTAAGGGTCCTAATTCTCATAATCATCGGAGTATGATTCCTATAGGTGGATAAATAGTTGCAATCTAAAAGATTATAGCTTTAAGTTTGGAGTAGTAGGATTTTGTTGTGATATTGTAGTATTTTTCATTCAAACCAACAAATTTTATTCTTTGTTTAATCAGATTAGTAGTATCTTAAACAAATATTTGTGAACTTATATTAATTAGATTTCGTCATGAACAATTCTAATTCACAAGAAGAACATCAGAAAATTTTTGTTGAGCAGGCCTCTACTGCAATGGCCATGGTTGATAATAACATGTGCTACATTGCCGCATCTTCATCTTGGATTAAGGATTATGGTCTGGAAGGAATAGATATAATAGGACGATCTCATTATGAAATCTTTCCTGAAATAGGTGATGATTGGAAAGCTATGCATCAAAGATGTCTCAATGGGGCAACTGACATTTGTGAAGAAACTTCTTTTGAGCGTAAAGATGGTTCTATACAGTGGATTTATTGGGATGTCCGACCTTGGTTCGTTTCGGGGGACAAAATAGGCGGTATTTTAATGCACACAGGAGACGTTACTCGTCGTAAGGAGAAAGAGCTGAAAAAAGCGAGAATTGATGAGATACTAGAAAAAACAAATGAAATTGCTCGTATAGGAACTTGGGAATTGAATCTCCTAACAAAAGAAGCGTATTGGAGCAAAATTGCTTGTGAGATACACGAGGTTCCGGAAGACTTTGTGCCGGATTTTAACAGCGGTATTTCTTTTGTCAAAGAAGGTGAAAGTAGAAAAAAGCTACGCGATGCAATTGAAAATGCAAAGGCAGACGGTACTCATTATAATTTGGAAGTTGAAATAATAACGGCGAAAGGCAATGTATGTTGGACCAGAATTGTGGGTAGAGCGGAGTATTTGGAAGGAAAACAAACAAGGCTTTTTGGTATTATACAGGATATAACTAAAACAAAACTTGCAGAACAGCAATTAAGCAAGGCCCATTCTGAATTAGAAGCTATATTCAACTCAGAATGCTTAGTTGTTTACACTACAGATAAGAACGGAATTATAAACCGTTTTAATCATGGCGCGGAAGTTCTATTAGGCTATTCAGCAGATGAAATAGTTGGACTGAAACAACCTGGAATATTTCTTGTAGAAGAGGAAATGGTGAAATTCAAAAGTGATATGGCCAAGATATATGATAAAGACTCTGTCACCTTTAATCATTATGTAGATCTGCCTGAACAAGATTTAAACGATACTAGAGAATGGATTTATCGCAGAAAAGATGGTTCTAAAATCTCCGTTCTCTGCACTGTATCTGCTATTAAAAATAGCATGAATAAGAATGAAGGTTTTGTAGTGACTTCACAAGATATATCAGAAATAAAAAAAGTTGAGAATGAATTACTTAAAAAAAACCAGCTATTAAATTATGCCGAAGAAATTACATCCATGGGTAATTGGCAGTGGAACACCGTTGCAGATAAAGTAAAATGGTCTAAAAACCTGTATAAAGTTTTTGAACTTGACGAAACAAACATAGACCTCAAATTTGACACCTATTTTAGTTTCGTTCATCCAGAAGATAAAGAAGTTGTTACTCAATACTTTAATAAAATAGCAAAAGACAAAAAACTCAATAACTTTACTCATCGTATTATTACTACTTCGGGAAAATTAAAAACGATTCAACTCATAGGTGAAGTTTTGACCAATGAAGAAGATGAAATTGTAGAAATGATCGGTACTTGCCAAGATGTGACCGAAAGTAAAATGGCGGAACATCAATTGCAAAAAGCGCTATCAGAACTTCAGGCTATATTTAATTCAGATTCCATTTTAATTATATCAACAGATAAGAATGGTATCATTAATCGTTTTAATCAGGGTGCGGAGTCGTTATTGGGGTATTCTGCAGCAGAAATGGTTGGGATAGAAAAACCAAGAAAATATGCCAATGAGGATGAAATTAAAAAATTTAGAAGTGATATAGCAGCGCTCAATGACGAAGACCCCAATACATATGATCATTATCTAGACCTTTCCAAACAAGATTTGAACGACACCCGCGAATGGACGTATTACAAGAAAGATGGCTCACCGGTTTATGTACTCTCAACAATAACTACTATTAAAAATGGCGAGAATGACAATGAAGGGTTCGTTTCAATTTCAAAGGATATTACTGAAATAAAGGCCGTTGAGAATGAATTACTGAAAAAAAATCAGCTTTTAAATTTTGCCGAACAGATTTCAATGATGTCCAATTGGAAATGGAATACGGTTCTCGATAAAGTAGAATGGTCACAAAATTTTTATAAAATTCTAGAGCTTGACGAAGCCATAATTGAACTTAATTTTAATTCGTATTTTAGGTTTGTTCATCCAGAAGATATAGAAATAGTTAATCGACATTTTGAGAAAGTAGAAAAGGATAAAAAATGGGAAAGTTTAACACATCGTATTATTACCACTTCAGGTAAGTTAAAAACAATTCTAATTTTAGGAGAAGTTTTTACGAATGAAAAGGATGAGATTGTAGAAATGATCGGTACTTGCCAAGATGTAACCGAAATTAAAATGGCCGAAAAAAAGTTTAGGGGGCTTCTAGAGTCCGCTCCGGATGCCATGGTTATTGTAAACGAAGCAGGAGCAATACAGCTGATCAACAAACAATCGGAAAGATTGTTTGGTTACACCTTAGAAGAGTTATTCAATAAATCTGTAGAAGTACTGATTCCCACACGATTTATTTCTGAACATTCTATGCATAGCAAAGGATTCTTTAACAACCCTAAAACCAGGGAAATGGGTGAAGGCAAAGAATTATACGGTGTAAATAAATGTGGAAATGAAATACCTATTCAAATAAGTTTAAGCCCTTTATATACAGAGGAAGGATTGTTAGTTTCTGCCGCCATACGAGATATTACAAAGCAAAAATTGGCGGAACAAAGAATTATTGAAGCAAAAGAGAGTTTGGAAGTTATAGCGCAAAAATTGTCAAAGCAGAATAAGCAATTGGCAGACTTCACCCATATTACTTCTCATAATCTTAGGGCACCAGTAGCAAATCTCAATTCTTTGTTAGAAATATATGATTGTTCAGAAAGTGAAGCTCTGCGCAGTGAAATATTCAACAAGTTTAGAACCGTTATTCAACATTTAACTTTAACATTGAATACATTGGTTGATTCTCTAAAAACTAAGATAGGTGATTCTAATGAAGATCTTGAGGAGATAGAGTTAAAGGATGTTTTAGAGAATACAACAGAAATTTTAAGTGGCGCCATATTGCAGTCTGGTGCTATTATTAAGAGTGATTTTTCACAAGTTTCTGATATATATTACAATAGAGTCTATTTAGAAAGTATTTTTCTCAATTTGATAGGAAATTCAATCAAATATAAATCGGAAGAACGGGTACCTGAAATACAAATCACTTCTAAGATTATAAATAAAAAGAAAATACTTGAGTTTAAAGATAATGGTCTAGGCATAGATTTAAAAAAACATGGCCATAAGCTTTTTGGGTTGAATAAAGTTTTTCATAGGCACCCAGATGCAAAGGGTGTGGGCTTATTTTTGACTAAATCCCAAATTGAAGCCATGGGAGGTGTTATTTCTGCATCTAGTACAGTTGGTGTGGGTACTACTTTCACCATAAATTTTAATTGATTTAGTGTTTTTTCGATTTAAATACTTCTTAATCTAAGTCTTCCGCCAACAGCTCTAACAAAAAAGTCTCTCTTTCAATAAACATTCCTTTTTTGTTGCTATTAGCCATTGTTTTCTTATTATGGGCTATAGCTTCATGAATATTAATCCACTTGGCTTTCATTTCGTTTTTTGTTTCATAATGTACCATTTTTGTAATGTCTAATTCTTTGTTTATTTCACAGGTGTAACAATAAGAAATCATATGTTGAATGTCAAAACCTGGTTTGTACCATGGCCGGTATTCTTCATAAATACCAAAGGGCTTAATGTTTTTAATATTTTGCGCGCAGGTTTCTTCAGTAAGCTTACGCATCATTCGCTTAATTTTATCTTCACCGGAATCTAAACCTCCTCCCGGTAGGCTGTAATCTTCATATCTCTCTGTATAAAGAAGGAGAATGGTATTATCTTTAATAGCAATACTCCGTGTAGCCAACCGTGTAAAAATAGATTTATTGTCTAAAGTTTTTACGTCTGGGTGGTAGAGGGTCTTTAAATTTTGCATGATGAAAACCTAATCTTTTAGAGTATGTTACGATGCTTTTAAATAAAGCGATAGCAAAAAAAATATACAAACCTTTTGGTAAAGTTTAGAGCTTAATTTTGTTTAAATCATATTATGGTTACGAACTAATGAAACTGTCTTTATTCTCAAAATATTTTCATTAATTCCCTTCTCTAATATCCCTAAAATTTATATTATTACCCTTTAATTCAAATTATAAAATCAGCTATCTAAAAAGGTTGCTAGGTATAAAAAGTTTAGCAAGAGTCCATCCAGAATTTTTAGATTATGACATAATCAATAAATGTGTCTTACATTTATTAGGAAATCTTTTTTCTTAATTTCAAACTAAATATATATCAGTAGCTTATGATTGAAAAAATCATTCTTACCCCCTTCCAGAAATTTGTAAAAATTGAAAGTTTTAGTGGTATCCTCTTGTTTGGGGCAACAGTGATTGCTATGATTTGGGCAAACTCCCCATTTAGTGAATCGTACCAAGCTTTATGGCAATTCAACATTGGTATAAGTACTGAAACTTTTGAGTTCACAAAACCACTTATCCTTTGGATTAATGATGGATTGATGGCTGTTTTTTTCTTTTTAATTGGTTTAGAAATTAAAAGGGAACTATTAATTGGCGAATTGAATTCGTTACGAAAGGCAACGTTGCCTTTGTTTGCAGCAATTGGCGGAATGGTATTTCCTTTGTGTCTATTCTTATTATTGAACAATTCTCCTGAAACAATCAGTGGATGGGGAATTCCTATGGCGACGGATATAGCTTTTACCTTGGCAATTTTAAAAATTCTAGGAAACAGGGTGCCGCTTTCGCTGAAAATATTTTTAACAGCATTTGCCATCGTAGATGATTTAGGTGCGGTACTCATAATAGCAATCTTTTATAGTACAGGGATTGATTGGTGGTTAATTCTATATGCAATGCTTCCCTTGGCGCTTTTGTTTTACTTGTCATATAGAGGTATTTACCACAAGTATCTTTCGTTTTTTATTGGGATTGTAGTGTGGTTTCTATTTCTTGGTTCAGGAATTCACCCAACCATTGCAGGAGTACTTATGGCCTTTACCATACCCATAAGACAAAAGATAGATATGGAAAGTTTTACGGAAAATTTACAAAATATAGCCTATCGGTTTACACAAACAAAACGAGACGGTTTGCCTATTTTATCTAAAGAACAGTATGAACATATGGATGAATTGGAAGGTTTGACTGAAAAATTTAATTCACCATTGCAGCGTCTTGAACACGGATTACATGGTTGGGTGGCTTATTTTATCATGCCCATTTTTGCCCTATCAAATGCTGGAGTTATTTTTAGCGCAGATATGGCGTTAGACATGCCTTTGGTTATAAATATTGCTGTAGCCTTATTTATTGGTAAAGGAATAGGTATTACTATGATGTCATTTCTCAGTGTAAAATTGAAGATAGCCGTACTACCTGAAGGTATTAATTTTATACAAATTGTTGGAGTTGCTATCTTGGCGGGTGTAGGGTTTACAATGTCTATTTTTGTGGCCAATTTAGCATTTACAGATAATTCTGTCTTCGTAGATTCCTCTAAAGTGGGAATATTAGTAGGGTCAGTAGTTTCTGGAATTATTGGATATATTATTATAAAATGGAGCGGAAATCCAAAGAAGACTCTAATCCAAAAAAGCTAGGATTCCAGTCTAAAATATAGTTCAGCCAATCTCTCATTGTAGCATTAAAACAGTTTAACTCAATAAATAGAGTATTGCCTATTTCTTCTGAGTGTCTCGCTTAGTGAGCTTCTTTGGGGTATTTAAAATCTCTATTGAGTTAAACCAACCCTTGTAATGCTTTTATCTTTACTCAACTATAAGTGTAAGATAAAAAGAATGACATATGATAACGGAAAACAAGCACAGGGACAATAAAAGAGATCACGGAGGATTGCAAAACGATGTACAGCAAAACCGAGGAATGGATTCTGTTTACTCTGATAACAACTCAGAAGAAGAACCAAATAATTTAGGCAAACCAATTGACAACGGAGGAGTGCAATCTATTGAATTAGAACCTCACCTAGAAAAAGAGTGGCACGCTGTGCGCGATGAGTATCTTTCTCATTATCCAGGTTTGGAAAATGTCAACACCAATTATGAAGATGGAAGTTTTAGTTCTCTGATCGACCGCTTGGCAGATAAAAATCAACGTACTCCACAAGAAATTCAGCACGAAATTTTAAACTGGAATTCAATAAAAAAGTAGAAATTAAAATCAAATAAAAGAGGTATTACAACAAAAATCCGAATTGCTCATGATTCGGATTTTTGTTGTGATTTAAACATCAATTTTTACTCTTCAACTATTAGAATTTAATTGACCATTTTAAGCCATTCGTGCAGTTCAAACCGCTACACTACAGACAAACACAAATACATGCGTTCACTAGTTTTTACATTACCATTTCTTTTCTATTGCACAACTATGCTTTCACAAGTATCAGAGCAGCAAGATTCTAATTCTAATAAGGAAGTATCCCATTCATTTTATATAACCTCAAATATTGGAAATGTCTCTTTTGAAGAAACGAAAGTAATGTTGGACGAAATCAATTCTGCTTCTAAAAATGATACGAATGCTACATTGCTGTTATTGGGCAATGTTATAAATAGGGAAGGGTTTCCTTCAAAAGAACAAAAACAAGATAAGGCAAAGAAGTACTTAAAGCCTTTGATGCAATTATGGGATGAATTTAATGGAAACGTTATTTTAACACCCGGAAAGAACGAATGGTTAACAGGAGCCCCTCAAAGCATAGATGATTTAGAATCGTTTTTACAGGATAATAGTAAGGCTAAATTTTGGCCCAATGATGGTTGCCCCGTTGAGCGTGAAACTATAAATGATGAAGTAGTATTGGAGATGGTAGACTCGCAGTGGTTTTTAGAAGATTGGGATGAGCATCCGTACATCAATGAAAAGTGTGAGCATAAAACAAGAGACCAGTTTTTGGCGGAGTTTAAAGATGATTTAAAGGATAGTCAAGGCAAAACGGTAATCGTTGCAGTCTACCAGCCGGTTATGAGCAATAGTAAGATTTCTGTAATAGATAAGATGGGCGGGTTTCAACCGGAATCATATCAAAACAAACAGAATAGACTTTTCCGCGGTAGAATGGAGACCATAGCTAGTCAGTTTGAGGATGTCATATTTGTATCCGGAAAAGACCGTAACCTACAATATTTAGAAGATGATGGTATTCCACAAATTATCAGTGGAGCTATTGGTAAAACCGAAAAAGCCAGGGCACCTAAAGAAGAGCATTTTGAGTCTTCGAAAAAGGGCTATGCTAAGTTGACGGTTTTTAAAAATGGTAGTTCGAAAGTAGACTTTATAGAAATAGAGAACGCTGCTTCAAAAATTGCCTTTACTCAGAAAATAATGCGAGAAAGGCTTTCAATAGACGATATTTCCTATCCTAAAAAAACATATGAACCAACAGAAAAAGCATCAATTTATACCAAAGAGGAAACAGATAAAAGCGGATTTTACAAATGGGTTTGGGGAGACCATTTCAGAAACCTTTATAGTAAAGAAATTGAGGCTCCCGTTCTACAAATAGACGAGTTGCCCAATAATGTGCGTCCCATTTCCGAGGGTGGGGGAACACAATCTAGATCACTGAGATTAATAGATGACAATGAGCATGAATACACTTTAAGAGCACTACGTAAAAGTGCTTTACGTTTTCTACAAACCAATGCCATAGATAATCATTACGTAGAAGATTACCTTAGAAATACGGTAGCTGAGCGTTATATGATGGATTTTTATACCACGGCACACCCTTACGCACAATTTGCAATGAACGAATTGTCTGAAACGCTAGAAGTGTTACATGCAAATCCTAAAATATACTACGTGCCTAAACAAAAGGGCTTAGGTATTTATAATGAAGATTATGGTGATGCACTCTTTATGTTAGAGGAACACGTGGGAGACGAAAACAAAAGCTTTGAAACTTTTGGAAAGCCAGATGACATTTTAAGTACAACGGATTTACGTTTAGAGTTGATGGAGTCTAAGGACTCCTACGTAGATGAACCAAGTTTTATCCGTGCACGATTGTTTGATATGCTAGTTGGTAATTGGGACCGTCATCAAGACCAATGGCGATGGGCGCAGTTTAAAACCGAAGATGGTAAAAAAAGGTATGAAGCCATACCGAGGGATTGGGACCAGGCTTTTCCCAAATACGACGGCCCCATAATAGCAATGCTAAAGTATGCATTCCCTTTGCTCCGTAAAATGGAAAGTTTTGATGCTGATATAAAAAATATAAAATGGTTTAACCTTTCTGGTTATCCGTTGGATAAGGCTTTTATAAAGACGGCAAAGTGGGAAGACTGGAAGAAGCAAGTAGATTTTATTCAAGAAAATTTATCGGATAGAGAAATAGATGCTGCTTTTGAATCTCTGCCTGAAGCAACTCAGGATAGTAGTATTGATGAGATTAAAAAGAATCTTCGGTCAAGACGAGATGGTTTGCAGGCTATCGCGCAATCGTATTATGATTACTTGAATAATTTTGAGGTCGTAATTGGAACAGAAAAGGATGAGGATTTCTTGATTACCAGAAAGCCAAATGGGGAAACTGATATTTCAATTTCAAAAGACAGTATTGTTTTCAATAATACCTACAATTCAAAACAAACCAAAGAAATTTGGGTGTATGGCCTTGATGGTAATGATACTTTTACAGTTGATGGTAAAGGTGATAAATTGATTGATATTAAAGTATTGGGAGGTAAGAAAAACGATACCTATGATTTCAAAACGACTAAAAAGGTGAAGCTTTATGATTATAAGAGTAAGGACAATACCATAGTAAACCCAAAGTCCAAAAAATGGCTCACAGATTCATATGACATTAATACCTACAACTATCAAAAGAGAAAATATCACGAGAACATCGTTTTTCCCAGTGTGGGATATGATGGGGATTCTGGATTTAGAATTGGGCTAAAAGACCGTTTCACCACGTACAGCTTAGCTAACAATCCGTTTAAATCACAGCACACCATAGGAGCGGAGTATTTTTTTGCTACTAACGGTTTTGCAATAGACTATAATGCAGAATTTGGCCATGTGTTCTACAATTGGAATTTAGGATTTGATGTAAGATATGCCAGTCCAAACTTTACTATGAATTATTTTGGTGAAGGCAATGATTCACAATACGACAATGAAATTGACCGTGATTTTAATAGGGTTAGAGTAAGAAGATTAAAATTCTCTCCCTATTTAGTGCATAAAAATGCGGGTAGTAGCTACTATCTAAGGTCCACATTAGAATCTTTTGATGTATCTAATGACGATGACCGTTTTGTAGGGCAATCGTTTACAGCCGATAATGATGTTTATGAACAACAAATATACG
Source organism: Zobellia roscoffensis (assembly GCF_015330165.1). Classification (NCBI taxonomy): domain Bacteria; kingdom Pseudomonadati; phylum Bacteroidota; class Flavobacteriia; order Flavobacteriales; family Flavobacteriaceae; genus Zobellia; species Zobellia roscoffensis. The sequence goes on from NZ_JADDXT010000002.1 coordinate 3,726,522, forward strand.
CTACGGCAGAAGTAGGCTACAATTACCACAATCAAAATGACCCTGCATTTCCCAATCGCGCCATGGATGCAGACGTGGTAGCGGGTTATACATCAAATTTAGATGGTTACGGCAACCGTTTTGGTTATGTAAAACCGTCGTTATCACTAACCTATCCGTTACACCCAAGCGGTATTGCCGTAATTGCAACTAAAATAGCGGGTGAAGCTGTAATTGGAGATAACTATGAGTTTTATCACGGTGCCGTTTTGGGCGGAAACCAAAGTTTACGGGCATACAGAAATGAAAGGTTCAATGGAAAATCTGCCTTTTATCAAAGCACGGATTTAAGAGTGGGTATTACTAGGTTCAGAACCAATTTCATACCCATTCAATTAGGTGTAAGTGCTGGTTTTGATTATGGCCGCGTTTGGTCCAAAAATGATAGCTCCACCCAATGGCATAATGATTTCGGTGGGTCTATTTGGATATCTGGTTTTAGTGCGTTAACAGGAAATCTAGGATTCTATCACGGTGGAGATGGAAATCGCTTTTTATTTAGTTTAGGGTTTAATTTCTAAAAAGAGTGCGTTGTTTCACTTTAGCTCGCAGCGAAGTTTTTCCTTCCAATCCCAAATATTACTATGAGGATAGTCTCATATTTTGCTCCTAATTTCTTTTTCAAAATGCGAAAAGCTTTAGTAATTTGGGCTTCTACAGTTTTTATAGAAATATCAAGGTAGTCTGCTATTTCATTATTGGTAAGCCCTTCTCTCTTACTTAGAATAAATACCTTTTGACATTTAGGAGGTAGTTTTTGAATCTCTCTATTTACGATTTCTATCATTTTAGTTAGAGCGTTATTGTCCGTTTCTTCAACCACTTCGTGGGCAAACTCAATATACTTTGCTTGTAAAAGAACTACAGCTTTGTTTTTCTGATAGTGGTTTAAAAACTCATTATAAACACATTTGTATAAGAAGCTCCGAATAGATAATTCAGGATTTAGTTTTTTCCTTGATTTCCAAGTTTTAAGAAATACATTTTGAACAATATCTTGAGCTGTAGACTGATTATGGGTTAGAGTTATTGCATAGGCGTTGAGTTGCCTATGGTAAGTGTCTAATAAGAACATGTAGGCTTTCTCTTCTCCTCGAATAAGGTTTTTGATTAAAGTAGAGTTATCTTCCAAGTTCATGAGAAAATGTTTATATCGCAAGTAAAGGATAAAAATAATACGATTATTAAAAAAATATTAAAAAAAAGTTAGGGTATTGAAAATATCACTTGTAGTATATATAAAGAGAAAGGGTAAATGACTCCGGAAGAAGCTGATATATATATAGCTAAGTATTTTACACAAACTGCAGATACAGCAGAGTTGGATTCACTTAATAATTGGTTGCAAAACAAAGAGAATCAAAAAACTTTTAAAACATACGTAAAAACAAATTTTGCGATAAACTTGGCTATGAACGACCCAAATTTGGATAAAGTAAAAAAAGAGCTCTTAAAAGAGATTCGTAATGAGAACGTCTCAAAGGGAAAAGTAAGATTATTGTCCGTGTTAAAGTATGCTGCCATAGCTCTTGTTTTTTTAGGCTTAGGAGTGTTACTGAAAAATAATTTATCTACAGATGGTTTGGATGAGGTTGTTATACCCAGAGAAGACTTGATTACATTGGAATTGGGTAACGGTGAAGTACAGATAATTTCAGAAGATGGAAGTTCTAAAATAGTTGATGAAGCTGGTAATATTGTAAGCAATAAAAAAGGCAGTCAATTAATTTATGAGGATGAAGAACGAAATTCTAATCTTCAATTTAATACACTTACTATTCCAAATGGTAAGCGATTTGGTTTAGTCTTATCTGACGGAACAAAAGTGCACTTAAATGCAGGAAGCTCCATTACGTACCCCACTATTTTTACTAAGGATGCGGCAAGAAAAGTGATTTTACTGGGTGAAGCCTATTTTGAAGTTAGTCCAGATAAAACTAGGCAGTTTATAGTGAGGAGTCAAGAATTGGATATTAAAGTGTACGGCACCAAATTTAATGTTGAAAACTATTCTGAGGATGAAGAGGCCGAAATAGTCTTAGTAGAGGGCTCTGTAAGCTTGTCCAACCACGAAGAGAAAGAAAATACAGATGCAGAAGTCTTTCTGAAGCCTGGATTTAAAGGGGTATTTAGTAAAAAAGAGAAAAATATTGTAAATCAAAAGGTAAATACCGCGCTCTATACCTCTTGGATAAATGGTAATCTGGTTTTTCGTAATGAGAGGTTTGATAACATAATTCAAAAGTTGGAACGCCACTATAATGTGGTGATTATAAATAATAACGATCTATTGGCCAATGAAACTTTCAATGCTACTGTAGAGACTAATCACGAAACTATTGAGCAAGTCTTTGAGTATTTTAACAAGGTATATCAAATTGAATATCAAATAGTAGAGAACAAAATAATAATAAATTAAAATTGGATGAAATGAAATAACTAGAACCACTTAAACTTGACCATTTCTCTATTCGAACTTATCGAATAAAAAAATCGGAAAATGCTCTAACATTTCCCGATTCAAAGAAATGATCACACGAAACGCGTAATCACAAATAAACAATCAAAACTATGAAAAAACCACCAAAGTCGGAGGGTGTTCTCTCTTGGCACTTAAATTATGACCTGAAAATGAAGTTATCGCTTCTATTTTTCTTAACCATTAGTTTTTTGATGCAAGCCAATTCTTCGTATGCACAAAAGACTAAAATATCTATAGAGAGGGAAAATTCTACGGTAAGGGAAGTTCTTGAAGATATTGAAACTCTTACTGAGTTTAAGTTTCTGTTCAATACACGGGCAGTGGACTTGAGCAGAAAAGTGACAATTAAGGTAGATAAAGCTCCAATTGATAAGGTCTTGGACCTATTGTTTAAAAATGTAGATACGAGCTATGAATTAGATGACCGTAAGATACTATTGAGAAAGAAGGAGCGAAAAAGCCGTATTAAAAATGAATCACTACTAATTGCTCCTTATCAACAAACAGTATCAGGAATTGTAACCGATGCTGATGGCATACCATTACCCGGGGCAAATATTGTAGAAAAAGGAACATCAAACGGTGTCACGGCAGATTTTGACGGAAACTTCTCAATTGAAGTTTCGGACGAGAATGCAATTCTTTCCATCTCGTATATTGGGTATACAACAAAAGATATAGTAGTAGAAGGTACCGCACCAATTACTGTGCAACTGCAACCAGATGCGGCTAAGTTGGAAGAAGTAGTTGTTGTAGGTTATGGCACACAACGAAAAACCGATTTAACGGGAGCTATTGCTACAGTCAAATCAGAAGATTTTACCCAAGGAGCAAATTATGATGCGGTGCAACTTTTAAATGGTGCGGCATCAGGTGTTAATGTTAGCCAAGTAAGTTCTGCTCCAGGTGCCGGTTTAAAAGTTCAGATACGTGGTGCCGGTTCTATAAACAGTGATAATTCGGTATTGTTCGTAGTTGATGGTCTTCCGGGTGTAGACCCTTCCTCATTAAGCCCTGGCGATATAGAATCTATAGATGTGTTAAAAGATGCTTCTTCTGCCGCTATTTACGGTACTCGTGCGGCTAATGGTGTTGTTTTAATTACAACTAAAAAAGGAAAAGCCGGAAAAACAAGCTTGTCCTATAGCACGTATACCGGTTTTCAAAGCGTAGCCAAGTCTTTGGACGTGTTAGGTGCCAATGACTATGCGGACCTCGTTAATTTTAGAAGTGCAGATACCTATTCTCCTGAGCAAATTGCAGATTTTGGTGCAGGAACCGATTGGCAAGATGAGCTTTTTCAAAATGCCACGGTTCAAAATCATCAAATATCTTTGTCCGGAGGTAACGAGAAGGGCAATTATTATTTAGGGTTGAATTACTTTGATCAAGATGGTATTGTAAAATCATCATCAAGTCAGAAATATAATATTCGCTTAAATGTGCAATCACGACCGCTGGAAAACTTGCTGATTTCTGCTAATGCTAATTTCACTAGACAGACCAATAATGAAATATTATTCTCAAATTCCGCAAATGAAGGAGCAGGCCCCATAAACTCGGCCATTCAATTTGACCCGACTTTATCATCAGGCCTTGATGAGAATGGACGCTATTTTAGAAATGCTTCAATTGCTTTAGATAATCCATTGGCATTGATTTATGGGATTGATAACCAAACTGTTCACAATAGATTTTATGCTTCTATAAATACGGATTACGAAGTAATTAAAAATGTAACAGCTAGTTTACGTTTGGGTGGGGAGTCTAATACCTCAAGGGCAGATATGTACAGAAGTAGGGCTACTCTTAGCGGGCTGGCGCAAGGCGGTATAGGCACAATAGAGTCTATAGAACAAACACATTGGCTGGTTGAGGCGCTTCTAAAGTATAGCAATACGTTCAATGAAAATCATAATTTCTCAATTTTTGGAGGGGTAACTTTTGAAGAATTTTTAAACAGAAGATTCAGTGCAAATTCAGAAGGTTTTTTGTCAGACGTAACGGCTACCAATCTACTACAGAGTGGTAACGGTGATTTAAACGATGACGTTACCAGTGGCAAACAAAAAAATCAATTAAATGGTTTTATAGGTCGTGCTACCTACGATTACAAGGGTAAATATTTATTAACTGCATCCTTTAGGGTAGATGGTTCTTCTCGCTTTTCCCCCGATAATAAATATGCTTTTTTTCCATCGGCATCTTTAGGGTGGAGAGTTAGTCAAGAACCATTTTTGGTTGATAGTAATACTCTAAGTAATCTAAAACTACGCCTAGGTTATGGGGAACTGGGAAATCAAGGAATTAATAATTTCGAGACTAGACAGACCCTTATTTCCCGATCCAATAATGGTAGTAATTCAGTTTTTGGGGGATCTGTAGCGCAAGGTGTGGTCGCTGCAAGGTTACCTAATCCGGATTTGAAATGGGAAACCACTACAGAAATAAATGTAGGTATTGATTATGGTCTGTTGAACAACCGTATCTCAGGCTCTGTAGATCTTTTTAAGCGTAAAACGTCAGATCAACTTTTTAACAAACCCTTGCCCTCTGTTGTTGGCTTTACTAATGTGAGGACTAACCTTGGCGAAGTAGAAAACAGCGGTGTTGATTTCAATATTAACACTATCAATATTAATAAGGATGATTTTCAATGGACTACTGGAATTACAATGTCATTCTTAAAGAATGAAGTAACTATGCTACCGGATTTTACCGAAGAGATAATAGGAGGTAACATAGGTACTTTTATACGGCAGTATACTATTGTACGGGAAGGCGCCCCGTTGCAATCTTTCTATGGTTATGAAATAGACGGTATATTTCAGGTAGGAGATGATATTGCAAATTCTGCTACACCTGACTATCTACCAGGTCAACCCAGATTTGTTGATCAAGATGGTGATGGAGATGTAGATGCGGATGACCGAGTGGTATTAGGTGATCCCTTTCCTGATTTTTCTTTCGGTTTTAACAACAACTTCAAGTATAAAAACCTGAGTCTTGAGATTTTTCTTCAGGGAGTTCAAGGTATTGAGTCTTTAGACGCCAATGTAACGGAATCATTGTATCCAACGAACTCGGCCAGAAATTCTATTTCAAAATACTATAATGAGAGATGGACACCGGAAAATCCATCAAACACTTTGCCGTCCGGAGAAAACCCTAGTCAGTATGGTGGGGCTAGGGCTATCAACTCCCTTACGATTACGGACGCATCGTTCATTCGTTTAAAGAATATTACTCTTGGTTATAACATACCATTAAAAGATACTTTTAGAATAACATCACTAGGTCTGTATGCCGCGGTAGACAACCTGTTTACAATCACTGATTTTGAAGGGTATGATCCAGATGCGAGTGCAGAAGGTACGAATGTGGAACGTAGCAGTTATAATAGCTATCCGTTAGCACGTACAATTAGATTGGGCTTAGATATTAAATTTTAAACATACACTGATGAAAAAATATATAATTAACATAGTTGTGATCGTACTTTTGTTCGGTTGCGAAGATTTTTTAGAAGAAGAAGTCTTTACAGAATACGACCCATCTGTTTTTCTACAAGACGAAGCAGGGGTAGATGCCTTGTTGACAGGGGCTTATAGTGCTGCCATATATTCTAATTTCCAAGCTATAGACCATTTTAATGTGCAACAACTCAATACTGATGAGACTTGGGAAACAGGGGGAGGTCTCAATAGAAGGGTTTTACCACTTATTGAGTTTACTTGGGATGCTTCAACAGACTATTTCAATAACGGATATAATAGGTTTTATAATGCCATAGCCGCAGCAAATAATGTGCTGAGTGTTATAGACGGTCTAGATAATTTGGAAGAAGCCACTTTAAAAAAAATTGAGGCGGAGGCCAGGTTTTTACGAGCATTTTCTTATTACAATCTACATAACTATTTTGGTCCTACACCTATTGTTACCGTACCCGATGGGGCCACTTTAGATGAAATAGAGGCTGTAGGAAAAGAAACACCTAGAGCTACTGAAGAAGAATACAGGAGCTATGTAATAGATGATTTAATTTATGCATCTGAAAACTTGGATTACGGCGGACTTTCAAGTAGAGCGAATAAGGGAAGTGCACTTGCTTTGTTAACCAAAGTTTATTTAAATAATAAACAATGGGAAGAAGCGGCCACAATGGCAGAGGAAGTAATTTCAAATGGAGGATATGTTTTATATGACGATTACACCAAACTTTTTGCAGTAGAAGGTGAAGATAACAACGAATTCATTTTTAGATTTGAAGCTGCTGTAGGAACCAATCAAGCAAATGTATATATACCCCATGCTTTTCCTCCAAATTACCCTATAGAATCCAATTGGGAAAATTTTGGCGCACAGTTCAGAACATATACCGCGTTCTACGAAACGTTTGAAGAAACTGATATTAGAAGACAACTTCTAATTTCGGAATATATACCAACAACCACGGGTGTTTTAACTCCTTTGTCCAGAGATGGTGACGGTGTTGCTTTAGATGATGTACGCAGTTTTAAATTTGTACCAGACCCGAATGCGGCAGGTAGGTTTAGTGGTAATGATTTTCCTATTATACGTTTAGCGGATATTATCTTGGCACGTGCTGAAGCATTGAACGAAGTTAACGGACCCAACCAGGAGAGTATAGATTTGATCAATGAGATTCGTGATCGGGCTGGTGTTGGTAGTATTGTCCTTACCGATTTTAGTTCAAAAGAAGAATTAAAAGATTTTATTTTAGCTGAAAGAGGGTGGGAACTTTACTCGGAAAGTTTGCGAAGAGAAGATTTAATAAGGCATAATAAATTTGTGGAAAGAGCAATAGAACGTGGTAAACCAGCACAACCCCATCATGTGGTTTATCCGCTTCCGCAAGCGCAGATAGATAATAATCCAAATTTAGAGCAGAACCCAGGATATTAAATTTAAAAGATTACGGGGTTTAATAGGTAAAAGCCCCATAATCTTTAGTTTTAATTTATAAAATACTATGAGATATAAAATTGTGACCATACTTACTTTCTGCCTACTTTTTATAGGGTGCAAAGAAAAAAAGATAGTAACTGCAGAAGTAGAGAGTGTACAACTATCTCCTAAGAAAAATGTTGTTTTTATACTAGTAGATGATTTAGGTTGGAAAGATTTAGCGTGTTATGGAAGCTCCTTTTATGAAACACCAAATATTGATAGGTTAGCAGCAAGTAGCAATCTTTTTACAAATGCTTATAGCCCTAATCCTGTATGTTCTCCTACAAGAGCCGCAATTATGACCGGAAAATACCCCAGCAGAGTAGGTATTACGGATTGGATTCCGGGATACGAGGCCAAGGACGCTATACTTAAAGGTCCAGAAGACTTGTTTGAAATGCCTTTAGAAGAAGTAACAATAGCAGAAGTTTTAAAGGAAGAGGATTATAAAACATTTTTTGCCGGTAAGTGGCATTTGGGTGATACTGGCTTTTTTCCAGAGAACCAAGGTTTTGATATTAATAAAGGAGGGCACCACAAAGGACAACCACCAGGGGGGTATTATTCACCGTACAAGAACCCAAAATTATCAGATGGCCCAGAGGGTGAATATTTAACGGATAGACTCACTAATGAATCTATTGGGTTTTTAGAAGAGAATAAGGATAACCCATTTCTTTTATACTTGGCCTATTACACGGTACATACTCCCATTCAAGCTTCTAAGAAACACATTGAAAAGTTTGAAGCGAAAAAGAAGGAATTAAAAATTGGTGATGCTCAATTAAAAAATGAGAGGGAAGCGTATACCGTTATAAATCAATACAATGCGGAATATGCTTCTATGGTTTACGCTTTAGATGAAAATGTAGGTAGGTTACTGGATAAGCTAGAAGTATTAAAATTGATGGATGATACTTTAATAATTTTTACTTCGGATAATGGTGGGCTCACTACACGCATAGGCGATCGCAAGGGGCCAACAAGCGTGCGGCCGTTACGAGCTGGAAAAGGTTGGGCTTATGAAGGCGGAATTAAAATTCCTTTACTGATTAAAAAGCCCGGACAAACACAAGGAAGCAAGATTAATACGCCAGTGATTAGCATGGATATGTTTCCTACTATTTTAGAGGAGCTCAATTTACCGCTTCGGCCAGAACTCCATCAAGATGGGGTGAGTCTTAAACCAGTTATGGAAGGAGAAAATAGTAGTGCCCATGAAGCTTTGTTTTGGGATTATCCACATTATCATGGAAGTGGCTGGACGCCAGGTCAGGCAGTAAGGAAAGGAGATTGGAAACTGATTTATTTTTATGAAAACGATTCGTATGAATTGTATAATCTTAAAAATGATATTTCTGAAGAGAATGATCTGGCGCAGGCCAATCAAGATAAATTGGAGGAGTTAAAACAGGAATTGAGCAGTTTCAATAAAAGGCTCAATACCCAAAAGCCAACACGCAATTAGGAATTGGCTGATATAATAAATGAATGATTTAGTGAGTTGAGTTAGTTTAGTTTTTTCAAAAGGGCAACAAGAAATTGTTGTCCTTTTTTGTTTCACCATGTTCTTTCAAGATATAATGATAAGTTACCCTTAATTGAACAAGGCTTCTATGGAAATTACGGCACGACCAAGACTTCAATCATAATATATTAGAATCATGTCAATTTTTAATATTCGTCAACCATTTAGAAGACTACATGATTATCCTTTGAAATATAGGATTTTAGATTTTATTGATATTAATTTGCACTATATATTGTTATTTAACATTTTTTTGTAAAATTTAGTAATTTTTGTGTAGTTTTATTTTTCGGAAACATCAATTCTTTAAATGCCCACCAAAATCAATAAAGTAAATAATTTACTTTTCATAGAGTTTACGAAAAGCAATAAACAAGCTTTTCGTAAACTCTATGACCTCTATTGGGAAACCATGTTCATTAATGCAATATCTATTGTAGAAAATGAAAATGTTGCTAAAGATATAGTTCAGGAAATTTGGATAAAACTATGGCAAAGAAGGGAAACTCTAGAGGTTAAAAATTTTGTTTCCAATTCCACTTTCGGAAGTAGACTCTAACCCTTTAGTAAACAATTAGAATAACTGTAATTCAACAGGTTTGACAATAAAAAGCTGTCATTTTTTAAATCAAAAAGTGACAGCTTTTTTATAAATTACAATCCATAAATTTAATCAAAATCGAGACCATTGAAACAGAACACTATTAAAAACCTATTTACTTATTTTCTATTTGCTTCCGTAGCATTTTCTTATGCTCAAACAGAATCAAAAATAACAAAACCAAACATCCTTTACATCATGTCGGATGATCATACTTCACAAGCTATAGGTGCATATGGCAGTAGGTTGGCACGTTTAAACCCAACCCCTACGATTGATCGTTTGGCCAAGGAAGGTATCATGTTGGAAAACGCATTTGTTACTAATTCCATTTGTACCCCATCACGGGCTAGCATCATGACCGGTCAATTTGGTCAAGTTAATGGAGTAGTGGACTTGAGTGGTAGACTAGCTCCTGAAAATCAGTATTTACCAATAGAAATCAAGAAGCAAGGATATGAAACTGCAATGATTGGAAAATGGCATTTAAAACATGCCCCGGAGGCATTTGATTATTATAATGTGCTTCCCGGTCAAGGAGATTATCATAACCCCACGCTTTATAGTAACGAAGGTGGAGAAAAGAAAGAAATTCGTTTTGAAGAAGACTTGGTTCGCGAAGTGAATGCTACAACGTATGACGGACATTCATCAGATGTTATTACAGATATTTCTCTTGAATGGCTTAAAAACAAACGAGATAAGTCAAAGCCATTTTTATTGATGCACCAATTTAAGGCGCCTCATGATTTTTTTGAATATGCTCCTCGGTATAAAGACTATTTAGAGGATGTAGAAATTCCTGAACCAGCTAATATGTGGTATAATGGGAACAACGGTTCTATTGCAACAAGAGGAGAAAATAATGAGTTGATGGATACGATAGGGTCATCTATTGGTCATAGAAATGTAATCCGAAACATGGGAATGCATATGGGGATAGACCCTAATATTCCTGATCCTGAGTATAAAAAAATGGCGTACCAGGAGTATCTTAAGCGGTATTTGCGATGTGTAAAAGGGGTAGATGATAATGTGAAACGTATTTTCGACTACCTAGAAGCTGAAGGGATTATGGATAATACTATTATTATATATACAGGCGACCAAGGCTTTATGCTCGGGGAGCATGATTATATAGATAAAAGATGGATGTATGAGGAGTCACAACGCATGCCATTTTTAGTACGCTATCCAAAAACAATTAAAGCCGGTTCTCGTACAGATGCTATGGTAAATAATACTGATTTTGCTCCTACTATGATTGATATGGTAGGAGGTAAGATACCAGATTACATGCAAGGGTCAAGTTTTAAATCCATTTTAGAAACCCAAAAGGAACCTGAAGGTTGGAAACAAGATACCTATTACCGGTATTGGATGCATATGGCACATAAACATAATAATCCAGCTCATTTTGGTATTAGAACCAAAGAGTATAAACTAATTTTTTACTATGGCCGGGATTATAATACGGAACGAAATACAAGTGAGCAAAAGTGGGCACATAACCCAGAATCTATGTCGGACTTTATAACACCTGTTGCATGGGAGTTTTATGACCTTAAAAACGACCCGGAAGAAATGGATAATCGATATGGAGATGAAAAATACGCCACTGTTATTTCAGATTTAAAAACTAGATTGGAGGAATTAAGAAGTGAGGTAAAAGAAGACGACTCTAAATATCCACAGATAAAGAAGGTAGTTAACGAATATTGGGATTAATATGTAGGTAATAATTGGTCTCTTCCCTTTAAACTGAATAAGTTTAAGAGAGGAGGTCAATAGTAATATAGAAGTTCAAACCCACTTGCAAACGGTGTTCATGTACCAAGAACACGACTTCTACACCTTATTTTGAATATTGGCATGGAGCCAATATAGTATTAGAATGCAAGGCGTTATGTACAGAATTGAATTGACGGAAAAAACAGGACGTTACGAAAAAACCTAGATCCTGGCTTACATCAAAATTCAATTTCTAAGCGAATAGGGCAGTGGTCAGATCCGTAATAATCGGTAAGAATTGCTGCAGCCTTTATTTTGTCTCTTAAAGCAGTACTCAACAAGAAATAATCAATCCTCCAACCCGTATTTCGTTCTCTAGATTTAAAACGATAACTCCAAAAGCTATATGCTATTTCGTCTGGATGCAGATGTCTAAACGAGTCTACAAAACCAGCATTAATAATATGCGTCATTCCATCTATTTCAATTTGAGTATACCCTGCGGTTTTGTCGTAATTAGATTTATCGTTTTTAAGATCGATAGCTTGGTGGGCAACATTAAAATCACCACACATAATAACAGGTTTATTTTTTTCTAAGTTTTTTACATAGCCTAAAAAATCCTCATCCCATGTTTTTCTGTAATCCAGGCGCTTTAATCCCTGTCCAGAATTAGGGGTATATACATTTACTAAATAGAAATTTTCAAATTCTGCACAGAGCACTCTTCCTTCATTATCATGTTCTTCAATACCCATATCTTTAGTAATGGAGATTGGCGCTGTTTTAGAAAGTATGGCAGTACCGGAATATCCTTTTTTCTCTGCGGAATTATAGTATATATGGTACTTCTCGGTTAAAGTGGTTAAGGTTTTTTCAACTTCATTATCCTGAGCTTTTGTTTCTTGTAGACAAAAAATGTCCGGATTTAAAGTCTCAATATTTTCAAAAAAATCCTTTTTAGTAATAGCTCTAATACCATTCACATTCCAAGAAATAATATCCATTTCCTATTTTTTTTAGTAATTAATCTCTCAATTTATCTTTAACAATGTAATAATTATCTATGATAGTTTGTCTACGAAAAATCATTAAAAAGCGAACGCCAATAATAAAATAGGGTAAGAATACCTAAATAATGATATACCTACCTATAGAATATATTAAGTAAATGAAAGCCTGTAGCTAAAGAGGAAAACGTCTTGCAATGTGTCAATATAATTATTGCTTTATCTCGCCTTTTGCAGCCCAATAGATACCACCGAACAAATGGTCTATATAAATTTGATTTTGAAAAGCTTCTGGTTTATGGCCAAGGGTTGTATAGAATGAACGTCCTCCTTCGTATAATTGATACCAAGCTATAGGGTGATTTTCGCCCATACCTTTAAGCGGTATTTCATCATATCCTTTCGTATAATCATAGGTGTTCTCGTCTACAGAAAGGATGACTTTAATATTTTCTGATTTTAGGAGATCAAAATTATACCATTCTTCACTCCACAACCATTTTTCCGGTAGGTGTAGGTTGGATGGAAAATTTACATCATGATTAGATAGTACAGCGGCTTGAAACTGGGGATGGTCTTTAAAAACTCCGCCTACAAGATTATCGAACCAAGGGTTTCTAATGTCACTATCGGATGTGGAATGGACTCCCACAAAACCTTTTCCATTATGAATGTGTGTTTTTAGGACTTCGAGCTGTTCATCGGTTAAATTGTCGGCATTAGCATTTAAAAAAACAACCACATCGTAAGATGGTAATTTTTCGGCAAGGCCTTCGGGAGTTTGCGTCCAATCAAATTGAAACTGGTGTTCAGCAGCCATTTTATGGAAAGCGTCTACCGCCTTAGGAATACACTCATAATGCCAAGTGTCTTGTACGGTGAATAACAACACCTTGAATTGGTCTTGGGCAAAAGCCATATGGTTGAACGTTATGATGATAAAACATGATAATTGTAAAATTTTGGTTTTCATAAGTTTAAGTGTTGAGAGTGAACAACTATAAAATTTTAAAGTATAGATAGTTCCATGCAGAATTAATGCTGTACCATACAGGATAATTATAGGCTTCTACTTCGGCCACAATATATTTGAGGCCTGCGGTTTCTGCGTATGTAAAGTATAGCTCAAAATCTATTTTGCCGCTCTGGCCAAGTTCTTCGTAATCTTTTACATGCCAGCTCATAAATCTATTTTCGTATTTTTTGAAGTAGTCAATTGGGTCAACTTTGGAAAAATGCATCCAGTACAAGTCGGCTTGAAAACTAACATATTCCGGATCGGTGTTTTCTAAGAAGTAGTCATAAACCACCTGGTTCTCTATGGTCTTAAATTCATCGGAGTGATTGTGGTATGCAAACCTGATACCTCTTTCTTTACAAAGTTTTCCTATAGCATTATAATACTCAGCATACCTTTTCAGTTCGGCAAGGGTAGTAATTTCTTTAATTTGATTGTTGGATATGGTAAGGTATTCAACACCTGCTTGTTTGTGGTCTTCTATACAATCTCTCCACCATTGCATCGCTTTTTTCCAAGCTTGTTTATCATCGGAAGGGAGGTCGTAAAAAGTCATGGAACCCGTAAATTTCAAGTTGTTGTTTTCTACCATTTTTTTAAAATCTATTGGGGATAGTCCATAAAAAGAGCGGTCTTTGTAAACAAAGGTTTCAATATAACTATAACCCATTCTATCAAGGAACTTCAAGGTCTCTTTAGGGTTTTTCTGCATTTGTTCATGAACCGAAACCAGTTGAATACCAATATTTTTATCTTTTGGGTTTTTCTTGATATAGCGGGTTTGCCAAAGGATTTTGTTCTGTGGGTTTGTTCCTATTAAATGAACATCGGTTTGATTCTTAAAATCAAAAGTAACCGTCATGGTTTCTTTGCCGGTAAAGTCTCGGTCTTTCATTATCCAGTTTGTGTCGCTTGTAAATCCTCCTTTACCCAAGAACATATCGCCTTCAGCACTTTTTCCCAATGCAAAAAATGAATCGGTCTTTGCGTCGTGTCCAATAAGCTCTGTTAAGGTATGGTTGTAGATTTCCCCGTCCCGTTGTAACAGATCTACGGACATTGCGGTATGATCTATTTTAGGATAGTTGTTCATTTTAATTAGAGGCACGTTGGCCACACTATCCGTTTTATAATCAATTGAACTAACCCAGAACCCTACATACTGCTGCAACCTATCCGATTGTTTTGGAATGGACATTTGTGAGAAAGTAGAATTTGTTCCTATTAAAAGAAACAGTAGTATGGTTTTATTGGTAAACCGTTGCAAACTAAAATTGTAAGTCATCTTTAAAATCTTATGGTAGTAAATTTAAACGAGTTGCTTTTGTATGACTATAAACCTTGAAGCTATGATTGCCACTAGTGTTGCAAATGGAGAATTATGTTTAACTGAAGCTAATTTATAAGGTATTAAAATCTGTGGAGTCTATGGACTTATCGCCATGCCAATAGGGGTATAAGTTTCCGTGTACTCCAAAATACTAACGAACAAGAGGGAATGCCACATTGGTGCTATAAATTGCGCAATTTATTATAGAATTCGGTTAGGATAACCTTTACTTTCGAATTGAGCGTAGCATATGTAATCATCTACTATGCCCTTTTGTATAGCTTAGGGAAAAATACCAAAATTGGTAAAAGAATGAATTTAAGAAATCGTAAAATAGAAGAACTTTTAAGAACAAACATTTAAACAAACACAACTTATGAAAAACATACTTTTTGCCGCGTTAGCTATGATATGCATTACAAACTTTACCTATGCCCAATCTCCTGTAAAGAAAGATGGAGATAAAGAAAACACAGAGAAGATGCTTTTAACCATTTTCTTGAAACACGATCAATCCATGAATTTATGTGAGATAGAGGAGGTTAGGACCAAACAAGGGTTTTATGAAAATTTCCCTCCAGAAGGAGTTTCGGTCGTTAATTGGTTTGTGGTAATGGGTATAGGCCAAATGGTGGTATTGGAATTACCGGCTTCTAAACTTAGAGACGTGAATTTAGCTATAGAAAAAACGGCATGGAAAGCATTTAGTTCTGAAATGTATCCTACTTATGATTTGTACCCGCTTATGGAAAAAAAGTTGGATAATAAGTCTAAAGTAAGTTATTAAGTAGTATTCTAACTCATCCAGATTTCTTTAGCTAAAGTAGTTTAAAGCGATTTGGATGAGTTAGTCAAACTAGATTCTTCAAAAACTAGTTTTTAAGGGGTGCCGCATATATTTTCCCTCCCATCATATCGGGCACCAATAATCTATTGTTATCTTCTTCAAGATAAAAATCTGCGGCAGATTCTAGTCCTTCTATAAGCACGGTAGACACTTCTGTTTCAGGATTTATTTTCCAAACTTTTCCAGAGACCCAACTACTTACATAATAGTTGCCCTTACTATCTTGTTCTACAGCGTCAGCTCCTCTAAATTCACCTTTAAGCGGACTAAGTTCACCATTTTTAGTAACTAAGAAGTTACCCTTAAAAAAAGCACCGACCATAATGTTTCCATCATTGTCAACACCAACGCCATTAGGGTTTAACATAAGAGGTGAAGTATTTTGTTTGATGGTAATATGCCCTTCCAAATCTACATGGTAGATACGTCCCAACTCAGGAATTTTCTTGGCTTCTTCACTATCTAGCGGCCATAAATCATTATTAGCATCACGCATATATTGGGTAGCTCCCATATCGGCTACATACATCCCGTTTTCTTTGCCATCTAATGAAACATCGTTTAAATAGAGAACTGTTTCAGGAAAATTGGCTTTATCAACAAAAATGCTAGCGTTCCCTTCTTTATCAACTTTCCAAATTCGGGTAATATCAGAGAAATACAGATTGCCATTTAAATAAATAATTCCTTTAGGCTCATCAAAACCCTTGGCAAAAACCTTGACGCCGTTTTTGGATATCTCCACCAATTCGCCATCTCCTGGTTCTTTTGCGTTCATTACGGTTACATAATAATTATCGTGGAAACCTTTTGTAATACTCTCAGGTTTCATGCCCACCTCAATCGGAAATTCTATCTCAGATTGTGCCTGACCTATAAAGGCAAATACTAAAGCGATTATGAATGTGACTTGCTTGATTATCATAACTGTGTTTTTTAATATTAAATATTGATGTTTTACAAATTTAACAACCAGTAATATGTGATTATGGTAATTTTGAAGCGAATACTATCATATTTGTGTCGCGTATGGTTTTATAGTATTCTGAAAAGAAAACATATTCTTGAAAGCCACTTCTTCAATTATCTGAAGAGTGTATTTCGACTTTTTAAACGTTTATATTATTTCGTTGAAAACAATAGCTTACAGAAGGAAATGGTTTAGCCTTAATTGGTTATCCCAGACTATGACCGTAATATTCAATTTCCGATAAAGGGCATCCTAATTGAAAAAGGAAACGTACTGTCTCTTAGAGTCGTCACGCTTTGCTGTAAAAATTTTTGGGGAAGGGAAATTCTTATTTGTCGACAGATGGTGTTCTAAAAAGTGTTTAATTCTAATTATGTCGAAAAATACAGACATTAAAAAACGGTTTAGAATGAACTAAACCGTTGTTTTTACTGATGTAGCGAGAGGGGGGCACGATCCCCCGACCTCCGGGTTATGAAATCGGTCAAAAAGGCCAAATTCATAGGGTTCCCCGCTGTTTTTTCCTAAAACCATGTACTATGCTGTGTACTCTGGTTTAACTAATATTTTTCTTAGATAAGAACTTTTAAATCATGATCGGGCAATTCAACTCGCTCATATAATCAAGTAATGTTCTTTACGATATTAAAGATAAATAAATAATCTGTTTCTCCTAAAATTTTGAGCTAGTAGGTCTATGTCAGCCTTTCTAATGTTAAGATAATATTGTCTAGAAATACGATAATGTTACGTAATTATTAAATACCTAATAATCGCTAAATCAATTTAAGTGTAAAGCAATTTTCATGTGTCTAATAAGTAGCAACACATAAAATAGTTCTTTTGAAGACCGATGAATTTATAAAAATTTTGAACAAGTACTCTTCTGGTCGAGCCACTATCGAGGAAAAGATTTTAGTCGAAGAATATTTCGATAAAAAGCATTCAAGTTATAATTATACCGAACAATTTTCACCAAAAATTGAGTCTGATGTTTATCTGCGTATTGAAGATTCAATTATGGACACGAAGGTAATAAAACCTTTTCACCGGTTTGCTTATAGGGCTTTAGTAGCAGCAAGTGTTCTGCTAGTTGTTGGACTATTTATGTTTATTGGTCATAAACCAGAACTAAATACTACAGTTGTCAAAACCAATTATGGTGAAAAGCGCGAAGTTCTTTTGCCAGATGGTTCTTTAGTTATTCTAAATTCAGATAGTTCCCTAGAGTTTCCAGAGGTGTTCAATGAAGATTTTCGTGAAGTTATTCTAACGGGAGAAGGTTTTTTTAAAGTCCAGAGAGATAGTACAAAACCTTTTTTAGTCGAAACCGAAGGTTTGACGACAGAGGTATTGGGAACCTCTTTCAATATTAACTCTTTTTCAGAAAAAGACAGTATAACGGTTAGTGTTGTAACAGGAAAGGTAAGAGTTGGGAATAGTAATGAATTGAAGGAAATATTACTTCCTAACCATCAATTGCATTATCACAAAACAACACATGGTTATAGAAAGTCTTTAGACGAATCCTTAATAGATATGGCATGGACATCCAATACAATTTATTTAAATAACATTACCCTTAAGGAAGCCCTGAGTATGTTGGAGAAATGGTTTGATGTTTACATAGAAATTCAAGACAGCGCTCTGGGCCAAAAAAGAATTGTTGGTAAATATCATGACAACAATTTAAGGACAGTTCTAGAAAGTTTAAGCTTTTTATTGAATATAGAATTTAAAGAAATATCCCCATCTAACTATATAGTTGTACCTAAAAAATAAATGCCTATGTAATATTTCCCCAATAAAAAAAAGCCTTTTCTACTCCAATAGAAAAGGCCAAAGATTTTGCTAAAAGCCAGAAAAACTTATAGAAAACCTAAAAATGAAAATAAAAGTAATAAAAAATAGATTGAAGTTAAAAATCACAGGGTTTTTACTTCTGTTAAGCTGTTTCAATTCCGCTGCTAATTCTAGGTCTGAATTGGTCGACCAAATTAAAATTACGTTACATGAGAATAATAAGACACTTGTCGAAATGTTCGATGCTATCGAGGAAGTATCAGAGGCCTCTTTTGTGTATAACGAAAAAATTCAAAGCCTAAAACTGAGGAAGAGTATTAATTTTGAGGGTGCTTCACTGCAAACGGTTATGAAGCGATTGGCGCATAACTTCCCGATTGACTACAAAATTATTTCTACTACGGTTACCGTGACCCTAAAAACCAAGGAACAGGATAAAGTGAAGGTTTCCGGTACCTTAAACGATAAAGATGGTTATGCGCTAATGGGAGTTAGTGTTATGGAAGTTGGCACCAATAATGGTGTTGTAACTGATTTCGATGGTAATTTTTCTATTGAAGTTGCAAGAGGTGGAGCGCTAGAGTTCTCTTACTTAGGAATGATACCTCAGACAGTACAGGTCAATAACTCGCGTTCCGACCTGGTCGTTGTTCTAAAATCTGACGAACAAATGTTAGAAGAGGTGGTCGTTATAGGCTACGGAAGCAAGAGCAAAGAAAAATTGATAGATGCGGTAAACAAGGTGGACGTGTCTACTATCGAGAATAGACCTCTCGTGAATGCAGCGAATGCCCTTCAAGGGGTAAGCCCAGGATTGAATATCACACAATCAAGCGGGAAACCGGGAGAGTCGCCTAGAATCAATATTCGGGGTTTTACCTCTATCAACGGAGGTTCGCCCTTGGTTATTGTTGATGGGGTCGAAGGAGATATCAATAACCTAAACCCGAACGATATAGAGTCTATCAGCGTTTTGAAAGATGCAGGTGCCTCAGCAATTTATGGTGCCCGTGGAGCTTTCGGGGTGGTATTGGTAACCACTAAAAAGGCTAAAAAAGGTAAAATCACAGTGAATATAAGTAATACCACTGCATTCAGTTCGCCAACGATGAATACCGATTTTTTGACCGACCCTTACCAGTCGACCATGTTGGTCGATGAAGCTTTTAGAACCGCAGTAGGAAGGTCGTATACCGGGTATACGGAACAAGACTATGCAGCACTCTTAGAAGTTTCGCAAGACCCTTCAAAGGCAAGGGTGGTTATCGACAATCGAAACGGTAGAGATCAGTATGTGCATTATGGAGCTACAGATTGGTGGAATACTTTTTTTAGAAAGAACGCGCCCTCGAACATTACCAATGTTTCCCTTTCGGGAGGCTCTGAGAAAGTAAGAACATTTTTCTCGTATCGAAACTATAATTCAACGGGCATCTTAAAGGTGCAAGATGATACTTTTAAGCAGTACAACCTTAGGGGCAAGATCGAGGTAGATGCCAATGATTGGCTCACATTTACCAATAATATGCAATACAATAACTCGAGCGACCTTCAGCATGGAGGAAGCCAATATGGTAATTATGCCGATCCTTGGGGTAGTTTACTATGGGTACACGCCATACCCGCATATATGCCTACCAACCCTGACGGAAATGCCTTGTGGAGAACGGAACTTAACAATTACACCGTTGGTGATGGGGTCTATGCCGCACTTTTGCATGGCAAGTCTAAGCAAGAAACGGTTGATCAAGAATTCTCAAATATTGCCACTGCCGTTATCCGTCCGTTTGAAGGGTTCGATGTAACTGCAAGTTATGCGTTGCGAAAACAAACGTATAACCGATATCAGAGGTCAACAAGAATACCCTATTCTATTTTTGTTGGGGAAGTCGGCACAATGGGAAGCGATCGTCTAAAAGAGTTCAATACTCAATCAACCTATGATGCTTTTAATATATACGGTGAGTATAAAAAACAGCTGGGAGATCATTTTGTAAGTGGTATGGTTGGGTTCAATCAGGAGTCTTTTGAAACTAAAAGTTTCGAGGCCAGTAAATTGAACAGTATCTCAGATGATCTAAACTCGTTGGGCTTGGCGACTTCTAATGCTGAGACAAGCGGTAGCGCTTCTGCTTGGGCATTACAAGGGGTATTCTATCGGGCGTCTTACGATTACAAGAAGAAATACCTCTTAGAAGTAAACGGACGATACGATGGTTCTTCACGGTTTCCTTCTGATTATCGCTGGGGATTTTTTCCGTCCGTTTCTGCGGGATGGATTGTTTCAAACGAAGATTTTCTGAAAGACAGTAATGCAGTGAGCCAGTTTAAACTACGGGCCTCTTATGGTTCGTTAGGAAACCAGAATATTGCTGATTATGCCTACATCCCTACCTTAAATAAAGATATCGATTCCGGCTATGCCATAGATGGTTCCACCTTAGATTATATAGAATCCCCGAATCTTAATCCAAGGGCCATTACTTGGGAAGAAGTGAAAACCTTGAATGTGGGTACCGACCTTGCCTTTTTTAAGAATCGTTTGACCGCCAATTTTGATTGGTACCAGCGAAATACTGAAGGTATGTTGACCAACGGGGCTACTTTACCTAGTGTTTTGGGTGCTCCTTCACCTCAAGAGAATGCCGCAGACCTTCAGACCCGTGGTTTTGAATTGGCATTGGGTTATAATGACACGTTTAAATTGGGCAATGACAATTTTGAATTTTCGGTAGTAGGAACCTTATCAAATTCTAAAACCAAAATTACAAGGTTTGACAACCCGAATAATAGCTTGCTTGATTTTTATGAAGGTATGACCATCGGAGAACTTTGGGGCTATCATGTCGAAGGACTTTTTCAAACGGAAGAGGAAGTTGCGGCCCACGCCGATCAAACTAGGGTGTCTAATAGAATTGTCGCCGCAGGCGGCTTACAGCCCGGTGATGTTAAATACATCGATTTGAATAACGATGGCGTTATCGATGAAGGTGAAAACACATCGGAAAACCCTGGCGATAGAAGAATTCTTGGTAATACGGCACCTCAATATCTGTATAGTTTTAAGGTCGATGCGGCCTATAAAGGCTTTGATTTCTCGGCCTTCTTTCAAGGTGTAGGTAAACAAGATTGGTATCCGCATCGCGACTCGAGGTTGTTCTGGGCCATGTACAATCGACCCTATGATTCCTTTATTCGAAAAGATATGGCGAACGATATCTGGACTCCAGAAAACACAGACGCCTACTACCCGAGACTTTTTGGTTATATCGCATTATCAGAAAGTGATGCGCTAGGGGCGGTAAACGATAGGTATTTACAGAATGTGGCTTACCTGAGAATGAAGAACTTGACCCTGGGGTACACCCTGCCGAGTACGATTACCGACCGCATGCCTTTTAACAAATTGAGAATCTATTTTAGTGGAGAAAACCTTTTGACTTTCAGTAAGTTGACGGATTATATCGATCCTGAGGCGGCAAGTAATTCGGTCAACTTGAACTCCCCTTCAACCTCGGCCAATAGAAGTACGGCTCAAACGACGCCTTTCTCGAAAATTTATTCACTGGGTATTTCACTACAATTTTAAAATTACACGCACTATGAAATTTAAATATTCAATACTGATTTGCATCTTGCTTTTAATCGGTTGTAGCGATGATTATCTTGATAAAGAACCGCTATCAGACGTTACAGAGAACAATTTCTTTTTAAAAGCCAGCGATTTACAACTGTATACCAATGGTTTCTATAGAATGTTCCCCAGTACTAGTATTTACGATGGGGATGCCGTTACAGATAATATAGTTTCAACCACTCTGAGCGCCGAAATGCGAGGTTCGAGAACCATACCTACAACAGGTGGTGGTTGGGATTGGGCCTATCTCAGGGATATCAATTACTTTCTCGAGAATTATGAAAAATGCGAAGATGAGTCGGCAAAGGTTCATTATAGCGGGGTCGCTTATTTTTTTAGGGCCTACTTCTATTTTCAGAAATTAAAAAGATTTGGAGAAGTGCCTTATTACGATAAGACCTTAAGCGCAGAGGATATGGAGAGTCTCCAAGCCCCGCGAGAGAGTCGCCAGTTTATCACCGACAAGATTTTAGAAGATCTTGACCGTGCTATTATCAACCTTAATGAAGAGGTTCAGGCTTACAGGATTACCAAGTATAGTGCACTAGCTTTAAAATCGAGGGTTGCGCTTTATGAAGGTACTTTCGAGAAATACCGAGATGTTGCCGGATACGAAACTTATCTGAACGCGAGCGTTGATGCTTCTCTAGAACTGATGGAAAACTCACCATATAGTATTTATAGTACGGGTAGTGCAAGTACGGATTATATGAATTTGTTCAACTCTCATGATGCCCAAACAAGCGAAATGATTTTGAGTCGGCAGTTTACCCAAACTGTTGCTGTTGATCATAATGTAAATTACTATACCACCACATCTTCGTACGGTCGTCCGGGTATGCCCAAAGATCTGGTCAATAGTTATTTGATGGCCGATGGATCAAGGTTTACCGACTTGCCCAATTATAATGAGTTTTTCTTTCCCGATGAGGTAGCGGATAGAGACCCTCGTTTATCGCAAACGATTCGTACACCCGGTTATATGAGGAAAGGTGAGGCAATGGAATTAGCTCCCAACCTTGGTGCCACAATGACGGGTTACCAATTGACCAAATATGTAACGGAACCGGTGTATGATACCAATGATGAATCTATAACCGATTTACCTATTCTTCGCTTCGGAGAGGTGCTATTAAACTATGCGGAAGCAAAAGCTGAACTTGGCACACTGACCCAGACTGACTTGGATGTATCTGTCCAATTATTGAGAGATAGGGTGGGCATGCCAGCCTTAAGCTTGGTTGATGCCAACAACAATCCAGATTCTTTTTTAGAAGATCAATACGCTACCGTTAACGGTGCGAACAAAGGTGTAATTCTAGAAATTAGGAGAGAGCGAAGAATAGAGCTATATATGGAGAATCACCGTTGGAACGATATTGTACGCTGGAAAGCAGGCCAAACATTAACACAGCCTTTACGCGGATTGTATTTTCCCGGTGCAGGGGAGTACGATATGGATTCTGATGGAAATATAGATGTTGTTCTATTCGAAGGTGATGAACCTGCAGGTCAAGTACAGGGCGTGCAGTATATAAAAATTGGCTCTGATATGTATTTTGATGGGAATAACTTGATTGACCCTCAACCTGATTTCAATAATAGAACTTTTGATGAGGAAAGGGATTACTTATATCCATTACCAAGAGTCGAATTACAACTAAACCCGAACCTAACGCAAAACCCAGGCTGGGAATAAATTAATATTATGAGAAAAATTAAGAACATTCTTAGTATAGCATTT
Source organism: Zobellia roscoffensis (assembly GCF_015330165.1). Taxonomy (NCBI): domain Bacteria; kingdom Pseudomonadati; phylum Bacteroidota; class Flavobacteriia; order Flavobacteriales; family Flavobacteriaceae; genus Zobellia; species Zobellia roscoffensis. Next base: position 3,750,233 of record NZ_JADDXT010000002.1, read on the forward strand.
TTATTCATAGGAGCATTTTTTAGCATTGCTCAAACTACCGAACCCATTAGTGCAATGACTTTTAATATTCGGTATGCAAGTCCTAAGGATGGAATAAACATTTGGGAAAACCGAAGAGATTGGCTCTGTGAAAGCATCAACTTCTTTGAAGTAGATGTTTTTGGAGCACAAGAAGTCATAGAGAGCCAGTTGAACGATATGGTCAAACGACTCCCTGATTATGATTATGTTGGCATAGGAAGAAATGGCGGTAAAGAAGGGGAGTTTTGCCCAGTTTTCTACAAAGCGGATAAGTTTGAACTTTTGGACAGTGGAACATTCTGGTTATCTGAAACACCGGATAAAGAAAATTCTCAAGGTTGGGATGCTGCATTGCCAAGGATTATGACTTGGGTTGAACTTCGTAAAAAATCAACTGGTGAGGAGTTTTACTTTTTCAACACTCATTTTGACCATCGGGGAAAAACTGCTCGATTAGAAAGTGCTAAGCTTATTAAGCAACAGATTAAAAAGATTGCTAGCACCTCACCATTTTTAATCACAGGAGATTTCAATTTCTCACCCTCGGAAAAGCCCTATGAAGTATTAACAAGTGATGTGGCTGAAGACAAAGTACTTGTTGATAGTAATAAAAGTGCAAAAATGGTGTACGGTCCAGAATATACTTTCAATGGCTTCGCTCTAGAACCAGACCAAAGTAGAGAACGAATAGATTATATTTTTACAAGCCAAGATGTAAAAGTGCACAAGCACCACATATTGGACGGGCAAAGAGGCGGTAATTTTATTTCCGACCACTTTCCCATACAGGTAATAGTTAGTTTACGTTAGTTTCATTTTTAAGAATGCCGTCTACTATTCTAAGTAGGCGGCATTTATTATGGTCGCCTGTAACCATTTCTTAACAAATGCATATAATCTAACTTACTTTATACGAGAATTTCATGTGTAATTTAGAAGCTCAATACCAACTACCAAATGAATAACCAAATATCTGATAAGGAGCTATTTGATAAAGTTAAATCAGGAGACCAAGAGTCTTTTAGACAGGTCTATAACAGATATTTCAATGATTTATATAGACATACTTTCATACTTTTAAAAGATAGACAGTTAGCCGAGGATCTCATCCAGGAACTCTTTATTAAACTATGGGAGAGGAAAGCAACAATTGAAATTCATAACCTTAAAGGTTATTTGACCACAGCTCTCCGTCATAAAGTTATAAATGCATATCGTAATAATAAATATGTAGAACTGGATGAAACAATAATTGCTACATTACCTAGTCCTCATACCGTAGACAAAAAATTACGAGAGAATGATCTGGAATTTGAATTTAAAAAAGTTCTGCAAAAACTTCCAAAAAAATGTAGGAACGTTTTCTATCTCAGTAGAATTAAAATGTATAAAAACAGGGAGATAGCAGAAGAACTGGATATATCCATACGTACCGTAGAAACGCATATTAGTAATGCCTTGCGACATTTTAAAGTACATTAGATTGGGAAGGTCTATGGTTGTAAAAAATACCATATCATTTTAAAGGGCAACCGAAAACTGTTGCTCTTTTTTTGGTTAAGAATAACCACATGGACATGGTTTAAGCTCCACCATGTTTATGGTGGCTATTATTAAAATGAACCACAATATATTTTCCGTCATAACTATACATTCGTAATATAACACCCTATTAAAAGTAATTTTAAACCATAACTACCATATATTTAGCTCTTATTATATCTTCTTATAACCCTTCCATAAAAGAAAGTATGGCTTTAAGGCCAATTTTAACCATAGCCTTACGCTTTTCCGTAAGGCCTACAAGATAACATTACGTATTTTTCACTTTATTAAGGAGGTGTATGTGATTCACTAGCACCATATATTCGCGTACCATGCATTTGGTAGAGATGATGCTAAAATAGCTAATGTACTTAGAACACTTATTAACTATCAGAATTTACCTTCAACAGAATAATTGTTCTATATTTAATGTTCCAAACTGACCGTTAGTAGTAATGATTTATATCAAAAATTCTAGAGTAAAAATACCCTCTATACTTTATCGAATTAAGCTCAATTGTCAATGTATTATAATTGGTGATTATTTTATTGGTTAAAAAAACTACTTTTCGCTATCAAAAATAGATAGAAGAGTACAATGGTCATTGGTATTATAAAATAACTAAGGTATTAAATGAACGCATCTCAAATAGAAAAAAACGTAATAGCATTAGTTGAAAACTTCAATAAAGAAGAATTTGTATTCGACTTACTGAAAGCTTACGGTATATCTAAAACATCTATTACACGTTTAAAAAAAGGAGACTTCAATTTATCTAAAGCTGAAGGAGAAGTACTTTATAAAAGTAAAATGCTTTTCAAAGAAATAGCAGCTGGATCACTTCTAAATACTATTGATGAATTAACTAAAGATGTAGATTCTTTAAAGCACAATCCACGCTTTGTAATAGTTACAGATTACAAAACATTATTAGCCAAAGATATAAGAACAGGGTTAGCATTAGATACACCTATTCTAGAAATACATAAACACTTTGGTTTCTTTTTACCATGGGCAGGCCAAGAAAAATACGCACAGAAGAACGAGAATTTTGCAGATAGAAAGGCATCTGAAAAGATGGCTAAAATGTACGATATTCTAGTACAAGAAACCCCTGGGATTTACGATGATGGCGGCCATAACTTAAATATCTTTTTATCTCGTTTGCTCTTTTGTTTTTTCGCAGAGGACACGGATATATTTCCTATTGAGGGAATGTTTACAGATACATTAGAGCAACATACTCAAAAAGATGGAAGTGATACACATACATTTTTAGATAGGCTTTTTAAAGTTCTTAATACAAAAGATAATAGTAAAGAAGCGGATCACTTTAAAGAGTTTCCTTATGTAAATGGTGGTTTATTTAGAGATACAATAGTATCACCAAAGTTTACGGCAGCAGCGCGAAAAATAATTATTGAGTGTGGCGATTTAGATTGGAGCGAAATCAATCCAGATATTTTCGGTTCTATGATACAGGCAGTAGTAAACCCTACATATCGTAGTGGCTTAGGGATGCATTATACTTCTGTACCTAATATTATGAAGGTAATAGAGCCTTTATTTTTAAATGAATTAAACGAAGAATTTGAAAAACATTTTAATGATGTAAAGAAATTAAATAAACTCATTAATAGAATTGCAAAAATTAAAGTATTTGACCCTGCTTGTGGTAGTGGTAATTTTTTAATTATTGCTTATAAACAATTAAGGCGATTAGAAATAAAGATTTTAGCAAGAATCTACGAAGTGAACCATCAGTTAAATTTAGGTTTTCCAGATGTGTACACTAAAATTAAACTCTCTCAATTTTATGGCATAGAGTTAGACGATTTTGCACACGAAATGGCAATTTTATCCTTATGGTTAGCAGAACACCAAATGAACAAAGAGTTTATTAGTGAGCTTCACGATTATGGCAAAGCAGAAGACATTTTACCTTTAAAAGAAGCTGGTCATATAACACAAGGGAATGCTACACGCTTAGATTGGGAAGACACATGTCCTAAAAATGATGATGATGAAATCTATATTTTGGGTAATCCGCCATATTTGGGCGCAAGATTACAGGACGTAAACCAAAAAAGAGATGTTGAATTAGCTTTTAGAGGTAGTAAAGAATATAAAGATTCAGATTATATAACTTGTTGGTTCATACTTGGTGCAGAATTTATCCGAAATTCAAAAAGTAAGTTGTCATATGTTTCAACCAATTCAATTTGTCAAGGCGAACAAGTAGCCTATTTATGGCCTAAAATATTTGATCAAAATATTGAAATAGACTTTGCTTATCCGTCTTTCAAATGGACCAATAATGCCAAAGGAAATGCCGGAGTAACTGTTGTAATTATAGGTATTAGGAATAATTCTTCTAATCCTAAATACTTAATATCAGGCAGTCATAAGGGTCAAGTAATAAATATCAATCCATATCTAACCGCTGGGCCAACTGTCTTCATAAATAAAAGGTCTAAACCCATTTCCTTTTTCTTGCCTCAAATGGTAATGGGAAGTATGGCAAGAGATGGTGGTAATCTTATTTTAACAACAGAGGAAAAAGAAAAACTGTTGCAAGTTGATAATAGTGCTTCAATTTTGTTACGTCCTTTATTCGGTTCTGCTGAGTTTATTCAAGGTAAAGAAAGATGGTGTCTTTGGATTAAAGATGATCAAAGAGAATTTGCCGAAAGTATTTCAAACATTAAAGAAAGAATCAATAAAGTTTTTGATTTTAGAGTTTCATCTAAAGCCAAAACAACGAATGGGTATTCTTCTATTCCTCATAAATTTGCTCAGCGTAGCCCAAGTGATGTTGAAGCTTTAATTATACCAAGAGTATCTTCAGAACTTAGAGAATATCTTCCTATAGGTTTTTTGGACAGTAATTGTATTGTATCAGACTCTGCTCAAGCCATATTCAACCCAGAACCATGGATTCTTGGGCTAATTAGTTCAAAAATTCATACTGTCTGGATAAAAGCAGTTGGAGGAAAATTGGAAACGAGGATTCGTTATTCTGCTAGCGTATGTTATAATACTTTTCCATTCCCTGAAATATCTCAAAAACAAAAAGAACAAATTAATTTACACGTATTTGAAATATTAGAAGAGAGAGAAAAACATTCAGGCAAAACTATGGCCCAACTCTATGACCCAAATAAAATGCCAAAAGGTTTAAAAGAAGCGCATCATCAATTAGATTTAGCTATTGAGCGTTGTTATCGTTTAAAACCATTTGAGAGTGATACAGAGCGTTTAGAATATCTTTTTAAAGAATATGAAAAGATGATAAACAAAAACACTTTGTTAGATAAACCTAAAAGAACACGTAAAAAGAAAGCTTAGAAAATGAGTGTTAAAGATAAAATACTAAATATTGTTGGTGCTACGTGTTTTTCACTCAAGAAAAGTATAGTTTTTTTAGGTAAAAAAGTTAGAGCACTTTTATTATCAATAATTTCAAATTATAGAAAATTACCTGTTGATAAAAGAAAAAGTTATAATTATGGTTTTTTTAGCTTGCTTTTAGTTATAGTGGCAAGTTCAGGAATATTTTATTTACATGGTTTTTTTGAAGAACCAAAGTATTATAATGAGAATTCTCACTTTTTCTCTGCTATAGAAATTGAACCCACGAGGTTTAGGGATTATCGCCGGCGAGGTTATCCAATACCTTATGATTCAATTTCTGAGGACCGAAAGCGAGAGATTGAATTCTGGAATGAAGGTCATAAATCTGAAACAAAATACGATTCTTTGAGAAGACATATGCTAATGGCTAAGTATAGCCACAATAATCTTGAAGATGAGATAATTACAATCTTTTCTAGCTATGATATTTTAAGGGATACAATAATTTATTACGCGTCTTTTTATTTAGATAATGACCTGGGGTATAAAAAACAGTCTGAATTTAAGCGTAAAGTAAATTTTTATTTTAGCTCTCCAAACATTGAAAAAGCTAGTCTCTATGAAATCAATGAAGTTGATTCTTTTCCATATGAATCAAAATCAAAAATTGCCTTCAATAAAATACCAAGTGATAGCATAAAGTTCTATTTATTTGGCTACAATCCTGATGTCTTACCTAATTTCAAATCAAATGATATTTTTTATTACGAAGCCAAAATTGAAATTGATTCATTTCCATATCACGTTGAATATTATCAACCTTTTAAATCGGGTAACGATTATTATTCCAACGCAGAAGCTAGATTGAGCAGTACCATAAGTGGGCAAAATCTGCAAAGTTTTTTGATTGAAAATAATGTATACTACGACGAATCTATCGAAATAACTAAAATTAAGCACGAGGAAAATATAGAGGAATTTGACGACCTAGATAATAAAATTAGCTTGTATAATATATTTAATAAAAACCTTCACTACAATAATGACCAGATAATTCCAGAAGAATTATGGGAGTTAGTCGGTCGGAATGAAATACCGACAGAATCATCTAAAACAGATGTTTTTGTTAGTTTTTTTGACAAGCAAGCAAAGAAGGAGAAAGATATTTTAATTATTATTTTATCAATAATGGTGGGCACAGGGTTTACAGGAATCTTTAATACAATATTTAATTTTAAATAAATTATGCCAGATATAGTTCACGTAACCTACAGCCAAACAGGTAAAAGTAAAAGCACCGACGAATATGGTATGAGAGAAATGCAACAAAAAGCATTTGAAGCTCGTACAGCTCAATATTTATTAATTAAAGCACCACCAGCTTCTGGTAAATCTCGTGCCTTAATGTTTATTGGTTTAGATAAGTTAATACATCAAGATATAAAAAAAGTAATTGTAGCTGTTCCAGAACGGTCTATTGGTAGTTCGTTTGCTAAAACAGAATTAAAAAAGTTTGGTTTTTTTGCAGATTGGGAACCTAACCCAAGATATAATTTATGTACACCTGGTATAGAAAAAAGTAAAGTAACTGCATTTCTAAACTTTTTAGAAAGTGATGAAAAAATTCTAATCTGTACACACGCTACCTTACGTTTTGCTTTTGATGCCATAGATGAAAAACAACTAAATGATTGTTTATTGGCAATAGATGAATTTCACCATGTATCTGTAGATGGTGATAATAAGTTAGGGTTGGTATTAAGTAGTATAATGGAAAAATCCAATGCCCACGTAGTAGCAATGACAGGTTCTTTTTTCAGGGGGGATTCCGTGCCTATTTTATTACCAGAAGATGAGGCAAAATTCACCAAAGTAAAGTATGATTATTACCAACAATTAAATGGTTATGAATATTTAAAATCATTAGGAATTGGGTATCACTTTTATCAAGGAAAATATACATCTGCTATACATGAGATATTAGATGAAAGCAAAAAAACAATTATTCACATTCCAAGTGTAAATTCCGGTGAGTCTGAAAAAGACAAGTACGAAGAAGTGAATAGAATAGTTGATGGCTTAGGAGTTCTAGATTATCAAGACCCAGACACGGGTGTTCTATATGTAATTAGTAAAGCTACGGGCAAAACATTAAAGATTGCAGATTTAGTTCACGATAACCAAAAGGATAGAGATAAAATACAAGAATATTTGCGTAATGTAAAAAGTGTTGATGATATAGATATTATCATAGCATTAGGTATGGCAAAAGAAGGGTTTGATTGGCCCTATTGCGAACATGCATTAACAGTTGGTTACAGAGGTTCGTTAACAGAAATTATTCAAATTATAGGTAGAGCAACAAGAGATAGTGATAATAAATCGCATTCTCAGTTTACTAATTTAATAGCGCAACCAGATGCAGAAGATGATTTAGTAAAACTATCTGTAAACAATATGCTAAAAGCTATTACAGCATCCTTATTAATGGAACAAGTATTAGCGCCTAACTTTAAATTTAAACCCAAATTTCCAGAAGAAGGCGAAGAAGAAGATGATTTAGAAGACGATGAAAAAACTATAAAAATAGATGGGTTTAAGTTGCCAAGTTCACAAAGAGCAAAAGATATTATTGAAAGTGATATTAATGACTTGAAAGCAAAAATTATGCAAGACCAGCAAATGATTAAAGCAATGCCTGGTAATGTTGATCCTGAAGTTATTAATAAAGTGTTGATACCTAAAATTATTAAAGAAACCTATCCAGATTTATCAGATGAAGAAGTAGAAGCTGTTCGTCAACACGTAGTGGTAGATTCTGTAATAAAAAACGGTACTATTGAAGAAGTGGGTGATAAACGCTTTATTCGTATGGCCGATAGTTTTGTAAATATTGATGATATTAATATTGACTTAATAGATACCATCAATCCATTTCAAAAGGCATTTGAAATATTATCTAAGTCAGTAACAGCATCAGTATTTAAAGCAATTCAAGAAACTATAGATGCTACAAGAATAACAATGACTGATGAAGAAGCAATTATATTGTGGCCTAAAATAAAAAACTGGATAGCAAAAACAGGAGAACAACCAAGCATTCAATCTTTCGACCCACAAGAAAGACGTTTAGCAGAAGCAATCATATTTTTAAAAGAGCAAAAGCGTAAAGCCCAAGCAAATGAGTAAAAAGAAAACATTAGAAGATATATTTAATGATGATGAGTTTGGAATTTTAGATTCTAAACCCAAAAACTCTAATGTAAAAACTGAAGATGAACGCTTAATTGAATCGTTCCAAGATATTAATGCCTTTTTTGAAAAGAATAATCGAGAACCAGAAGCTACCAATGTCACCGAATTTAAACTGCTATCAAGATTAAAGGCATTAAGGAAAGATGCTAAGAAAGTTGAGATATTGAAACCCTATGATACACATAATCTTTTAAACACAAAAGAAGAAGTAAAGTCAGTAGCGGATATTTTGAACGATGATGATTTGGGTATTTTAGATACCGAGGAAACTGCTTCAATATTTGAGTTAAAGAATGTACCTAGTTCAACGGAAAGAACGGCATCTGATTTTGTAGCTCATCGAAAGGCAATGAAAAACAAAGATTTTGCCCCCTACGAGGTTAAATTTAAAGAAGTACACAAGGAGTTGAGAGAGGGAAAAAGAAAACTTGTCAATTTCAATTATGAATGCTTAAAGCCCAATGAATACTATATCAATAATGGTGTTATGCTTTATTTGGAAAATGTGGATTGGGAGAAACAAATTCAAGAGTTTAAAAGTGGAATACATAATAGGCCAGATGGTAGAACTAAAACGATTTTTGAGAATGGTACACAATCAGAAATGATGTTTCAATCGTTGTATAAAGTCCTTCACGAGAATGGTCAAATGGTAACGAACCCTGATTATTCCAATGAAGATGAACTTTTTAAAAACGCAAATATTTTAAACGAGGAAGATTTAGAAACTGGTTGGATATATATATTAAAATCTAAATCTAAGAAACCAGAAATAGCATCCATAACAGATTTATATAAAATAGGCTTCTCAACTGTTCCAGTTCAAGAACGTATTAAAAACGCAGCGAAGGAACCCACCTATTTAATGGCAGATGTATCTATTGTAGATGGTTACAAATGCTATAATATGAATGCCCAGAAATTTGAACATTTACTTCATAGATTCTTTGCTGAAGTATGCCTGAACGTCGATGTATTTGATGACAAAGGACGTAGAATAACACCTAGAGAATGGTTTGTTGTGCCATTGCCAATAATTGAAAAGGTTATTCAATTGATTTTGTCTGGCGAGATTATCAAATGGAAATATGATAGTCAATTACAAACGCTAAAAGAAAAATAAAATGAATATAGGAGTTACAATCCAGGAAGGCGGGTCTCGTGAGTTTGAAAAAACTGGAGTATATCCTAGATATATATTGTTTAGTTCTGGAGAATTAAGACGTAACTGGCGTTTTAAACTATTGGGCGAAGAACAATCAGGCGTATTAAAAATAAATAAAGAACCAGCTTTTAGGTATGAATTTTTCAAAGATTCAGGTTGTAGAATTCAAGCTGTAGGTGAAAATGAATGGCATTATATAGATAGTATAATGACTGAAATGAGAGATTAGTTGTTAGGAAGATATTTAGAAAAATTCTATTTGGGTGAAAAGAATGGAATTTGGCAAGGGTTGAGAATTAAATAAAAATTAAATGGCAATTATTGGAAAATTGATTCTAGAAAAAAATGAACATATTAACTTCAGGTCTGGAGATGTATTTGGTGATGTGATTATTGAGAAGGACTATTTACAACTTCGAACTTATGCAAAAGGTGATTTAGAAAGAGGTGGAGGTTCCAAACAGAACGTACAATTTGACAAAAAAACGGCTAAGGAGTTTAGAGCCTTTTTGGATGAATTTATTAAAGGCAAATAATACTCAATAATGTATACAAAAACCAAACCAGACATAAGATTCATTGAGTTTATGCAATTGGTTAGTCCAATTGTTTCTTTTAATAGCTTAGAAGGGAATGAGTATGTGGTTGAAAAGCTTAAAGAAACCACAATGTTTTTTAAAAGACAATCTACTAAAGAAATTTGGGATATGGATTTGAAACAAGTTCATAAAGCATATTTGGAATTAAAGGATTTTAAAACTATCAACTTTAAGACTTATGTGCCATTAAAACATTCCCCAGCGCTTGGTTTGTTGTTGCATTTGAAATTATTAGTTAAATAATTATATGATATGAGAATTGCAGCTATTTTTATTCATCAAAATGCACTTCCACATATATTTGGTAAAGACCATCATGAGCTAACCTTAAATATGGGAGGGCAATTTTTATATGAAGTTGTCGAAACTACACAAGGGTATGAGATTTCAATTAAAAAAGAGAACCCAGAATTTATTGAAGGATTTTGGTCAAAGGAAATTACGAATGTTTCTGCTATAGTAGGAGGAAATGGTTCTGGTAAATCAACTATACTTCATATACTAAAAGAGGGTGGTTTTCCATTAGTTTTTGAGGAAGAGGGAAGGTCTGCTATATCCTGGGCAAAGGACGCAGGACTCTTTATTTATTACACCCCGTATTTGAGTGATGCGAGTGAGGAAACAGAACAGAGTTACACTCAGAACCTTTCAAAATTATCTTACTTTAATCGTGATATCCCGAATGAACCACTAGATTTTAGCTCCTTTTGGGAATTGCACAACTCAGAACAATTGAAGAGAGTAATTACCTTTGTGAAATCAGACGTTTTTTCGGAAGAACTTAGAAACTTAAATATTCCAAGTTTTCATAAAATTAAGGTTCAAGTTCAAAAAATCTCTAAAGACGATTGGCAAACTTCAAGAAATTTTAGACCATTCTTTAATACATTCAAAGAAATAAAGAGGACTCAAAGAAATCGTGAAGAAATAGAACTGGCTGATAAACTTGGAATAAAAACGAAGGAGGACCTTGATAAAAACCCAGAGTATAATCAGTCAATTGATAAGTTGCGACTGAAACTCGAAATTTTGGACGGGGTAATTTGTAAAGTTCATTCAATATTTGAGAATAGCGGAAATAAATACCTAGAAGAAGGTTTTATTGAAAATGAAATTTACACGAGTGACCCAGAATTTGCAAGTATAATCACCTTAAAAGAAGCATTCTATTGGTTTCTAGAAAAAGCATTTATTAAAAAGAACAGTCTTGAATTTCATCTACCAATTAAACAAATAAAAGAACTAACAGAGTTACTATTAGAGGTTGCGGAAAAAGATGATGATATTGAAAATTGGACTGAAGTTACAGTTGATTTTGAGGATTGCTTTGAAGTAATTGAATCTTATAAAGATTTTCTCCTTTCGTTCAAGGAAAAATTTAGCTACGATAAAAAGGCCATGCTAATATTTGAGCCAGATATTAGACTAAGTACTGGAGAAATGGCTATGTATGAGCTTTTTTCTGTTTTACTTGATTTGCAATACCGATTGGAGAACAAAATTAATGAGAGAGTTTGGCTGGCGGATGAGCCTTTAAATTTTCAAAACTACTATATTCTTTTGGATGAGGCTGATTTAGGTTTTCATCCGATGTGGAAGCGCATGTTTGTTAAATCTTTAGTGGGTATGATTCCAAAGATTTTTCCTGATAAGAATCTTCAAATTATTTTGACCACCCATAGCCCCTTAAGCTTATCAGACATACCTAGTAATAATATGGTGTTGTTGTCCAAAGATTTAACATCTGGGAATACCATAGTAGCTTCTAATGATGTTTCTAGGATTAACTCGTTTGGAGCAAACATTAATGATTTATTGGCCAATTCTTTCTTTTTGGAAGACTATTTAATCGGAGATTTTGCTAAAGACAAAATAGATGAAGTAATTGAATGGATTAAGGCGAATAAAGACAAGGATGAATTTAATAGAGAAGAATATGAGAAGATGCAAAAAATAATTTCCCTCATAGAAGAACCCGTATTGAGAAATAAGCTTATAGAAATGTTAAGTGAAGTTGAGATTAATGAAAAGTTCATAACAGAAATGATTGCAAAAGAAACAGCATATTTACATAACATTTTGAATAGAGGTCATGATTAGTTTAGACCTACATACTCCAAATATTACAGTTGCAAAGCAGCTGCATCATGATAAATTATATCCAATAATCAAACAACGTATTGATGGCCTGCCTGCTTCCGAATTAAAAACTTTTCTGGCAGATTGGAGGATAAGTGCTATTCTTACGGATACTCCAGAATTTTTGGAAGAACATCACAACGATTTGTTAGATGCTATTCCGGGGTACTCCGTTGCCGGATGGACAGAATTCTTAAGAATTAAAGGCATACAAGCTGTAAGGAGGAATGCTATAGAAAGTGATATATTTAATCTGTACAACCATTTTGTCGAAGATATAAATGGCATTTTTAAATATACCGGAGGGTTCGCGAGAAAAACTAGCCCATATTCCGCTTATGATTTAGCTGAATCTCTGAATATTCAAACTTGTACGTATTGCAATCGTATCTATACAAAGACGGTTAGAAATCCCACTAAAATTACTAGACCTGAATTTGACCATTGGTTTCCGAAGGAAAGCTATCCTTTGCTTGCATTATCTTTTTTTAATCTTATTCCTTCTTGTCATGTTTGCAATAGTAGTGTTAAGGGTAAGACCGTAATGAGTCTTGACACCTTTATACATCCGTATGTGGATAGTGCACCACAGTATAAGTTTAGCTATAGAATTGACAGCTATAATAAATACAAATTTCAAATTAGTAGGAATAGTGGTTCTAAGGAGGATGCAACCATTAAGGCCTTCAAATTGGAAGAAATTTATGCAACTCATGAAGATGAGATTGAGGATTTAGTAAGGTTAAGAAAATTATACTCTCCTCGTTATTTGCTACAACTTAGAACTTTGCTTAGTAAGGCAGACCAAAAAGTTTCCATTGAAGAACTCTACCGGTTAGCATTTGGTACGCATATAAATGAGGCTGATTTTCATAAGAGACCTCTCAGTAAAATGAAAAAAGATATTCTCAAAGAATTAAATATTATTAAATGACTTTGCATCGTTACAGAATAGAAAGATAAATACCACACCTAATTTTAAGAATAAATAAGTAATGAGTGAAGAAGAAATATTTTTTAATGATCTTTTAAGTATTACAAAAAAAGCATTTTATAAATCTCCTGTCTATAATAAAAATAAGCACAAAGATTGGTTCTATTCTATTTGCAGTGGCCCATTTACGCGAAAAAAGCCAATTGTTTTTGGGCTAAATTGGGGAGTGGGTAAAGACTTTGTACATAAGCCACAGGTTTCTTATCCAAAAGAAATTGATTCTAACACCTGGCCTTTTAAAACTCACGTTGATAAGCATCTTACAAAACATTTTGATTGTTCTTTTGATGAAATAAACTATAGTAACCTTTGTTTTTTTAGAACACCGAGTACCAAGTTTTTAAGTTGGGAGGACTGGATGATATCAATACCTTTATTTCAAGCTTATGTTGAATTTATTGATCCGCCGTATATCATTATGATGGGGTCTCCCAAATATTTTAATTCAGAACAGTTTTCAAATAGGAAAACAATTGGCCATAAACCTGAAGGAAAAAAAAGAAACTTTTATGTACGCACAGGTTTGCTTTTCGGTAAATATCCTTTTGGTTCAGTTCCTCATAGCGCAGCGCGTTGTTCTCATTGTACTCATGATATTCTATGGGAGAAAATGTACTCAAACTTACAAAGTAAAGATTATAATTAATGCTATTCGACCAAGTCACAAAAGAACATATCCTCTTAGGCATCAAAGATTATCAAGTAAAGGGCTTACCAAATGGTTTTAGTTTTTCCTCTACATATGATATAGTATATGAAGGTAAAAGGTACCCTCCCAAAGCAATAATGGTTTATGCCAATTTTCATGCTGTAGGGAGAAAAATAGAACGTTATTTTAAGGGTGGTTTAAATACTGATTGCTTTAAAGCATTAGAGCGAAATGGCTTCGATGTTATTCTTAAAAATAAAGATATTGAAAGCATGACCGTAAAAAAGAAATTTGCTAAGTGGTTGCTTGATAATGCCACGGTCAACTATCAACCATACTATGGCAAAACAATTGAATCTGTAACCGCAACATTAAATGAGATCAATGAATTTTTCGATAAAGATTTGTTCTCAGTTAACAAGAATAATTATAAGGAAATGATTTCTTATATAAAGTTTGAAAACAGTAAAAAAGAGCGAATAAAGAATAAGGTATTCTATGATTATGATAGAAAAAAAGGTAATGGAATACCTATTGCGATTCTAGGTGATAAAAACTATACTAAGTTTTTGAATGATTATTTTCGACAAACTAATTACTGGCTCTTTCAAGGTAATCCAGCTATATATGATATAGCAGGTGCACTTAAAGAGGGCCATTTGCAAAGTTGGAAAGTTGCTACCCATAAAGATAGGATAACGGTTGGTGATAAGGTGATTATATGGCAAACCGGAAGTCAATCAGGTTGTTATGCCTTGGCAGAAGTTACTTCAGAAGTCGGTTTTTTTCAAGAAGAATCAGAGGAGCTACAACATTATAAGAATTTGCAAAGCGTAGGCGAAGTCGAGCGGGTAAAGCTTAAAATTTTAAGAAGCTTTGCCGAAAAACCAATTCTGTCATCTCAACTAAAAGGTTTGTCTGAATTTTCAAATTTTAAGGCAGGTAATCAAGGGACTAATTTTACAGCTACAAAAGAAGAATTCAATACAATTTTTGCTATGGATAATAATCTTTATAAACTTAAAGAGCAATTTTTGAAAGAATGGCCCCTTGCAAGGTTGAGGAACATGTCTCTTGATGAGTATACCAATTTAGATAAGGAAAGTTCATTTTGTTATTGGGTAGAGGCTAGAACAACAGACTTAGGCAGTATATGGGGAGGTTCAGCATATAAATTTGGTATATACAGAAGAAAGGATATAAGTTCTAAAGTTACTGATAGAAGCAGCAGAACTGATGGTGTTTATGCTTGGTATAGTAAATATGGGGAGACGAAAGAAGAGGTTTTTGGTTCAATAAAAAATATAATTTTAGAGATTGTAGAAGCTGTTGGTAGTAATGACCTAGTTGCAATTGACAAATTAGATTTAGGTTTTGCTTACAAATGGAAAATCGCATTCTTGTACAGCAATTTTAATTCATTGAATATTTTTAAATTAGATGTTTTAAGAAAAATAGCGAACAATTTTAATATCCCATTTGACAGGAATACAAGGCCATCTGAACTTCACAAACGAATATTAAAGCAGAAAAAAGATGAGCAGGATTATTTTGAATTTACTAAGAGAATTTGGAATGAAGCAACTGTAGAAATCGTAGGTGTCAAAGAACGTTTCACAGATTGGCTGAAGAGTACGGAAACGAGTAAAAAAAGTCAGTCATACATAAGGGCAATAGATATATTAAATGAACTTTTGGACATTGACATTTATTCAATATCAAATATATCGGAGCTCACATCATTATATCAAGATTTAATTGACAATCAAAAAGATGTTAATGGTAAATATTACTACGAACAGGCCCCGTCATATGGCACAAACACTTTTTATTCCGCTTCTATAAAAGCATTTATTAATTTTTTAAAGGAAGGGCAAGAATTAATCGTGAGTGGAAAAAAAGTAATTAGGAATCTAACGGAGCCCATAAATAAAATTTTTTATGGACCTCCTGGTACAGGAAAAACATATCAATTAAAGGAAACATTATTTGATAAATACACCATTCAAGAAACCTCTATTACGGTTGAGAAACACTTTGAGGATACTGTTGCAAATTTAACATGGTGGCAGGTTATAGCTTTGACTTTGTTAGAGATAGGAACAGCAAAAGTTAATGGCATTCTAGAGAATAGATGGGTGACTAAAAAAGCCGAACTATCAGAATCTAAAAATGTTAGGGCAACACTTTGGGGTACCCTACAAATGCATACGGTTTTGGAATCTGTAAACGTTGCATATACCCAAAGGCAAGTGCCCTATATCTTTGATAAAAATGATGATAAAACGTGGAGCTTGTTAGATGGGGAATTAAAAGAACAGGTTCCTGAATTATTTGATATTTTAGACTCAATCAATAATTTTAAAGCAAACCCAAATAAGGTAATAAAGAATTATGAAGTTGTAACCTTTCACCAATCGTTTGCTTATGAGGATTTTGTTGAAGGCATAAAACCAATTATGCCAGAAGAGGTTAGTGAAAATAAAGAGTTGGGGTACACTGTTGAGAATGGAGTTTTTAAAAATTTATGTATAAAAGCTCAAAATGATTTAGAAAATAGATACGCAATTTTTATTGATGAGATAAATAGGGGTAATGTCTCAGCTATTTTTGGGGAGTTAATAACCCTAATAGAGATAGATAAGCGAAAAGGAGCATCAAATGAGTTAAGTATAAAACTACCGTATTCAAAAAAAGAGTTCAGTGTGCCTACGAATTTGGATATTTATGGAACCATGAATACAGCAGACCGTAGCGTTGAAGCATTGGACACTGCGCTTAGGCGTCGTTTTGTTTTTGAAGAAGTAATGCCTAATCCAGAAAGATTAAACCACATAGAGTATATGGGTTTTGACCTTAAAGAGGTATTGGAAATAATTAATCTAAGAATAGAAGCATTATTAGATAGAGACCATGCCGTAGGTCATTCTTATTTTATCAAACTAAAGAGCGGTGATACAGAAGGACTATTAAGTGTGTTTAAGAATAATATTATACCGCTTCTTCAAGAATATTTTTATAATGATTACGAAAAAATAGCTCTAGTACTTGGTAGTGGGTTCGTAAAGGAAAAAGATATTATAAAAAACATATTCCCAAATTTTAAGAATATTGAAGAGCCTGAAAGCAATATTAGTTTTGAACTTATTAACCCAATAGAAGATATAGAAGCTGCGGTCAAATTATTATTGGGTGTGGCAGATGAATAAGCGAAAAAACATACTTCAGGTTTTTGAGCATCATACATTACGCATTGGCCAAAGCTATGACAAAGTACGTTTTGAAGAAAAACACTTTAATGCTTTGGCAAAGCTAAATCAGCTCCATAATGATAAATATTTTACGATTAGACATAAGAGCATCAAATTCTCCCAGTATGTAGGCGTTATTCAAATAGATGGTCTTACTATAGAGGTATTACCAAAGATAGATGGTGCGTCGTCTGCCGAATCTTTGTGGCGGCAAGTACTTATTCAAATGCTGAAGGCTACCAAACGCTTAAAAGTGAACAAGGTTGGCAATGCCAACGTAAACAAGCAGCAAATACACCTGCTGGATATTTATTTTGAGTGGTTTTTAAGCGAGATTCAGTTGCTGGTGCATCAAGGTTTAATAAAACAATATGGAATCAGGACGGGTAATGTAAAGGCGCTAAAGGGAAAGCTAGAGTTTGCTGCTCATATTAACCAAAATTTAATTCACAAGGAACGTTTCCATACCTCTCACCAGGTTTATAATCATGACCATCAAATTCATCAAATCTTAGCATTGGCTTTAGATATAATAAGTCAGTTTTCAACTGGGACGCATTTATATTCTAAGTGTAAACGGGTACAGGCCAACTTTCCTGATGTTTCTAAGGTTTCGGTTAACGAGAACACTTTTAAAAAATTAAACATCAACAGAAAGGCGCAGCCGTACGAAACGGCTTTGGATATTGCTAGACTGATTATATTAAACTTTGCACCTAATATTTCAAGTGGTAAAGAGAAGATGCTTGCCCTTCTTTTTAATATGAATGATTTATGGGAAGAATATGTACTAGTAAAACTGAAAGCACTAGGAATGGAGGGTGTAGAGGTCAAAGGTCAAGAGTCAAAATCATTCTGGAACGGAATTAAAATAAGACCAGACATTGTGATTCGCACTTCTGATAAGACCTATGTAATAGACACCAAATGGAAGAATATAGGAAGTACAAAACCATCCACTCATGATTTGAGGCAAATGTATGTCTATAATAAATATTGGGATTCATTTAATGCGCTTCTACTATATCCGGCACTAAAAACTGAAGAACCTGAATTTATTGTTTTTGAAGGAGATGAGAATCATCAATGTGCTATTGGAAGACTAAATATTCTTAAGGAAGGTAAGATAAATGACCAAATAGGAGAGGAAATAATGAAATGGTTCTCTTAAAATATTCTACTATATATTTTTCCTAGTTAAGTTAGGCGAATTACTCGTGGTGTGTCAATTTTGATTTTTCTAACAGTGGTAGCAACGCTAGTAATATGGTGTAAAATGGTTGTACTACGGTACAACCATGGCAGTGATACGGTAGAAATGTGTTACTGTTTAATTATCAATAGTTTATGATTTGGGGATGGTATGGTTGTGATGTGGTTATTTATTGATATTATATGGTGGTACGCGGTTACTGCATGGTAGTGATGTTATAGGTACATTGGGGAACAGGTTTTCAAAATTAGTATTTTCGTGTTTACAATTCGTGGGAAGCACTTTAGTTTCTTAAACCGTTTTGTTAATTCCGAACAATCTATACACTGTACAATAAGTAAGTAAAGTATTACATTATCTTTACAAGATATCACATTGTAAAACTAAAAGTAATAGCCTTATGAAGTACTTTACCCCAAATTACCTTTCTCTTTTTGCTTTATTATCCTTTTTATTGATAGGATGTTCTACGGATGAATATTATACGGATAGCTCCGTATATGAGGAAATACCAATAGAGGAAACTCCTATAGAAGGAATTACAATGAACGGCGAACTAAATGTTCCCACCTATTATTATGACAATCAAGGGCCGCATAAGCACAAAGCATATAACCTTACGGCAAAAACCGTTGGCTTTACGGAAACCTTTGAATCTGGTGCAAAAGGAAGCTATGCTGCCGGAAGTGTAAGTTTATCTCCATCTGGAGATTGGTATTTGGAAGATGCCCTATTGGGATCTTTGGCCAATGACAGAAAGTTTGGATCAAAGTCCGTTAGGATTAGGAATAACGGTAAGTTGACTATGAGCTTCAATATGGAAAACGGCGCCACTAGTGTTCTTGTACGTCATGCAGCATATGGAAGTAACGGAGCATCCAATTGGAGATTGGTAGCTTCTTACGATGATGGTGCTACTTGGTACTATGTAGGAGATGTCATCACCACCAATTCAACCACATTAAATACGGTTACGTTTGAGGTTAACGATACCCAAAGCGTTCGCTATGGCATATTCAAGATTTCTGGAGGGTCTAACAGAATTAATATAGACAATATTGAAGTTGAAGTAAATACATCAGGAGGTGGCAACAATCCGTCTATGGATAGCAACCTCACTTTTGGCAACCCTTCCGATGCAGCTTCTTCTATTGATAATTATTTCCTTTCTAAGCCTGATTTTAGCTTATCATATAACAACAGTAACGGAACGGCCAATTGGGTTAGCTGGCATTTAAGTACAGCATGGACAGGAACCACTTCTAGGTGCAACTGTTTTAAGTCGGATACAACATTGCCTGCCACCTTTTTTAGAGCTACTACCAGCGACTATACAAATTCTGGTTTTGACAGAGGGCATTTATGCCCTTCGGCAGACCGCAACGGTAGCGAAGACTCCAATGAAAACACCTATTATATGACAAATATAGCACCACAGGCTCCAGATAATAATAGAAGGTCATGGGCCAATTTTGAAAGTTATTTACGGTCATTAACTTTAGATGGGAATGAAGTACATATTATAACTGGAGTTTTTGGTACCGGAGGTACCGGTAGTAATGGATCGGCCAATACAATATCAAACGGAGAAATAAATGTACCGGACGCTTTTTGGAAAGTAGCATTGGTTTTACCTAATGGGACTAATGACATTCAACGCGTAACAACATCTACTAGAGTAATTGCGGTGCTTGTTCCCAATGATCAAAACATAGATACCGATTGGACGCAATTTAAAACTACGGTTGATGCTATTGAAAATTTAACAGGGTATGATCTTTTAGAGAACATTCCGGATGCCATTGAGTCTACCTTAGAATCAACGATAGATACCGAACCGTCTGTATAAGTAGGATTATTTTACTTTTTCCAGGTAGCCGGTACAGCTTACAGTTGTACCGGCATACCATATGCTTAACGGTAATATTGACGTGATTAAATCAGCAAACATTTAGTTTTTAGTAGGATGTTTCTCTAATTGTACATAGCTTAAATATACTTTTGTGAGGTATGGATTTATATTTTACTATTAGTTAATCTATAGATAATATGCAGTTCTAAAAAACCAAATACTTTCGCCGTTTACATGTCTTTGGTTTGAGTATAATTAAAAAATTAGTTGTAGGAGATAAAGTTGCTTTTGAAAAATTCTATTTCGATACGCATTCCAAATTATATGCTTTTGCATTAAAGCGAACTAATAATAAAGCATTGTCCATTGAGATAGTCCAAGAAGCCTATATAACCCTATGGAGTAAAAAGCATACTATAGATCCATTTCGTGAAAAATTTGAGTCATATCTTTTCAGCTGTATACGCAATGCAATTATTCAGGAGTACAAACGTAAATTAAGAGAACAGGAAGCGGCAATCCACTTTAGTGAGGCCAGGCTCGCAAATGAAGCCCCTGAAATACAGGATAAATTTAGCTCAAGAACATTAATTACACTACTGGAAAGTCTACCCTATAGACAAAAAGAAGTAATTGATTTAGTAAAATTACAGGGGTATTCATATAGGCAGGCAGCAACTATTTTAGGAATATCGGAACGTACGGTGGAGACGCACCTGAGAAGCGCTATTAAAAATTTACGGAGCAAATCTGACCATCTGGCTTTATATGTGTTTTTATTTACGTTAGCTTAAACTTTTTGTAACATTTGAAACTACGGGATATAGTGCTTTTTTGACTCATTCAAATATGAAAGTCAAAAAAGCATGAAAAATAGATTTACTTATCTCATAAAAAAATTTGAACAAGAAGAATGCACTCCTTCCGAAACAAAGGAACTTAGAAAATACTTTGACTCGGAAGAAAGCTTAAAATCATATTTGGATAATGAATTTAAGAATTTTTCATCATCAAATATAGAGGGGAAAGTATCTCATGAGATCTGGAGTGGAATCCATGATAAAATAGATACAACCAAAACTATAACTAAATCTTTTTACAATTGGAAATATACTGCTGCAGTTGCAGCAATGTTACTACTATGCTTTGGGCTCTACTTTAATTATAACCGTACAACTACCGAAAGTCTAACGATTAGTAATAATACTGATGTAGTTAAACTTATAACTCTGCCGGACAAATCAACGGTTAGGCTTCAATCAAAATCTAAAATTCAGTTCCAAAAAAAATTTGATGACCACAGTAGACATATAACTTTAACCGGTCAGGCATATTTTGATGTAGAGAGAGATACTCTCAGGCCATTCTCTATAACTACAGGGAAGGTCGTAACACAAGTCTTGGGAACTTCCTTTAATATAAAGTATTCAGATTCAACTGTTACCGTAGCCGTTTCAACTGGTTTGGTAAAAGTCAGTTCAGATACTCAATCCGTAAACCTCAGACCAAATCAAATGGTTAGCTATAGTATGCTTTCAGATACTTCTATTGAGAAAAAGGATACAAAAACATCACTTCATCTTTTATGGATGCAAGATCAAATATTCTTTGATTCTATAAGTATGGAAGATTTAGGAATAGTGTTAGAATCTATTTACGGACAACGCGTGGTCTATGTAGATGCATACGCAAAGGAGTCAAAGATTTATTCACTTTACATTGAAAAAAATGAGGCCTTATCAAACATTTTAGAAAGATTGAATTTTATAAATGAAGTTAAACTAATACCAAAAAACAATGTGATAGAAGTTTCAATAAAAAAATAAAAAAAGGACCTGCTCCAACAGGCCCTGACAATAGCAAGAATCAACATCTAATTATTAATTACTAAGCTAAAGTATTTATGACTTTATTAAAATTATTTAAAGTAGCTATTACTTGTACCATTCTAATGGGCATGCAACTTGCTTATGGCTATACTCAAGATTTACAAAATACAAAAGTCTCCCTTAAATTAGAAAATGCCACCCTGAAGGAGATTTTCGATGAAATTACAAAAGTAACAAATTTCAACATTACTTATGGGGCTTCTATAGCTGAGGATAGGGAAAACTATGATATAAATTGTGTAGAAGAAGTTCTGAGTAACGTTTTGATAAAACTTTCTAACCAAGCAAGTTTTATCTATTTGGTCCAAAATCAGACTATTGTTATCAAGAGAACCTATAAGACCTCGCCAAAGCCTACAAACAAAGTCAAAGTAGGTGGAGTTGTAAAAGATGCCATGGGGGTTCCTCTCGCAGGAACTTCGGTATCTATAAAGAACACTTCTCGGGGTACTACAACAGACTTTGATGGTCTTTACTCTATAGAGGTAGAACCTAATGACATATTGGTATTCTCATATTTGGGTTTTATAAGTCAGGAAATACCATTTAATGGTAGTTCTTCATTAAATGTAATATTGCTTGAGGATACTTCCAAATTGGAAGAAGTTGTTGTTGTTGCTTATGGAACGCAAAAAAAGGTAAATTTAACCGGTGCCCTATCGACTATATCTAATAAAGAGATAACAGTCCGGCCTATAGGTCAAACGTCTTCGGCACTCCAAGGCCTGTCTCCTGGGGTAACGGTTGTGCAAAATTCGGGAAGACCAGGAGGTGATACCGGCACGATAAGAATAAGAGGTATTGGTACTCTAAGCAATTCTAGCCCCTTAGTCATAATTGATGGGGTGGAGGGTTCGTTAAATGACCTTGACCCAAATCTTATAGATTCCATATCTGTACTTAAAGATGCGGCTTCTTCTTCCATATACGGTTCAAGGGCTGCTAATGGTGTAGTTCTAGTCACTACTAAACGTTCTAAATCACAAAAGTTAACCGTGAACTACAATCACTACACAGGTGTTCAAACTTCAACAAACCTACCAAATATGGTAGATGCATTGGACCATATCAACCTAACGAATATTGCATATGTAAATATGGGAAGAGAACCCTTATATACAGATGAGTTGGTTCAAGGTTATAGAACAATTGGTGATAGTGATATTGATTCCTATCCGAATACCGATTGGCAGAATCAGGTATTGGTGGGTTCGGGAATTATGAGCAATCATTTTTTAAGTGTTAGTGGTGGAGGTGAGAAAACAAAATTTCAATCGTCATTTGGTTATTTTGATCAGGAAGGAGTTATCAAAAATTCATCTTTTGAAAGATTAATTTTCAGGAATAATATGGATGTTGAGTTTTCGGAAAAGTTTAAAATGCAATTGGATTTACAACTTTCCGCAGAAACTACAATTCAACCTGGCCGTGGAACTTCTGAAGTCTTTCATTGGATGAACAGAATTCCTGCCAATCAACCAGGAATAAACAGTAACGGTAGTTACGGAGAAGGCTGGAACGGCGCAAACCCTATAGCATTTAGTAACATTGGGGGGCAGCAAAAGCGTAGCAGCTATCCTAAAATTCAACTCAATACTTTTTTTAATTATAAGCCTATTGAGCAGTTGATTTTTACTCTAAATATAGCTCCACGCTTTAATGAGTATAGCAATGATGTATTTTATGAATCTGTAGACACTTTTCAGCCAGATGATACACCCGCATTTACTTCCCCAGCAATAACCTCTTTAACTCGTGAGAATAGTAGAGGTATTTATAATAATCTAAGAGGGTCAATGAAATATAATGATTCGTTTAAGGATCATGATGTTTCACTTTTGCTTGGAATTTCTAGGGAAGATTACCGAAATGAGTTTACTTCTGCTTTTAGGGACGGATTCATATTTTCTGACTATCCGGTTTTAAATACTGGTTCAGCGGATAATCAGCAAAACTCAGGAAGTGCAACTGAATGGGCGTTACAATCATTTTTTGGTAGAGTCAACTACAATTATAAAGATAGATATTTATTGGAGATCAATGGCCGATATGATGGGTCTTCACGGTTTTCAGAAGGGAATAAGTATGGTTTCTTCCCATCTGTTTCTGGTGGTTGGCGTATTTCTGAAGAGCATTTTATGAAACCTTTAGACGGTGTAATTACGCAACTAAAGTTGAGGGCTTCATGGGGTAGGCTGGGTAATCAAGATATAGGTAATTATCCTTTCACATCATCTATTGCAATAGCATCCTATGCTTTCGATAAACAAATTGTAAATACAGGAGCATTGAATACCGCCGCAAACAGTAACATCTCTTGGGAAACCACTGAAATGACAAATGTAGGTATAGATTTAGGTTTGTTTTCAAAGCTTACTTTAACTGCGGAGTTCTACGATAAGAATACTCATGATATACTATATGACTTAGATATACCACTAACAATAGGTCTGAATCGTCCATATCAGAATGCAGGTGTGGTTAACAATAAAGGCTGGGAGATCGGTGCCATTTATAGGGATGCTATAGGTGATTTCAACTTTGATATTAATATTAATCTATCAGATGTAAAGAATGAGGTAATTAGTTTGAAAGGGGTGAATAGAACAGGCCTTACAGTTAGTAGAGAAGGTTCATCTATAAATTCCATTTACGGGTTAGAAGCCGAAGGATTTTTTCAGACCGAAGAAGAAATTTTAACACATGCTACTCAATTCGGTACTGTTGCTCCAGGGGATTTAAAATATAAGGATCAAAATAATGATGGTATCATTAATGATGATGATAATGTAATTATAGGTAGTACTATACCAAGATATACTTTTGGAGCGATTCTTAATGCCACATTCAAAAATTTTGATTTTAACATGGTTTGGCAAGGGGTTGGAAAGGCTGATGGATTTTTATATCAGCAAGGTATTATGCCCTTCTTTAACGGCGGTACAGTCCAGGAACAGCACAAAGACTATTGGACACCAGAGAATAGGGATGCTAGTTTTCCAAGACTGACAATTAGCCATGCCAATAATGAAAAGAACTCTAGTTTTTGGGTAAAAGATGCTTCTTACGTTCGTTTAAAGAATTTGCAAATTGGTTATAGATTACCTAAGGTCTTAACAAACAAGCTGGGTATAGACAATCTTCGCTTATATATTAATGGGCAAAACTTGGTAAGTATTGATGATTTCTGGGATGGATACGATGTAGAAGCTCCTGTGGGAAGGGGAGATGTATATCCACAAGTAAAAGTATACAGTTTTGGACTTAACCTTAATTTTTAAAGTAAAGCAATTATGAAAAATATAGTAGTTAAATGGAGCATTAGTGTATTGGTTCTATTTGGTTTGTTTTCTTGTGAAGATGATTTCTTAAATAAAGTCCCTTTAGACGGTCCTTCGGCGGCTTCGTTTTACTCAAATGAGGAAGAGTTGAAATTGGGACTTTATGGATGTTATGAAGGCTTGAATTTTGAAGCTAAATCGCGTAGGCCATGGCCTATAATACTAGATGTGACAACTGATATAAGTTGGAATAGGAGCAACCATCAAATGCAGCATATTGGGAATGGTAGCCATGGTAGTGACAATGGGTCCATTTTAATTTTTTGGAAGGAGTTTTATAAAACGATAGCTAGATGTAATTTCCTGCTAGAAAATTTAGAAAGCTTAGAAAAGGAAATTTCTGTAGAGGTTTATGAGCAAACAAAAGCAGAAGCTCAATTCGTAAGGGCTTTGAGTTATCATTACTTAATAGAGTTATTCGGAGATGTACCACTAATTACGTCTGTTCAGGGATTGGACAAAGTGGAAGTCCCTAGGTCTAGTAAGGCGGATGTTGCTAATTTTGTCATAGATGAAATGTCCTATGCTGCTTCCGTATTGCCCGTAACTATGCCTGATAATGAGTATCATGGAAGAGCTACAAAAGGAGCGGCTCTTGCAATAAAGGCTCGTACAGCTTTGTACAATGCAAAATGGAATATAGCCGCTAGTTCAGCACGGGAAGTGATGGAGCTAGGATTTGAACTGCATGACAATTTTGAGGAGTTGTTTACTTACGAAGGTCAAACCTCTAAAGAGATTATTTTTTCCCTTCAGTATTTAAAGGGAACAAAAGTTCACGGTACGCCTAATTTTCTTACTTCAAGGCTTGCTGGTGGTGTTTCTAACGAAGTTCCTCCTCAGTCCATGATTGACTCATATGAAATGACAGATGGATTACCTATTGATGAATCTCCTTTATATAATCCATCTAAACCTTTTGAAAATAGGGATCCACGCTTAGGCTCTTCAATTGTATTGCCCAATAGTGTATTGTTTGGTTATCAGTTTGAAACAAATGTAGATAGTACAATGGTGTGGAATTATAATACAACTCCTCCTTCGCGCGTGCCAAATAACGATGCTACCAATGCTTACGCAACTTATACTGGATACCTTTATAGAAAGTACACGGATATTGAAGATATTGAAGACGATTTGAACTCGGATATAAATCTAATTTTAATTAGATATGCAGAAGTATTGTTGATTTATGCTGAGGCCAAGATAGAAGCCAACGATATTGATGATTCTGTTTATGAAGCAATCAATAAAGTGCGTCAAAGACCATCGGTTGAAATGCCAAAGATTGCAACTGGGAAAAACCAGAATCATCTTCGTTCTATTATTAGAAAGGAACGTAAATATGAGCTTGCAAATGAAGGTCTTAGATTGATGGATATACGCAGATGGGGAATTGCGGAAGATGTGATGTCCGGAGATTTATTAGGTCGAATACCAAATGAATGGCTTTCAAGTGCACCAGCGATAGATGAAAATGGCACTGCTGATTATTCGGTAGTAGCCAATAATTCTCAAATGAGACATATTGAGAATAGGGTTTTCAACCCTAATCGAGATTATTTGTGGCCTATACCTATCATTGAGATACTAACAAATTCCGAGTTGGAACAAAACCCGGGTTATTAAAATGAATTTGTTTAAAACAGCCCACATAACCAATAACCATTTAAGGAAAATAGTTATATGGGCTTTTTTCAGTATGACCAATGCATGTATTGGTGGCATATTACTCTGTTCATCTGTGGTTTTTTCTCAGAATAATGTACATCTAAATAAAGTTTCACTGCCACATAAAATAATTACGGCAAATGTAAGAGTAGCACTTAAAACAGACGAGGAAAGAGGTGTGGGCTGGTCGAATAGAAAACATACTCTATTTGAAGTCTTGAAAAATCATGCACCGGATATTATTTGTTTTCAAGAAGTTCTAAGTGTTCAGAATAGTGATTTAAAAAAAGCATTTCCAGAGTATACTTCACTTGGCTTTGAAGGACCGGAGATGGATATGTTTACAGATGGGGAATATCATGGTATAGCTAAAAATCCCATATTCTTTTCAAAGAAAAGATATGAATTTATATCGTCCGGTTGTTACTGGTTATCAGAGCGACCAGAATTAGGAGGTTCAAAGGCCTGGGGTACTGCTAGGGCTAGACATGTTAATTGGGTTCGCCTTTTGGACCGTAAGGATTCCGTACAGTTCAGAGTACTTAACACGCATCTAGACCATATTTCTTTTCAAGCTAGGGAGAGACAGGTAAGAATGATAAATGAAGAGAGCGGTCAGTATCCTTCAAACTTCCCACAATTGTTATCAGGTGATTTTAATAGTGATATTGACAGCAGGGAAATTAATGAAGTTCAATTGGATTGGTCTGATAGTTATTCTGATGTTCACGGGAAAATTGACCCCGGGTATACCATGCACAATTTTGTAGGTCCAAATCGAAAAATACCTATTGAGCATAAGGTGAAGGGTAAAATTGACTTTATATTTTATAGAGGGGATATAAAAGCTTCTTCAGCTCAAATTATCAAAGAGAAAGTAAACGGCATTTATCCTAGTGACCATTATTTTGTGTCTGCAGAATTGTTAATTAAGTAGTTGTAAAACACAATTGAATAAACGGTTATAAAAAACCAAAAAAACATATACTTATGAAAATCAAACGCTTATGTGTTCGTTCAATATATTTATTTATTATATCCTTCTTGCTTTTTTGCGAGGGATGTGGTTACTCCGAATCGGATACTATGTTGAGTGAAGAAAATTCAATAAAAACAAATCTTATGTCAAATGATGAGTTCTTTCAAATTGTAGTTTTACCTGATACTCAGTATTACACCTCTTTAAAGCATGGTGGAACTATGACTATGTTCGAAGACCAGATTAGTTGGATAAGGGCCAATAAAGAATCTTCCAAGATTGCGTACGTGGTACATTTAGGCGATATGGTGGATCACGGAGATGATAATAACCAGATTGAATGGCTTAGGGCCAAAACAGAAATGTACAAGTTAGAACAGGATTCTATTCCTTATGGTGTCGCTGTTGGTAACCATGATCAAACTCCATATGGAAACCCTTCATCACCAGGAACAAACAATGGGTATGGAGTTTATTTTGGCAGAAATCATATGGAGCAATTTTCATGGTATGGGGGTGCGTATGGTAGTTCGAATAACAGTGATAACCATTATGATTTATTTACAGCTAACGGTATTGATTTTATTGTACTGTATTTAGAATTGAATACACCTGGATCAACGGAGTACAGTGCTTCAATTGAAAGTGCTGTTTTAAATTGGGCCGATGGTATATTAACGACATATTCGGACCGAAAGGCGATTATTGTAAGCCATAGTTTGTTAGGTAGGCCTATTGATGCAAATGGTGAATCAATTGGCTACAATGATACCCGTCCGGGTTTTGGAAATAATAGCGTTGCGAGTAATTTTACGAATCAGGGACAAGTCATATATGATAGAATGAAACATCATAATAATGTCTTTTTAATGTTAGGTGGACATATTTCAGGAGAAGGCTTTCGTAAAGACAACTATAATGGACATATAATAAAGAGCTATTTATCTAATTATCAATCTAGGAGAAACGCCCCTTATACTGTTAACGATAGAAATGGGGGTAATGGTCTAATGAGGTTGATGAGATTTGACACTTCCAACGAAGTATTAAGTATCAGAACTTTTGCTCCAAGAGTAGGACCTAATATTTTAGAGGAAGATGATGATAGTGATTTTACACAGCCCTTGTACGATTAGAAGATAACCATAGCAATTTGCAACTTTATGGTATGCCAAGTCTAAATGGTGGCACACTTTGAGTTATACTGATTATATAAAAGGGGAGGCAATTCTTCAAGTTTGGGTAAGTTACATTTTAATTAATGGTTGTATATGGTGTTTATTTATAATATATGGTTGTTAGGCTCAATTTGTATGGTGGTATTTCTAAAGATAATGAGTTGGAAAGGATTATGGACAACCATACTAACCACCATATGTATGGTTACCTGTTTTGATATTTATCCGCCCGCTTAATAAAAACCGTATCAATCAAAAAGGTGGTGGCTTCTTTATCTGAAATTAAGGGAAGGCGTTTTTTCTTTTTGATAGGTTTTTCTACAGTCTCCGGAATTGTTTCACTTTTAATTTCATCTATCGAACTAGAATCCTCTGTTTCAAAATGGAACTGCTCATTGAAAATTGTCAGGATTCTTCTTGAAGCTTCAAACTGCAATATTTCATCAAGAATAGGACTTTTAGCAATCAGAGAGTCATTAAAATAACTAGCATCCCCAATGAGAAAATGGTTGAGGTGTATTGGATTTTGAGTAGCCAAATTTTCCTGTAAAACCTCTTGCCTCATATTAAAAAGCTCTGTTTTTTTGGCTCTACTCACAATGGGGTACCCGTCACTAGACCTTTTGATACGGATAACATCAAACTTATCCTTAATGGTGAGTTGTGCAATTTCCCTGTAATAGCTATGTGCAATATTTTTGGTCTCTTTCTCATCATGTCCTTGTATATCTTCTTCGTACATATAAAAGAATCCAATCAGTGAATTTTCTAAAACATTCTCATATACATTTAAAAGGTAATCGTAAAACTCTTTGGTCAATGCGGTATTGGGTACATATACCGGGTCACTATTTTCTTGAGAAATAGAATTAGGACTACCATCTAGGGTTAACGATACCCGATTTACTTGTTCAAAAACACCATTGGAAAGCTGTATTTCTTTCAGTTCGTTTATGCTCACCGAGTTTAAATCTAAACCTTTGAGTAGTCCGTAATAGCCCATGAGATCTAATTGTTTTCTGTTTGATGTAAAAGATTAGAATAGTCTTCGGGTAAAGCCGCATCTATATCTCGCAAATATCTATCTAAAGCCTCACGTGTGGAGTGGCCTGTTATGAGCATTAACCGACTTTTGACTACTTCTGGGGTACTGGTTTTCACCATCTCCCTGTAAAGCCTTGTAATGAACGTATGTCTAAAACTATATAAGCCATAATCTTTGCCTAGTTTAAAATGGTCCTTAACCTTTTTGAACCGTTTGGTAAAGTAATTTCGCTTTTCGGTCTCGGAGACGGTCCATTCTCCACCAATTCCATTGGGAGTAAATAAATAGAGTTCCTTTTTCATTTGTGAAATGTCAGGTATTCTATCTAGCATAATTTTAGGGATAATCTTCACCTTCACCGGTTTGTTCTTTGCCTTTACATAAAGTTTTTGATCATGTATATCTATATCCCCGATCTTCAATCTGCATACTTCAATAGGGCGGAGAAAGTTGTAGGAGACGAACTGAACGAACAAACGTAGCAACGGGTCGTTCTCCTTCATGTGCTTGTCAATATCCCGTACCAATTGTGGTGTGTAGGTCTTGTTACGTGTTGGAACTGATTTTAGATTGTTGATTTTTAGAATAAAATTGTCTTCTATCAGTTCATTGTCCTCTAAGGTGGTAAAGAAAGAACTTAATGCCGATCTAGCATTATTTCTGGTCCTCGGGCTAGTTCTTTGGAGGACGGCATTCAGATGTTTAATAACTACTTTTTTCGTTACATTTTTAATGTCGGAAACATCAACCTCGTTTTCCCCCAGCCATCGTTGAAATTGAAGTATTCGGTTCTCATATTTGGAATAGGAGTTTACGTTAAGCGTACTCTTTTTTATTTTCAATCCAATCGAAAAGGCCTCTGCTACGGACATCTGGTGTTCTGACTCCACTTCTTTGGTTTCCGGTTTGACCTCTTCTTTCAATTCTATAGGGTTATCGTCCAGAGCGGAAAATATGTCAATTTCTATAGGTGCCGGAGGAGGAGTTGGCGTTTCTTTGATAACTTCTTTTTTTACTTGAGTTGGAGGTAGAATTACCTTTTTTGGTGGCTTTTGAGTGGTTTCTGAACTAAGGTCTGTACTTTCTTGTGTACCGTTCTTAATCCTGTTTTCCAATTCTATATTCCTTTCATATGGATTGAAGCCTTCAATTAAAAGAAAGTGTAGTTTGGTCCTAATAATTTTAAGAAAAGAAAGTCGGTCTCTTTTATTCGTGTGAAAATTTGCACCTGCCTTAATGTTGGGTTGGCGTTTTAACAATCCGGTATCAGGATTTCGGAACGAAAAATAAACATACCAAGGTTTACTAAGTGCTTCTTTTTGTTCTGATTTAGAGAGCTTGGACCATTGGTCAATATCCACTCCGCCCGTGAAAATTTTGGGTTCGGTATAGGTCGGTTTCATTGTAAAAGTGTGTACTGTTTCGTGTACGCTCTGCAAAAGTACGGAAATAGAAGGCATAAAAAAACGGCTTGTGAGTACACAAACCGCTGTTTTTACTGGTTTTAAGCCTTGTAGCGAGAGGGGGGCACGATCCCCCGACCTCCGGGTTATGAATCCGACGCTCTAACCAACTGAGCTACCTCGCCGTATTATTATTTTGAAACGGCTGCAAATATAAAGTTTATTTCTTGTTCTTCGGCAATACTTTGCTAAAATTATTCTATCTCTTTTGTTTTTTTATCATAAGGAAATCTATATATTGCCCATCGTAAACACTTAAGAATGGACGATAAAATAAAATTTGAACTAGAATTTGTAATACAATCTTCACCACAGTTACTATATACCTACTTGTCAACACCATCAGGTCTTTCCGAATGGTTTGCCGATAATGTGAACTCTAGAGGTGAAATGTTCAGTTTTATATGGGACGGTTCTGAAGAAGAAGCAAAATTATTAAAGCGTAAAAGTGATGAATTTGTAAAATTCGCGTGGGTTGAAAATGAAGACGATTCATTTTTTGAATTGAAAATCATTGTTGATGAAATTACCAAAGATGTTTCTCTATTTATAACAGATTTTGCAGAAGAAGACGAAGTAGATGAAGCTAAAATGCTCTGGACGAATCAAGTAACAGATTTGAAACAGGTTTTAGGTTCTAAGTAACCGTATTCTTCTAATATCACCTTATATTTGGTCCCGATAATTATCGGGACTTTTTTATGATTAATTACAACGGAAATCTTCTAGAAGAAAACACTCAATTTTTAGACCATCAGAACAGAGGGCTTCGCTACGGCGATGCACTTTTTGAAACCATGAGAATGGTTAACGGAAAGCTATTTTTCTGGGAAGACCACTATCTCAGACTCATGGCATCTATGCGGGTACTACGTATGGAAATTCCTATGGATTTTACTATGGAGTTCTTAGAGTCTAAGATAAGTGAAACTGTTGCGGCAAATAGTTTGACCGACACACAAGCGCGTATTCGTTTTTCAGTTTTTAGAGAAAAGGGAGGTCTTTATTTGCCCGCCACAAATGATATTGGTTATTGTATTGAAACCATACCACTTCAGAGTCCTTTTTATGTGCTGAGTGACGTGCTTTATGAAGTTGAGCTTTTTAAAGATTTCTATGTCAATGCAGATATGCTATCAACATTGAAGACCAACAATAAAATCATTAATGTAGTTGGAAGCATTTTTGCTAAAGAAAATGAGTATCAGAATTGTCTCCTTTTAAATAGTTCAAAACAAGTAGTGGAGGCTTTGAACGGAAATATCTTTTTGGTGAAAAACGGTGTCATAAAAACACCGCCTTTAAACGAGGGTTGTTTAAATGGAATCATCCGCAAAAAACTGATAGATATTCTAGGTAAGCTTGATGATTATCAATTTGAAGAAGCATCAATATCTCCTTTTGAATTACAAAAAGCAGATGAGATATTCATTACAAATAGTATTGTGGGCATACAACCTGTTACCAAGTACAGAAAAAAGGAATTTGGGAATACAATGGCAAAAGGGCTTTTGGGCAAATTAAATGCCGTAGCAAGACTTTCCTAAGATTATGGGAAATGGCTAGTTCAAGCTTGGATTTTCAGGTGAATTGGACCAAAGAAGATAATCACCACCTAATTCTACCATTTTTTCTTTCCAAAAAGCGTCAGAAGATTTATGAATCAGTCCGCTTTCATAATCGTTTTCTACAACAACCCATGATTTGGACATTAATTCTTTATCCAATTGAAGTGAGGACCAACCGGAATATCCCAGAAAAAACCGAATATCTTCTTCTGAAATAACTTTTTGATTAATTAGGTCTATAGTATTTTCAAAATCTCCGCCCCAATAGATTCCGTCGGAAATCTCAATGCTATTGGAAATTAATTCTGGAACCTTGTGTATGAAGTATAAGTTGTCCTGTTCTACAGGGCCACCATTGTATACCTGAAAAGGTATCTCTATTTCGTTTATAAGCTCACCAATAGTATATTCAAGAGGTTTGTTTAAAATAAAACCTACAGAGCCTTCTTTATTGTGTTCCGCTAAAAGGACTACCGAACGATTGAAAGATACATCTCCGGTTAAAGTTGGTTCGGCAATAAGGAGCTTGCCTTTCTCTGGTTTTAAATCTACCATAATTATATGAGCTAGTTATAACTAAAATAAGACATTTCTTATAAATAGCAAATACGAATAAAAAAAAAGCGTCTAGTTTGTAGACGCTTTTCTATAGTATGGCTCGTAAGACTTAGTTTACTGAACTAGCCAAGTCAGATCCTGCTTTGAACTTAACAACGTTCTTAGCTGCAATTTTGATAGTTTTACCAGTAGAAGGGTTTCTTCCTTCTCTAGCATTTCTTTTAGATACTGACCAAGATCCAAAACCAACCAAAGAAACTCTGTTACCTCCTTTAAGAGATCCTTCAACGTTTCCTAAGAAAGATTCCAATGCTTTTTTTGCTGCGGCTTTTGTGATGCCGGCATCTGCTGCCATTGCATCGATCAATTCTGTTTTGTTCATAATTTAATTAATTAATTGTTGTTAAACGTATTTTACTGTTAAACAAATTTATACGGATTTGCGCCCAACGCAAGTAAAATGGGGGGAAATCACTGTTTTTGTTGATAACTATAGGCGTTTGTTGATAAAGTAGGGGTTTTTTTACGCTTCTCGCAGCCCAATGATACTAGGCCTTTACACCATTTGGGCATTTTTTTGCAAGTTTAGACCATTTAGAACATCTTGTATCTTCATTTTTCTCTTACTTGGCAACTGTATTTCTAACAGGTTTATGTAACCGCCATCTACTGCCACTTTCAGCTCTTTTTTACTTACTTCTATTTCTCCTACGTTTAATTGGTGGTCAGTATTTTCTTTCGCACTTTCATATATCTTCACAAATACCTTTTCATCACCATTGATCAATGTTGTCCATGCTCCAGGGTAAGGGCTTAATCCTCTTATGTGATTATGTATTTCACCTATAGATTTACTCCAATCTATTTGGCAGGTATCCTTATGTATTTTAAAAGCTTCCTTTAATTCTTTTGAAATGGGTTGTGCAACTGTAGTAACTGGACCCTTACTAATAGCTTCTGCCGTTTTAAGAACGAGGTCTGCGCCCATAACCATTAATTTATCATGTAACTCCCAAGCTGACATGTTCTCATTTATATCCGTATGGTCCTGTAGGATGATTTCTCCGGTATCTATTTTATCATCTATAAAGAAGGTAGTAACTCCAGTTTCTTTTTCTCCGTTAATGATAGCCCAGTTAATAGGTGCGGCACCTCTATAATCGGGAAGGAGGGAAGCATGTAAATTAAACGTACCATACGCTGGCATGGCCCACACCGCCTTTGGCAACATGCGAAAAGCAACCACAATTTGAAGATTTGCATTTAAGGACTTTAATTCGGCTAAAAAAACTTCATTTTTAAGATTGGTGGGCTGTAGGACTTTCAACCCTTTTTCCAGAGCGTATTTCTTTACGTGTGATTGTTGCAGACTTCTGCCTCTGCCGGCCGGCCGGTCCGGAGCGGTAATGACACCGACCACATTATAATCGTTCTTAACTAATTTTGCTAAAATAGTGGTAGCGAACTCTGGCGTTCCCATAAAGACGATGCGTAAATCCTTCATTGTGTTCCTTTGTTTTTTATACCTCTTAATAAGGCCTATTTTATTTGATATTGATTTTTTGTGTTTATTTCGATATTATCATCTTCTAGCATCAACTGTAAAGCTCTCAAAATAAGCTTCTCATTATAATTCATAACATCTATAAGTGCTCTTGAAGTTTGTGGGGATTCTGATAATAAAGTTCTGATTTCCTGTGAAACTTCATTGAAAGTGGGTTTTGTTGCATTTCTTTTTTTTAAACAAACATCACATATGCTACAATCTTCCGTGTTGGTTTCACCAAAATATTCTAAAATCTGTCGGCTCCTACATTTTTTATCGTTCTTGATATAGTCTATCATTTGAAAGACTTTATCGGTTTTGACCTTATTTTGCTCTTCTACTTCTTTTGCAAAGACATTTATCGTGAGGTCATCTTCACGAGGAACAAGAAAGGTAATCTCCAAATCACTTTGTTGGGCTTCGTAGGTTATAATATTATCCTTCTTAAGTTGTTCCAATACCTTAAAAACTTGTTTTTCTGAGGTATTGATTTTTTTTGAAATGAGCCCGGGGTTGATTTTAGTCTCAAAGTCAAAAATACCGCCGTACGTCCTTAAAATGGTTTGGATTATACTGGCGGTCTCTTTATGTGAGTCCAGATAGTCAAAAATGGCATCCTTTTCTGAAATAAATTGAACAATGGTTTTCTTTGAAAAGGATTCCGATAGGGAAATAACGGAGTTCCGATCTAAGATTTTCATGGCGTTATAAGCTAAAAACGAGTTCAATTTATAGGTTCCAACAAATTCATTAAAGTTGAATTGTAGTGTTTTATTGCTTCCTTCCCCATATCCTATTTGAAAGTAGTTATTGAGTTTGTTATATAATTTCTTAAGAAATGCAGTATCCGGAAGTACACTTAAAAATTGGTTTTTAAGTTGCTCTTCGTCATTGGGATTCGTAATAAGAACTGCCTCTGCAGCAGAACCATCACGGCCTGCTCTTCCTGCTTCTTGATAATAATTCTCCAAGCAATCCGGTATTTGGTAGTGCACCACTAGGGAGACATCCGGCTTATCTACCCCCATGCCAAAAGCATTGGTGGCAACCATAATCTGAACTTTATTGGTTAGCCATTGGTCCAATTTTTTCTCTTTCTCTTTTTTGTTTATGCCCCCATGAAAAAAAGTGGCACTGCATCCTTTTGAGTTTAAAAATTGAGCAAGTTCTACTGTAGCTCTTCGTGTACCTACATATACGATTCCACTTTTCTTGATTTTAGAACAGAGTTGGACTAGTCTATAACGCTTGTCTTGTTCCCATAGAATTTTGAAAGCAATATTTTTTCTGGCAAAGGAATCCGTTACCACTACAGGAGCTGTTAAGTGAAGGCTTTCTACAATGTCATGGGCAACTTTGTCTGTGGCAGTTGCCGTTAGGGCTACCATTGATGTTTGTGGCAATAGCTTGCGGAGTTCCGCACATTCTAAGTAAGCGGGTCTAAAATCATGTCCCCATTGACAAATACAGTGCGCTTCATCTATAGCCACAAGATTCACGTTCATTTGCCGTATTTTATCTTGTACTAGCTCTTGTTGCAAACGTTCCGGTGATAGGTATACAAATTTGTATCCACCATATAAACAATTATCCAGCAAGTCTAGAAGCTCATTAAAAGGGATTCCTCCGGTTAGGGCAAGGGCTTTAATCCCTTTTCTTTTTAAGCTTTCTACCTGATCTTGAATTAATGCAATTAGGGGTGAGATTACAATACATATGCCTTCTTGTGCCAAAGCGGGCACCTGAAAACAAACGGACTTGCCGCCACCTGTAGGCAGGAGGGCCAAGACGTCTCTTTTGTCTAAAATGGCATCTATAATCTTTTTCTGGGAACCTTTAAAACTCGTAAAGCCCCAATATTGCCGTAAAATGGATATCGGGTCTTCTTGCATTAGTCTAGATTTAGTAGTTTTAAAATAAAATTGGTACGTTCTTCAATACTTCCTTTTGGTACAATTGTTATAGGGTAACCCACGTGTTCATAGGTAGATTTAAGGTGCTCATAAACTCGTTCTGCTTCTTCAAAAGATTCAAAACGTTCATTGTCAACAACATGAATTTCTTTCCATGGCGGCATCAACAAAATTTGCTCATATCTGTAGGTATAGCATGGCTTTTCAAACTCCTTGGTATAGGTTTGACCAAAACAGTTCATGTATGCATGTACATCTGGTATTCCTCTATCAAAAAAAACAATTTCTCCAGCAACATCTTCGGTATCCGTATATTGCTTTATACGACCATCTAAAAGACTTTGGTTAAATTTTTTAGGGTCTTTTACCGAAACAATAGGGTTGACTAGGAAATCTCCGGCATTATCTTCGTTTTTTTCCAATGAAGTCATACTTCGTATAAGTTCGTGAACACACGGAAAACCTATTTTTTCAAGGTTCTCAATAACTGATGTTTTGCCTGTGCTTGGGCCACCTGTAATAACTACTCTTTTAAGATCCAATAGATAATTGTTGTTCGTGCAAAAGTAATCATTCCGGAATGATTTTAAAATTGGATGGTATCCGCTATCTTTGTATAAAACGGTTATATGGACAAAGAAACCCCTGAAGCGTTCTACAAGCGCTTACGTGAACAATTGGTGGAGACCTCTGCTTGGCCTTCTAATTACCTGTACAAATTTATTGTACAAAGCAATCCTGAAAAAATTAGTAGTATTCACAAAATATTTGATAATACGGGAGCTGTAATTGATTTAAAAGAATCTAAAAACGGAAAATATACTAGCGTTTCCATTACAGTGAACATGAAAAACCCTGATGCTGTAATAGAAAAATATAAAGAAGTGGGTAAGGTTGATGGGGTTATATCGCTATAAATAGTATTTGAACCATAATTTTCTTAATTTGCAGACGTTATAAGAACACTTCCTTATTTTTTTTAAGCAAAATTTTTCAATTTGAATTTAGTAGAAAACCTAGAATATAACACGGAAAGGTCAAAATTGATCATTCCCGAGTACGGGCGTCATTTCCAGAAAATGGTAGATCATGCAATTTCCATAGAGGATGATGAAGAGCGAAATAAAGTGGCCCAAGCTATTATTAGTGTTATGGGTAATATTCAGCCACACTTAAGAGATGTGCCTGATTTTCAGCATAAACTGTGGGATCAGTTGTTTATCATGTCCGATTTTAAATTGGATGTAAAGTCACCTTTTCCTATCACAAGTAAAGAAGTGTTGAGACAACGTCCAGAGGCATTAGAATACCCACAAAATTTTCCAAAATACCGTTTTTATGGAAACAACATCAAAAGAATGATTGATGTTGCCGTAAAATGGGAAAAAGGAGATATGCGTGATGGTTTAGAGTATGCGATTGCCAACCACATGAAAAAATGTTACCTGAACTGGAACAAAGATACGGTTGATGATTCAGCTATTTTCAAACACCTACTTGAACTTAGTGACGGTCAAATAGACTTAAAAGGAGAAAGCCTTACCGATAGCGGTCAATTTTTAAAAAACCGGGTAGCGAAGACTCCAAGAAACAATAACTCAGGAAAGAAAAATAACCAACGAAACAATAACAATCGCGGTAAAAAGCGATACTAATACTCCTCAATCTTACATGGGTACCTTTAAAATTGAAGGCGGTCACCAACTTTCTGGTGAAATAACGCCACAAGGGGCAAAAAATGAAGCCTTACAAATTCTCTGTGCCGTATTACTTACGAATGAAACGGTTACCATAAAAAACATTCCGAACATCGTAGATGTCAATAAGCTAATTGCTTTGCTTGAAGATTTGGGTGTAAAAATCCAAAAGAAAGCAAAGGGGTCGTATAGCTTTAAGGCAGATGATATTAATTTAGACTACCTACAGTCAGACCAATTTAAAGAAGATGGCCGTGGTCTTAGAGGTTCTATAATGTTAGTAGGTCCACTTTTGGCGCGTTTTGGAAAAGGATATATTCCTAAACCGGGCGGTGATAAAATAGGACGTAGACGTTTGGACACCCACTTTGAAGGATTTATAAAGTTAGGGGCCAAGTTTAGGTACAACAAAGAAGAATACTTCTATGGTGTTGAGGCTAAAAAGCTAAAAGGCACCTATATGTTACTGGATGAAGCTTCTGTAACGGGTACTGCAAATATTCTTATGGCCGCTGTTTTGGCGGAAGGTAAAACTACGATTTACAATGCGGCTTGTGAGCCTTACTTGCAACAGCTGTGTAAGATGTTAAACCGCATGGGAGCCAAGATTTCAGGTGTAGGCTCCAATTTATTGGAAATTGAAGGGGTAGAGTCCTTAGGAGGAACAGAACACTCCATGCTTCCGGATATGATTGAAATAGGCAGTTGGATAGGACTTGCTGCTATGACCAAAAGTGAACTTACGATTAAGAATGTAAGTTGGGACGATTTAGGTCAAATACCAACAGTATTTAGAAAGTTGGGAATTACGGTAGAAAGAAAAAACGATGATATTTTCATCCCAAAGCATACGAATGGATATGAGATACAGAACTTTATAGATGGTTCTATTCTTACTATTGCAGATGCACCATGGCCAGGTCTTACGCCAGATTTGTTAAGTATTATCCTTGTTGTGGCAACACAGGCAAAAGGAGAGGTACTTATTCATCAAAAGATGTTTGAAAGCCGTTTATTCTTTGTAGATAAGCTTATAGATATGGGGGCTAAGATTATTCTTTGTGATCCGCACCGTGCTACAGTAATAGGTCATGATTTTAAATCTACGTTAAAAGCAACAACTATGGTATCTCCGGATATTAGAGCTGGAGTTTCTTTATTAATAGCGGCATTATCTGCAAAAGGTACCTCTACTATTCATAATATAGAACAGATAGACCGTGGGTATGAAGATATTGATACCCGTTTACGTGCTATTGGAGCTAAGATTACTAGACTTTAATAAATGAACGTTTAGATAGTTTTCAATGTCAAAGAGAGATTTTTCTAAAATACCGCTTGTAAACAAGCAAGGTGAGAAGGGTAGGTTTGAGATTGATATTGACGGACAAATAGCGTTTATGGAATACATGATTTCTAAACAGAATATTATTTATTTGACCCACACGGAAGTGCCTAGTTGCTTAGGTGGTCAGGGAGTGGGAAGTGCTTTGGTTTCAAAAGTGTTTGAATTTATAGAAGAAAGTGGAATGAAAATGGCACCTCTTTGTCCATTTGTAGCAGCTTATATAAAACGTCATCCAGAAAAGGGAGAAGCTATACTGGCTCTTGGATATTCAGTTAAATAATAAATTAAGTTATAATAAAAAAGAGGCCTAAATGGCCTCTTTTTATGTTTCAATGTTTTGCAGTATTGATTTCTATCCAGTATTTATCAGGGTCTTGAAAGTAAATTTGTCGCACACCATCCGTACGTAGCGTAACGGCTCCTTCTTTACCCGGCCAATCCCAATACGGAATGTTGTTTTTTTTAAGATGCGCAATCATTCCGTCTAAATCCTGCGTAGAGAGACATAAATGCATGGATTTGTTTTTTTCAAAAGGGGCGAATTCCTTTTCAATAAGATGAATTTGAGAGTTGCCACTTACAATGAACCAACGAAAACCTGGTTTCTTATCCGGATGTGGTGTTTCTTCTAGTTTTAGAATGTTGGCATAAAAATCGGCGCTAACATCTGAGTCTTCTACGACCAATGCAAAGTGGTCAATTTTAAAATCAAACTGTTGTGCTTGTACATATGAGGTTGAACTGGTAACGAATAGGAAAGCGAGAAATAATTTTTTCATTTGGTCTATACTAATAAAATTAATTTTTTAAATCGATGTTAAATAAACTATAAGTTGATTTTTTGACTGGTAAGATACAAAAGCATTTTAAAGGACTAGTGTACAATTTGGACTCTTCTATTTTCGCAGTAGTATATAATAACAGGAATGCGGTACAATTAGGTTGTTTTTTATACTATAACTGGAGAAATGAGGTAATTGGTCGAGTTTATTGACTGTGGCGGGGCAAAACGCAATAATACGTGTCTGTTTTAGTTTATAACGAACCTACTTGACTTTTTGAAAAAAATCAAAAAGTATAATGATTTAACTTTTGTCCCATGAAAAATCTTAACCAATTACTATCTGCGGGTATTGTTTTACTTCTTTTATCCAGTTGTGTTTCCACTAATAAATTAACAATGGGTGCGACCGAGCCTGCACGTATTAGTTTGCCATCTAACGCTGTACGCATTGGTTTAATAAACAGAAGTATTCCGTCGGAAGAAAATAAAGTAGTGGATAAGATTGATAAAATTCTTTCCTTGGAAGGACTCAATCTTGATAGGGAAGGAGCCGAATCTGCTGTAACGGGACTTTTTGATGAACTTACCCGTAACGAACGTTTTGAAGAGATTGTAATAATAAACGACACCGATATTCAGAGAAAAGGACTTGGTATTTTTCCAGCAGCCTTAAACTGGCAAGCTGTTCAGGAAATCTGTGAGGCTAATGGTGTAGATGTACTTTTCTCTTTGGAATATTATGATACGAATACAAAAGTAGATTATGAAGCTACCATGGTAAGTGTGCCAAACGACTTTGGAATAAAAGCAAATTTACCCGGACATAAGGTAACGCTTAATACGGCTATTAAAAACGGATGGAGAGTTTATGATCCACAAAGTAAGCTGATTTTAGATGAGTACACGAATAATAATTACGTAACGTCTATGGGTTCTGGAATTAATCCTATGAAAGCTGTTGAAGCGGTAATAGGTAGAAAAGAAGCGGTATTGCAACGTAGTAGTGATATCGGCAACTCTTATGGTTATGATGTTCGTCCGTTGCGAAAAAGAATTTCTAGGGATTACTTTGTTAAAGGCACGGATAATTTTGTAATTGCAAAAAGAAGAGCGCAAACCGGAGACTGGGATGGAGCAGCTGCCTTATGGGAAAAAGAAGTAAATAATCCAGATATGAAAGTTGCGGGTAGAGCATGTTATAACATGGCTATTATCAACGAAATAAATGGAGATTTAGCGAAAGCCATGGAATGGGCTTCAAAATCATATACCGATTATAATAATGGCGATGCATTACGATATGTAAACATATTAAAGTACCGTATGGCAGAAAAGCGTCAATTAGAGAGACAGCTTTCTCGTTAATAGAAGTTATCGGTATTTAGTTGAGTGCTTCCTTGTATGTACTTAAACAACGTTCCCGGGCTTCCTTGTGATTCACCATTTTTTGATCATAGGAATCTGTTTCGTGCTCGGGAACCCATTTAGAAATATATTTTCTGTCCTTATCAAATTTATCTACCTGCGTCATTGGGTTAAAAATGCGGAAATACGGAGCTGCATCAACACCACTTCCAGCAGCCCATTGCCAATTACCCACATTACTGCTCATTTCATAATCAAGTAGTTTTTCTGCAAAATAGGCTTCGCCCCAGCGCCAATCTATAAGTAAATGTTTGCAAAGAAAGCTTGCGACCAGCATACGCACCCGGTTGTGCATATAACCTGTTTCATTCAATTCTCGCATTCCTGCATCTACAAGCTTATAACCGGTTTTACCATTCTTCCATTTTTCAAATTCATCCTCATTATTCCGCCAGCTTATTCTGTCATATTTTTTCTTGAAAGCTTCACTTACGGTTCTCGGAAAATGCCATAGAATTTGCATAAAAAACTCTCGCCAAATAAGCTCGCTCCAGAACACTTCATTTTTTTCGGCAATTGCCTTTTTCATCATTTTGCGAACGGAAACTGTTCCAAATCGCAAATGAGGGCCCAATCTAGACGTTCCGTTTTCAATGGCAGGGTAATTTCGGGTATCTTCATAATTGTCAATTAAGGATGGAGTTACAATAGGGTCAGGGACTTTTAAAGAGGAAGCTTTGAAACCTATATCCGCTAATGATAGATTTGGTAATCTGGAATTTTGAATCAGGTTATCCCTGTACTGACTGGTGTAATGAATGGTTAAATGTTTCTCAGGATTAAAATGTTCTTTCCATTTGTTCTTATAGGGCGTATAAACAATGTATGGATCTCCGTTTCCTTTTAAAATATCGTCTTTTTCAAAAATAACTTGGTCTTTAAGCGTCTGAAAGAGAATATCATTTTCTTTTAAAAGGTTATGGATTTCTTCGTCCCGCTGCTTGGCGTATGGCTCATAATCATGATTCGTATATACCGCACCAATGTTATATTCGTTTATAAGTGTTTTAAATATTGAAGTTGTATTACCATGATACATACCTATAGAGCTTGAGTTTTCGTCTTGCAAGGTATTCCTCATCTTTTGCAGTGTTTCAAAAATGAATGTAACCCGGGCATCATCTTTAGGTAAGTTCTCAAGAATCTCGGTATCAAAAATGAAAACGGGCATAACAGGATTATCTTCCTTCAGCGCTTCAAGAAACCCCACATTATCATCCAAACGTAAGTCTCTCCTAAACCAAAAAACAGAAATTTTTTCTGACATAAACTAACTTAAATTTAAAGTGGACATTCCCCCGTCAACACCTATTATTTGACCTGTAATCCAAGAACTTTTTTCACTGAGTAAAAATACGGCAGTATTGGCAATATCTTCAACTTCACCAACACGTTTTAGAGGATGTCTCTGAGACATCATTTCTATTTTTTTGTCATTGCTCAACAACCGTTTGGCTAAAGACGTGTTCACTAATGAAGGGGCAATTACATTCACCCGTATGTTTGGCGCGTATTCAGCTGCCAGTGATTTCGCAAAACCTTCAACAGCACCCTTGGCAGCTGCTACACTTGTATGGAAGGGCATACCGGAACCAACAGCTACCGTGCTAAAAAGTACTACGGCACTTCCTTTGGCCATTATAGGTATAATTTCTTTTACGACCTTTACCATACTGAAAAAATTTAACTGCATATCAGATTCAAAAGTGTCTAGAGACATCATTTTAAATGGTTTTAAATTGATAGAACCGGGACAATAGGCAAAACCGTGAAGCTCATTTGGTAAGTTAGATACGTCAAGTACATCCGTATTTACATCAAACGGAATATGGATAATGTTAGTTCCGTTTAGTTCTTCTGATGTTCTTGAAGCCGCATAAACAGTATAGTTTTCTGTTAGTAATTTTGCCATTTCAAGCCCTATGCCATAAGACCCGCCAATTAAGAGTATATTTTTCTTCATGTGGAAAATTTCTAGAATGAATTAAAATAAAGTTCTTTTTTAATGTTTTCCAATACCCCAAAGCGTTCTATCAGCTTTTGTTCCCGAAAGGAGAAAATTTGTTTTAACTGCTTTTTCACTAGTAAAGGATGTGCTAGTTGACCTAAAATTCCAAAGGGGATTTTATAGTCGATTATATCTTCCATCTCAGCGCCACCATTTACGGGCTTTATGAAATGTTTGTGGTGCCAAAGGGCATAGGGGCCAAAGCGTTGCTCGTCCACAAAATATTCACCCTCTTTTACATGGGTTATTTCTGTAACCCATTTTGTGGTATATCCGGGAAAAGGAGAAACTGTATATTGTATAATCTGACCTGGGAACATGGGGCG
This sequence comes from Zobellia roscoffensis, assembly GCF_015330165.1. Classification (NCBI taxonomy): domain Bacteria; kingdom Pseudomonadati; phylum Bacteroidota; class Flavobacteriia; order Flavobacteriales; family Flavobacteriaceae; genus Zobellia; species Zobellia roscoffensis. Next base: position 3,795,010 of record NZ_JADDXT010000002.1, read on the forward strand.
GTCATCACCAGAGAGTATTTTAAAACCCATATGTTCAGGCGTAATAACTTTGAGGTTATTAGGGTCGGATAAAAACGTCCATGCTTCTGAAGTACTTATAGGAAAAGATTGTTTGGAGTGTAGTTGGTATAATTTCATATTACAAATGTAAAAACATTTTGTTTAACAAATTAATGTAATTCATAAACAAATTGATGTAATAGCGCCTTGCTTTTGATATCAAATACATAATACAAACAAACTGAAGGGTATTTAATCGGTCTATGGAGACAATTTTGTACATTTCAAGTTGTATTTAAATATGAAGAGAGGTGTATTTGTATTAGTATTTCTTTTTGTGAGCTTTTTTCTTTCATCTCAACATACTGTGGAAGAAATTGGGACATTGCCTATGAAGTTATCTGAAAGTTCTGGGTTACTTTACTTTAATGATAGACTAATAACCCATAATGATTCAGGAAATCTGCCTCAGCTCTATGAAATAGATATGGTCTCCCTAGAAATTCAGCGAACCATAACTATAACTAATGCAGAGAATAGAGACTGGGAGGATATAGCGCAAGATGAAACTTACATCTATATTGGAGACATTGGAAATAATAATGGTACTCGAAAAGATTTATTGGTCTACCGCATTCTAAAATCTGAATATTTAACATCTGATACCTTAGAGGCAGAGAAGATTGAATTTGAGTATGAAAATCAGGATAACTTTGATAACAATGGAAATAGCGATTGGGACGCTGAGGCATTGTTTGTTTTACAGGATAAGCTGATAATTTTGACCAAGCAATGGAATAACTACGGAACCGTAGCGTATAGTCTACCAAGGGAGCCAGGTAGATATATGGCAAAAGAATTGGATGGTTACAAAGTAAATGGACTGGTAACAGGAGCTGATTTTAACCCTATAACTGAGCAATTATATATTGTTGGGTACACTTCTATTTTAGCTCCTTTTCTATATGTCATAGATGGAGCGACTACAAATGCTATTTTTGGAAGGATAGTTAAAAATCTTAAAATAGATATAGGAACTTCACAAGTGGAAAGTATTATTCACGTAAACGCGAATACATACTATCTAACATCGGAACAATTCGAACGTCAAAGTTTTAATCTTTCATTTGAACCAAAACTTTATAGTCTTTTAGTCACCAATTCTTTTTTAGAGCACGAAGAAGAAGAAGAAGAAGAAGAAGAAGAAGAAGAAGAAACAGGATTGGATGATGAAGGTGAAACGAAAACTGACGAAAACCAAGAGGAAAGTGAAGAGGCAGTCGATATTTCTGAGGGTATTGATTCAATAGATGATAAGGCAGACAATAATTCAGGATTAATCGTAGTAAAAAGTGCAACTGAAACTAATTTGATCTATCTAGTTCCTGAGGATAATTTGATTTTAAGCAGAGCAGTTTATGATGCATCCGGTAGGAGATTGTTACTTCATCATAGAAACGAAATAGAGAACTCATCAATAAATATTTCGAGTTTAAAATCGGGAATTTATTACCTCACGCTTTCATTGGGCGGTACGATAGTTACCAAACCATTTGTAGTTCAATAATTCAGATATTTAAGATTTCATTAACACATGTAGAAAGGTTTATATTTAGTTTTGTTAGAAACATATAAACCAATTAAAATGAGAAAAATCTTTCTTTTAGCTAGCATAGTATTTGCCACAGCTACAATGCAGGCTCAAATTCAAACACCAGCGCCCAGCCCGGCTTCAAAGCTGCAGCAGACAGTAGGTTTAACTGAGGTTACCGTGGATTATTCAAGACCTTCTATGCGAGGCAGAACTATTTTTGGAGATCTAGTTCCTTACGGTAAATTGTGGAGAACAGGAGCTAATGCTTATACGAAAGTTACTTTTAGTGATGATGTTAAGATTGCAGGTCAAGATGTAAAGGCTGGTACGTATTCTGTTTTTACTAAGCCAGGAGCTACTTCTTGGGAAGTTTTCTTTTATACCGATGTTGATGGTGGTGGGACTCCTAAAGAATGGGATGATAGCAAAGTTATAGCGAAAGCAACTTCTGAGGTTTATACTTTACCTGTTGATATTGAAGCTTTCACTATTACAATAGATGATATGACAAGTGGATCGGCTCACTTGGGTATGATGTGGGAAAAGAGTTATGTAGCTGTACCTTTTGAAGTGCCTACAGATGCAAAAGTTATGGCCAATATTGAAAAAACAATGGCTGGTTCTCCAAAAGCAGATGATTACTATGCAGCCGCTGTATATTTTTCTAGTGAAGATAAGGACATTAAAAAAGCATCTGAATGGATGGACAAAGCTATGTCTGAGACTGAAGAGCCTGCTTTTTGGCAGTTGCGTCAACAATCACTTATCCAGGCAAAAGCAGGAGACAAAAAAGCGGCTATTAAAACGGCTAAAAAGTCTTTAGAAAAAGCTAAGGAAGCTGGTAATGATGATTACATTAAAATGAATACTGAGTCTATAAGCGAGTGGGGAGCTAAGTAATTAGCATCATTCTTTTATAAATTAAAAAACCCGGTTCTCTAATAGAGAGCCGGGTTTGTAATTTTTTAACTGAAAAAGTATTTAATTGTATTGACTAGAAATATAATGATGGACTTTAATAATTGATTTAGTATTGAAATAGCAATCTAATTGCTTACAGGTGGTTTTTTCAGTAATCTATCGAACCCTTCAAAAGCAAGTGCCATAGCGATGACCATAGCGGCACCTATAAAATTAAGCCATAGATACCCTAATTTCTCTTCGCCTGTAGGGTGTATGAATATTAGGTTGTAGAATAGCACAAAGATGATAAACTGGGTCAATAAGGCAGCAAAGAACACGGCATTTCCTTTAACGAACTTAAAGAAGAAAGCCAATAGAAATATTCCCAAAACGTTACCATAAAATATAGAACCAATAATATTTACAAGTTGAATGAGGTTGTCAAATAGATTGGCAATACTGGCAATAAGAATAGCAATTATACCCCATAGTAACGTAAATACTTTTGTTGCTCTTACATAGTGCTCGTCAGTCAATGGTCCTTTTATGTTTCTTTTGTACAAGTCCAAAGAGGTAATAGTTCCCAATGCGTTTAATTCCGATGCTGTAGATGACATTGCAGCCGAAAGTATAACGGCTAAAAGTAGTCCAATCAGCCCTCTCGGAAGGTTGTGTAGGATAAAATGAATAAATACGTAATCCTTGTCATTTGTTTCAACTGTACTATCAGCTTCTTTTATCAATGACTTAGCAGCGGCACGATTAGTACTGTCTTTTACGTTTAAACTAATAATTTCTTGTTTTGCTTCCTCAACAGCACTATATTCTTTAAGTTCTAAAGCGGCAGAAAATTTGTTTTGTGCCATTTTCTTTTCTGCCTCTAATTTTTCTTGTCCTTCCTGAAGAATAGAGTAGTCTTTGGCATATTCAGAACTCATTACTGCTTCGGTCGCGGCAGGATTAAAGTTTAAAGGCGATGGATTATATTGATAAAAAACAAAAACCATAACACCCACCAAAAGAATAAAGAATTGCATGGGTATTTTTAAAAGGCCATTAAAAACTAGCCCAAGTTGGCTTTCTCTAAGTGATTTCCCCGAAAGGTAGCGTTGTACTTGGCTTTGGTCAGTTCCAAAGTAAGATAACGCTAAAAAAAGGCCACCAGTAATACCACTCCAAAATGTATATCTACTTTTGGTATCAAAACTAAAATCGATAATATTTAATTTATTACTGGCTCCAGCTATTTTAAGCGCTTTACTAAAATTAATATCGGCAGGTAGATATCCTAATATAAAAAAGAAAGTGATGAACATACCTGTCATGATAATGAACATCTGCTGTTTTTGAGTAACACTTACTGCTTTGGTACCTCCTGAAACGGTATAAATAATAACCAGTACCCCAATAATGATATTTAAAGTCCGGAGATCCCAGCCAAGTACTGCCGACAGTATTATGGATGGTGCAAAAATAGTGATACCTGCAGCAAGACCTCTTTGTATTAAAAACAGAATGGCCGCTAACGAGCGGGTTTTTAAATCAAAACGGTTTTCAAGGAATTCATAGGCGGTATATACTTTTAGTCTATGATATATTGGTAGGAAAACTAAACAAATGATAATCATGGCCAACGGAAGGCCAAAATAGAATTGAACAAAACCCATTCCATCATGAAAGGCTTGCCCAGGAGTTGAGAGAAAAGTTATAGCACTGGCCTGTGTAGCCATTACGGATAACCCTATCGTCCACCATTTGGCGTCTTTTCCACCGCCAACATAATCATCTACACTTTTGCTGCCTCTAGTTTTCCAAACACCATAGGCTACTATGAAGAGCAGTGTACTCGATAAGATAATCCAGTCTAGTGTTCCCATATTAGGTAAATGCAGTCATTAAGTAGCTAAAAATTAGTACATATACAATATTTAGTATCAGCACCAATGAGTATTCTTTTTTCCAATCGAACTTGTCTAACATTCCGTTTAATTCAATTTGGTAGGTTTAACATTCTTTTCTACTGAAAGCATATTTGCAAATAGTTTATATGCTCCAGGTACTCCAGCAGGTAGCTCTCTAAAAAAACTCAACCCTGTATAGATGTAATTTCCTTTTCCATAAGGAGCTATCAAAAGGCTTCCTTCTTTTGAAGGTTCTCCCTTGTCACTCATAGATAGAATAGGTGTAAATTCTTTAGACCACTCATTGGGAAAGTACAGTCCGCGTTCTTGTACCCATCCATTAAAATCACTGGTGTCTATTTTATTAGGATAATTTACTAAAGAGTTTTTCTTAGCTACTATTTCTACCTCTGAGTTTTCATCCGTTACCCGATCACGAGATAAGGTAATAGGGTATGGCGCCAAATTTTCAAATTGCTCTCCCCATCTACCGGCGGTATTGTATTGTACAACAAGATTACCCCCTTTTTCTACATAATCGAAAAGATAGCGTTGTTTAAATTTTAATTCATCTAATACGTTGTAAGCTCTAATACCAACCACCACCGCGTCATATTTATCTAAAGACCCTTTTGCAATAGTACTGGGTTCAATTATATGTACAATGTAGCCAATTTGCCGTAAACTCTCCGGTACTTCATCTCCGGCACCCACTATATAGCCAATATGCTCTCCAGATTTTTTAATGTTCAAACGTACTACTTTGGCTTCTGATGGCAGTAATACAGATTGCGTAGGGACATGGTCATACTCAATCCTAACCAACTCTTTGGTGATTTCTTTACCGTTCAATTTTACAATTGGAGAGATGTAGCTTTCGTCTTCATCTGCAGGTGGTGTTAAAGTGAAAATTAAGGTTTGTTCGTCACCTTTATTGGCAATTTCAAAAGGTTTTGATTCAACATCTACCGTCCATCCTTTGGAATGCTTCAGTTGCAAACTTCCCTTAATATTGTCTGCATTGGCTTTTACCGTAACCGGAATTTTTTTCGATTTTCCATCAGCGAATATTAATACTTTATCACTAAAACTAGCAGTAGCCTCCGGGAGTATTTCAAAAGGTTGAAACAATTCCCCTTTATCAGGTTTTGCGTAGTGGTATATAACGGGCTTTTCAAAAACCACGGATTTTCCATTGAAATCAAGTTCAAATTCAGCTATGAATGCACGTGGTGTTTCAGGTTTGCCAATAAGTTTTTGATTATCGACATTATACATGCCCAAACTTCCCTTTTCTTTAAGCCAATACGGACTTGTGTAATCCGTAGTTTCAGGTATTTCTAAATCGATTTCAAAATTCTGCTTTTCATTATTGTTTAATGCGATGGAAGGCTGAAGTGTTTTATCCGAATTAGATATGGAAATAGATTCTAAAACGATATCCGAAGAACTGCGATTAAGCGCCTCAATCTTCACTTTTACCTTGCCGCCAGGATTAGAGAAAGCAGTCTCCGCCGATGCTTCAAGATAAAGACCTCCTATATTTAAAATGATATTTCTTAATTCTAAAGACTTTATAGCTTTCCAATAGGGATCGTCAACTTTTTGAAGTAACTCATACGCTTCTATTAATTGAGGCAGATGTTTAGAAGGTTTAGTGAAGTCAAAACCCTTTTCAATGGCATAAAGAATCTCGCCAACTGCTTTGCCGCCATTTACGCGAGACCACGAAGTGTCTATTCCTTCAAACAAGTCCTTTGCATTTTTGGGCATATCGCCTTTCAATAATTCTATATATTCATTTTCGGAACCTCTTTGAGATAAGCGACCAAAACCTTGGCATAGGTGTTGACTACTAGCTAAAGCGGCAATTTCGTTGTTAGATTTTCCTAAAGTAGGATAATAGGTGCCAATGTCTAAATTGACCATCTTTGATTTATCAGCTTTGTCAAATTTTTCTTGGCTCCCATAGAACCACCATGAAGTGTTGAAAAACAACCTTTGTGGTTGCCAAGTTTCAGTAAGTTCTAATTGTTTGCTGTAGGCATTTTTATCGTTCGCTAGGTCAAAGGCTTCAAAACTCAACATAGCAGAAGAAGTATGGTGTCCGTGAGTTGTTCCCGGACTTCTATGGTCAAAGCGGTTGATAATCACATCTGGTTTAAAATTGCGAATGGCCCAAACTACATCACCTAAAACCTTCTCTTTGTTCCAAATTTTCAAGGTTTCATCTGGATGTTTAGAATACCCAAAATCATTTGCTCGCGAAAAAAACTGTTCGCCTCCATCTACACGTCTAGCAGCTAAAAGTTCTTGCGTACGTAAAACACCAAGAAGTTCGCGAAGTTCTGGACCAATTAGGTTTTGACCGCCGTCACCTCTTGTCAAAGATAGGTAACCAGTTCGGGCTTTTGTTTTATTAGATAGGTAGGAAATAAGCCTTGTGTTCTCATCATCTGGGTGTGCGGCAATATACAGTGCCGTACCCAAAAAATTCAACTTTTCAAGTGAATGGTAAATTTCGGAAGTTGATTGTTGCACAGGTTTCTGTGCATTGGTAATATTTGAAGACAAGAGTATTCCGGCAAAGATTGCCAAAAGATAGCGCATAAAGTTGGTTTTTGTTTGGACGAAGCCACTGATTTACAGAGACGGCACCATATCAAAGATAGAAAGTTTAAAAAGGGTAGACGGTTTTTTTAGAACTTCTTTAACAAAAATTAATTGATGCTATGTTTAAGTAAAAGAGGGTAATTGCTATTAAGTCTCTTCGCTGCCGTCTGGTGTGTCTTCCGAACTATAGATTAAGGTAACCGCTTTTTGCATCATTAAGTTGTTTGGGTATACCAATAACTCTCCGTTAGATTTTCTTAAACTCACGTGAAATGCTCTAATATCCTCTATCAAAAAGGGCTCTTCTGATTCAATATCTTTGTCTAAAATTTTTACGCGATCCCCTATTTTAAATGGGAATGAAAAGAATAAAATTGCGCCGGCCGTAATGTTGCTGAGAATAGACCAACTAGCAAAAAGAGCAACTCCTATTACGGCAAACACAGAAGAAAAAACAAGGCCCACTTCTCTGAAATTTACTCCCCAAATAAATGAAATAACACCAATGCCAACTAGTGTTAAAAGCATTGATGCGTATTTTGTAATTAAAAGCGTACGTGCTTCAACAATATCACTAATTCTACCAATCTTCCGAATGGTCTTATCCGTTACAAACTTTAGAATAAGAAGTAAACAAAATGTTATAGCTGTTGCTATCATTTCGTTCTTGTTCGACAATAGAAATTCTTGCATAAATTTATAGACCTAAACTATCGCGCAAAGATAAATCCTTATTTCTATTTTGTTGCCAATAAGGTGTTTTTAATGTTTTAATTTTTGTAGCTGTAGAAGTCATTTGTTTGGCATTTTTACCAAAACCACTTGTGAAGGTGTCAGACCAGCTTTCAATACTATGTGGGAAAGTGGTTGTGAAGTTAATAGTTAGTGTTCTTTCTAATTCAGGATAGAAAATTTTATACGACGTAATCCCATTTTCATCACTTATAGAAATAGTTGAGTTGTATGGTTTTAATTCCTTGTGTGACAATCGTATGTACTCTAAAGATGGAATGATTTTTAAATTACCTGTTGGTAAAGATTCTGGTGCGATTCTAATTTTGTTCCAAAGTTCATTTTCTAGTGTCGTTTTTTCCAATTCAAAGTTTTGGTCGGCTTCAGTTTCAAAATATGAATGGGACATTATGTCAAATTTTTCACGATTATTTAGCTGAGCATAAACCTGTCCGCACCACTCCTGAGCGGAGAAAGAAACCTTAAGAGCATGGTTGTTATCGTTTACTGGAGAAAAAGTGCTGGTCATGATGGAGTAGGGATAAATTCCAGTAAGATATTTTTTAGTGCTGTTCAGCTTTAAAACAGGAATATTATCAGGGTTTGGCCCATCTGCTTTTACTTGTTTTTTATTTAGAAATGGTTCTGTAACATAAACAAGAACAGCTTTTCCTTCACGGATTTCTCCGTAGCGCGCTAGTTGCAGTTTGTATGATGTTACTTCTGCTTCTCCTGCGTACCAGTATTTTTTGAATTCGCTTGAAAGTTCTCTCTTTGGTGAGTCTTCTGCTTTTTCCGTATGAAGTGCAATGTCTTTTTTTGTATTTTGTTTAGCTTCTTTACAAGATTGGGTAAAAGATAATAGTAAGGTAAAAAGAAGGAATGAAAGACTAAGTTTTGTTCTGGTTTGCATAGGGTAGTAGTTTTTCTAAAATTAACCAAAAAGAACTATTTGACCATGGTTCTTAACGTTTTGTATACCAATTGCGTTGGAAGACCTACAACATTAGGGTAAGACCCTTTTATTTCTTCAATACCGATAAGGCCTATCCATTCTTGAATGCCGTAAGCTCCGGCTTTATCATAAGGTTTGTAAGTGTTGATGTAAAAGTGGATTTCTTCTTCCAATAAATGTCTAAACTTAACTTTGGTAATTTGGTGAACTACCTTTTGAGTATTGGAAGTCGTAAAACATACCGAAGTAATAACATCATGCCAATCCCCAGAAAGAGTGCTCAGCATATCATAGGCTTCCTGTGCATCGGCCGCTTTTGCTAAGGATAATCCATTGTGCCAAACAACCGTGTCTGAGGTAATCAGGATTTCATTGGTTTTTAAAGAGCCTTCAAATACATCGGCTTTTAGTTTAGCTAGGTAATCACTAATTTCACTTCCTTCTAATTCAAAAGGATAAACTTCATCTACAGGTTTTAACCGTACTTCAAAAGGAAGCCCCATTTCTGTAAGAAACTGATGTCTTCTTGGGGAGCCACTAGCAAGAATTATGGAATGGTTATTTAAATCTAGCATAGTTAATCATTTGCAGCACTGAAGTTACTCATCCAATCTCCGTTAACCTTTAAAACCTGCTCGATAACATCCCGTACACAACCTTCTCCTCCATTTTTGTGAGAAACATACATAGATGTTGCTTTTACTTCAGGAACGGCGTTTTGGGGGCACGTAGGCAAGGCTACCGTTTTCATTGGTGGGATGTCTGGAATGTCATCTCCCATGTACAGCATTGTGCTAGGGGCAATATTGTTGTTCGCCATGTATTCATTTAGCGCATCCATTTTTTGATGTGCTCCAAGATAAATGTCGGTAACACCAAGTTCTTGCAATCGCTTTCGAACTCCTTCGTTGGTGCCTCCGGAAATAATGCAAATTTTATAGCCTTTTTGTAAAGCCGTTTTAACTGCATAACCATCTTTTACGCTCATTGTTCTAAGCATTTCTCCCTCAGAGGTAATAATTAGTGTGCTGTCAGTAAAAACGCCGTCGACATCAAAAACAAAAGTGTTAATATTTTTAAGGTACTCTTTATAGCTCTTTTCCATAAGTTAATTGTATTGAGTTGCTTAGCTGCTCATAAATGGCTTTGTACTCAGGATTTTTTAATTGTTCTAAGTGGTTAGATATAGTGTTGAAATCTCCTCGTTTTCCGGGGCCGGTTTGTGCTTCGTAAGGAGTTAGGGATTCAATCTTTTTTGCTGTTTCTTGTATAAGAGGACTCAGAATTTCAAAAGGGATAGTGTTCTCTTTGCAAATTTCAGAACCAATATGATATAGGTGATTCGTAAAATTATTTACAAATACAGCAGCAAGGTGAAGGCTTTTTCTTTGTTTAGAATCTATCTCATAAATATTTTTAGAAATAAGGCTTGCTAGCTTTTTTAATAAGTTAAGGTCTTCTTTCGTATTCGCTTCCAAACAGATTGGAATATTATTGAAATCTATAGCTTTTGATTTGCTAAATGATTGTAATGGGTAAAAAACACCATGCCTCCCATGTTTGGAAAGTTGACTCATAGAGGTGCTTCCTGAGGTGTGAACAAGCAACCCGTTATTAATCTTAACTTCCTCTGATATAGATTGTATTGCGTCATCACTTAAAGCGATAATATATATATCAGAAGATTTTAGGTTCGAGAAATCTGATGTGGTTTTTTCCTCTGGTCCAAAAGCAAGAAGCGCTTTTTTATTTCGGCCTACAACTTGTACCACTTCAATTTCATCTGACTTTGAAAAAGTCTTGAAAAGATGAGTAGCAATATTGCCAGTGCCTAAAATGCTTACCTTGATCATAGGGCGAAAATAAGCATATATTTAGGTTTGGCATTTTCTACAAATAAAAAATAATACTGATTTTGCAAATTTGGTAAATGAAACAATTGGTTCTGAGAATATTGAGGTTTTCCTCATTTGTACAAATCAGACACAAAGTTGTACAATTCTTAAAAGGGAGATGTTTTTAAAGTTGATTTCAGAAAAAATTCACTTATAATTAACAGTTTTGCGAAGACTTTAGGGGCGTTCCTTCACCTCTAAATAATAAAAAGGGCGTATTTTTGCCTGCTGAAAACCAATTTAGCTGCTGCTGATGAACATGCTCAAGAAATTCTTTTTCTCCACAAGATTGATGTCCGTTCTTTTTATAGTATTCGCCGTTGCCATGGGGCTGGGTACGTTTATTGAAAGTAAGTACAGTACGGAAACAGCAAGAATTTGGATTTATAATACGTTGTGGTTTGAGGCTATTATGGTGTTTTTTGTTATCAATTTTATTGGTAATATGTTCAGATATCGCCTTTTAAGGTGGGAAAAATGGGCCGTATTAACACTTCACCTTTCATGGATATTTATAATAGTTGGCGCCTTTGTTACAAGGTATATCAGTTATGAAGGTATGATGCCAATCCGAGAGGGTAAATCAGAAAAAGTATTCTATTCAGATAAAACATATTTAACAGCTTACGTTGACGGCGAAATTAACGGTGAAGCCAAAAGAAAGACATTACAAGAAGATTTAATTGTTACGGCAGAAGACATAAAGTCCAATTTGCCTTGGAAATCTGATTTTAACGGGCAGTCTTTTTCTATTACTTATGTAGATTTTATTGATGGGGCAAAAGAAGGGATGATTCCTGATGAAAACGGAAAAACCTATTTAAAGATAGTTGAAGCAGGTGATGGGGAGCGTCATGAGCATTTTTTAGAAAGTGGTAAAGTTTCAAGCATTCACAATGTGCTTTTTTCTTTGAACAATGAAACGGATGGGGCTATTAATATTTTTGAGAAAGACGGTGCATATAAAATAAAAACCCCTTTTGAGGGTAGTTTTATGAGAATGGCAGACCAGTTTCAAGGGCAGGTCGTTAAGGATAGCTTGCAAGAATTTCAATTGCGGTCCTTGTATTCTACAGCAGGTATGCAATTCGTTATTCCGGAGCCGGTAGTAACCGGTTCTTATGGAATAGTAAAAGTGCCAAAAGAAGAAATTACCGATGCAACTATGGATGCTTTGGTGGTTGAAATCTCAGCAAATGGCGAAACCGTTCAACAAAAATTGTTGGGAGGAAGAGGGGTTGCTGATTTTTCGGATAAGGTAACCGTAGGCGGTCTAGATTTTAGTTTGAGTTATGGTTCCAAGGTTTATGAACTTCCTTTTAGTATTAAATTGAATGATTTTATAGCAGAGAAATACCCGGGTACAGAGCAAGGATATAAATCTTTTATGAGTAAGGTTACCGTGGAAGATGAACGCCCGTTTGATTATAAAATCTTTATGAACAATATTTTGGATCATAGAGGGTATCGTTTCTTTCAGTCTAGTTTCCACCCAGATGAAAAAGGTACCGTTCTGTCCGTGAACCATGATCAGTGGGGTACGCGCATTACATATTTGGGGTACTATTTACTTTACATTGGTTTAATGGGTATTATGTTTTTTGGAAAAACAAGGTTTAAAGATTTAGCGGTTTCTCTGGAGAAGTTAAAAAGCAAAAAAGCAAAACTGACCACGGTTCTGGTTTTGGGAATGTTGTTGAATGTAAATGCTCAGGAACATTCAGCAGATGATGGTCATGATCATAGTAGCACCACACCTACTCAATCTCAAATAGACTCCCTTTTGCAAACTACAATTGTTTCTGAGGAGCATGCGGAGAAGTTTGGGAAACTTGTAATTCAGGATGAAGGTGGCCGTATGAAGCCTATCCATACGTTTTCATCAGAGTTGTTAAGAAAACTAAGCTTAAAGGATGTGTATAAGGATATGAATGCCGATCAGGTGTTTTTATCCATGATGTTGAGTCCGGCAGCGTGGTACAATGCAAAATTCTTGGCTGTTGATAAAAAGGGAAAGAACGATAGTATACGACACGTAATAGGCGTTCCGGAAGGACAGAAATTTGCTAAGGCCACCGACTTCTTTGATGCTGAAGGCAATTATAAATTACAACCTTTTTTAGCAAAGGCAACTTCAACCAATATTCCCAATCAGTTTGATACGGATCTAAAGGATGCCAATATTCGTTTAAGTCTATTAGATCAGGCTTTAAGTGGGCGTATCATTAAAATTTTCCCATTGTTGAATGACGAAAACAACAAATGGATATCGGCTATAGAATATAGAGGAGGACAGTATCAGGTTTCGGATTCACTTTACGCCAACTTTATAAAGAATTCTGTTCCCTATTATCTAATGACTTTACGTAAAGCAAAGGAAACAGGAGACTACACTAATGCCGATAAATTGTTGGATGCTTTTAAGCAAAACCAATTGAATCATGGTAAAGAAGTACTTCCTTCTGAAGCTAAAATCAATACGGAGGTCATCTATAATAAGCTGGATATTTTCAACACATTGTATCGCCTTTATGCTGTAGTAGGGGTGGTAATGTTCTTTATTTTGGTATTCCAGATTTTTAAAGATCGTTCTATTTGGCGGGTTTCCGTGTACGCCTTAAAGGGTACTATTTTTATTCTGTTCCTATGGCATACGGCAGGTCTTATTTTACGTTGGTATATTTCAGGACATGCCCCTTGGACAAATGCCTATGAGAGTATTCTTTACGTTTCCTGGGCAACCATGGGAATGGGACTCTTGTTTGCTAGAAAAAGTAATATAACCATTGCAGCCTCGGCTTTTGTTGCGAGTATGTTGCTTACCATTGCGCATTGGAACTGGGTAGATCCTGCTATTTCTAATTTGGTACCGGTGCTTGATAGTTATTGGCTTATGGTTCATGTTGCCGTAATCGTTGCAAGTTATGGGCCGTTATCCGTAGCTATGATTCTTGGTTTGGTTTCTTTGTTGCTTATGATTTTTACCAACAAGAAGAACAAAGCCAAAATGGACCTGAATATTAAAGAGCTGACTATTATCAATGAACTATCTATGACTGTAGGGCTTGTTATGCTCACCATTGGAAACTTCTTGGGAGGGCAATGGGCAAACGAAAGTTGGGGTAGATATTGGGGTTGGGATCCTAAAGAAACTTGGGCATTGATATCCATAATGGTGTATGCCTTTGTCCTTCACATACGTCTCGTACCCGCTTTACGAAGTAAATGGGCATTCAATTTTCTAAGTGTTATAGCTTTTGGAAGTATTATGATGACCTATTTTGGAGTGAATTATTACTTGGTAGGTCTACATAGTTACGGACAAAGTGGTGCAGCTGCAATTACTCCAGATTATGTTTGGTATATAGCTTTAGGAGCATTGATTCTTGGTATCATAAGTTACTGGAGGTATAGGGTTAATTATGTGAAGTAGGGAATAATATTTTTTTTGTAGCGGTTCTATTTTAGACCATTTTCTCGGGGGAATAAAATAAATAGCATACTTCTGTAATCCGTGCCCAATTTTTTTCTTAAGACAGAAAAAGCTTTGGTAATTTGAGCTTCAACTGTTTTTATGGAAACATTTAGGTGGTGGGCTATTTCTAAATTCGTTAAGCCCTCGTTTCTACTGAGTAAAAAAACCTCTCTACATTTTGGAGGTAATTTTTGTATTTCTTTTTTTATCTTGGAAATCACTTTTTCCAATGATACATCATCGTGGGCAGCAGTAGCTCTATCCAAAGCATTAAAATATTTCTGCTCAAGAACCATGGTTGAACGCTTTTTCTTGTATTGGTTAATAAATTCGTTATGAACAGATTTAAAAAGATAGTTTTGTAAAGAAGCGGTAATACTTATTTTTTTTCGTTGTTCCCAAGTTCTTAAGAATACATTTTGGAGTATATCTTCCGCTAAAGCATGGTTATTGGTCAAACTAAGTGCATACCCATATAGTCTTTTATTGTAATGATCAACCAAATAGATAAAGGCATCTTCTTCACCTTTTTTTAATCGGCCTATTAAAAAGAGATCCTCTTTACTACTCATAAAAATAAGGTTAGATTATAAATTAAAACTGTAATAATTACAAATATGAAAAAAAAATTGCAAAATTATTAGGGTATTGTGAATTGGCTTTGTCATTACTAATAGAGATAAGCTAAATTATGATTCTTCCAGAAACGGAAAACCGTATTTTAAAATATTTAACCAATGAAGCAAGTGCTGATGATTTAGACTTTTTGTCTGATTGGGTGCTTGTTGAAGAAAACGAACTGCTCTTTGAAGCATATGTAAAAGTATATTTTGAAACAATGGTGGCTATGAATGAACCTGATACGGATAAAATAAAGAAGAAGCTTTTAGAAGAAATCAAACGAGAAAAAAGGACAGTATTTAGTCCGGTAGTTTTGAAATTCATGAAATATGCCGCTGTGGCCGTATTGTTTTTATCGTTGGGATATTTATATCAAAATGATTTTTTTAATAAAAAGAGTGATGATATACTTGTTCCAAATGAAGAACAAATTACCATTACAATGGGTAATGGGAAAATTGAAGTTTTAGATCCAAGTAGAAAAGGAAAAGTAAAGGATGTAAATGGTAATGTAGTAGGTAATCAAGAAGAATCAAAATTGACTTATATAGGAAATTCGTCTTCTGAAAAATTGGTTTACAATACTTTAAATGTCCCTTATGGGAAGAGGTTTGATTTGGTTTTGTCAGATGGAACTCATGTGTTTTTAAATTCAGGAACCTCTTTGCGTTACCCAGTTACATTTAGAGAGAATATGAATCGAGCGGTTTTCTTAAAAGGAGAGGCGTATTTTGATGTTACTAAAGATAAAGATCATCCTTTTATAGTCCATGCAGATCAAATGGAGGTTAAAGTATTGGGGACAAAATTCAATGTGTCTCACTATGCAGAGGATTCGAGTATCAATACCGTACTTGTAGAGGGTGCGGTAGAATTATATGCTAATGAGGGCGAAAACGAAGGAGTCGTGGTTCTTGAACCGGGGTTTAAAGCCGAATTAAATAAAAACAGCTCTCAGATTTCTTTAGAAAAAGTAAATACTAGAGTTTATACTGCTTGGACTCAAGGAAAACTCATTTTTAGAAACAGTTCTTTTCGTCAGATACGGCAAGCATTGGAAAGGAAATATAATATTTCTATACAAAACAATAATAGTGGGCTGGATGAGCAATTGTTCGATGCTACTTTTGATATTGAATCTATTGAAGAAATACTGGAGTCTTTTAGTAAAAGTTATGCTATAACCTATAAAATAATTGACAATGAAGTAATCATAGAGTAAAAACCAAAGATCATAGGGCATAAAAAATCGGAAAATGCGGACACATTCCCCGATTAGCTTGAAAGGTCCAAATTAAATTAAACCAATTAACACTGTAAAATTATGAAAAAACTCTTTAACTCAAGGGGTGTGCGTCTATGCACTTTAAAATTAAGCTTGAAGATGAAACTTACCGTACTTTTTACGATAATCTCCTTGTTTCAAATACAAGCTAATACCTATTCCCAGACAAAAAAAATATCATTGAACATGCCTGATGCCACGGTGCAGGAGGTTATTCAAGAGATAGAAGAGCTTAGCGATTTTAAATTCTTGTTCAACAGAAAACATGTAGATGTCAATAAATCAGTGTCTATAAAAGTTGAGAAAAAATTAATATCTACAATTTTAGATGAGCTTTTTGATGGAACAAACGTTAAGTTCGAGATTTTAAAGAAGCAGATTATCTTAAAAAAGACCAAGATACCTATACAGGATATTAATTATTCTCCGAAGATTGGACAGGTGTTAAAGACCCTAGATCAATTTACAGTTTCGGGAATGGTTACTGATCAAGAAGGAAGTCCATTGCCGGGGGCAAATATTATAGAAAAAGGTACTACAAACGGGATCACAGCAGATTTTGATGGAAATTTTTCCATAGAAGTTTCGGATATCAATGCCACGCTTGTAGTCTCCTATATTGGTTTCTCTACTAAAGAAGTTGCCCTAGAGGGTCAAACCGAAATAACGGTTCAGTTAGCGGAGAGTGCCGCAGGATTAGACGAAGTTGTTGTTGTTGGATATGGTGTTCAGAAAAAATCTGACATTACTGGAGCAGTTTCAAATATCTCCGAAGAAAAATTACAAAGTAGGCCAGCGGCAAATTTCTCTGATGCCTTGCAAGGGAGGAGTAGTGGTGTTCAAATTAGACAATCTGGAGGTGATCTTGATGGCAAATTTCAGATTGCTATTAGAGGTGTTGGTTCTGTTACGGGTAGTAACGATCCATTAATAGTTGTTGATGGTGTGCCGCTGATTAGTGCAAGTTTTTCTACAATCAACCCTAAAGATATTGCTTCTATAGATATCTTAAAGGATGCTTCTGCAACTGCCATCTACGGAGCTAGAGCTGCCAATGGTGTAGTGATTATTACTACAAAAAAAGGAAAAATTGGAAAACCTCAATTGACATATAGTTCAGATTTAAGTGTTGAAAATATTATAAACAGTTACGATGTTATGTCAACAGAACAGCAGCGTTTACTTTTTGTTGAGGCATTTAAAAATTCCAATAGAAGTACAGCGGTCTATGATGACCCAAGCAATCCTATTTGGCAAACAGATACGGATTGGCAGGATTTAGGAACCCGAACTGGAATACGTCAAATACATAATATTAATTACTCGGGAGGTACGGAAAACACCCAATACTCAGCTTCGGCCTCGTATCAGAATAGAACAGGAACTATTTTAAATACTGATATCAAAACCTATTCCCTGAGAACCAATTTAAGTACTAAGGTTAATGATTGGCTTAAAATAAGCACGAATATTACCGGTAGTTATCAACCTGAGAATTATTCCAATGGTGATGACTGGGGAGCCACTGGTTACAGAGGATTGGCATACCATCACAGTTATACGGAAGCATATGATGCAAATGGTGAATTAACAAATATTGAAACATCTTCGGCACCATATTTTGGGGCTAACGCTAATCCTCTGGTTTCATTGCTTTTGCCGACACAAGAACGGAATACCACAAGGATATTAGGTAATTTTCAAGCCAATGTAAAACTGATGGACGGTTTATTTTTCAATACAAATTTGGGTGGAGATTTGGTAAGAATTGAAGAGTATAGCTACAATCCTATTTATCAAATAGGATTGATGATTAATAATCAAGGTTCGGTAACTGTAAGTAATAATAATGATACCAATTGGGTGGCTGATGCCACTCTGGATTATTCAAAGGATTTTAATAAGCACAGCCTAAAATTATTGGCTGGTATTTCAGCCCAACAGTTTTTGTTAAGAAGAACTGCGGCATCGGGAACCGGAACTATAGACAATTCGTTAAACCAACTCTCCAACCAAACTAGCTTTAATAGTACAGGTAGTAGTGTAAGAGGAGGTCTAGCCTCATCTTTTGCGCGTTTAAATTACGGGTATGATAATAAATACCTTTTAACGGCAACGGTTCGTAGAGATGGTTCTTCTCGTTTTGGCCCGGATAAAAGGTATGGGACTTTCCCTTCTGCTTCTGTAGCTTGGAGAGTATCACAAGAAAACTTTTTAAAAAACAGCACCGTTTTAAACGACTTAAAATTTAGAGTGAGCTACGGTCTTACCGGAAACCAAAACATTGGAAACTTTGAATTTATTACTAAGGCAGCGCCTACACCTTATGTGTATGGAAATACCGTAGCGGTTGGTAACTCTGCGTCCAACATTGGTAACCCTTCATTACAATGGGAAGCCAATAAGCAATTAGATATTGGAGTTGACTTTGCATTTTTTAAAAGTAGAATTAGCGGTACAATAGATTACTATGATAAAAAATCTGAAGACCTTTTAATTCAAAATCCAATTCCATTAACGGCAGGCGTTCCCAATGCACCTATCGTAAATATTGGCTCCGTTCGTAATTCAGGACTTGAATTTTCATTTTCATCAAGAAATTTGGTGGGTAAATTCACGTGGACCACAGATTTTAACATCGCGTATAATAAAAACGAGGTATTGGATATTGGAACGAACTCTGCCGGAGAACCTTTAGAAATTCCGGGTCAGAATATTCCTTTGTCCAATATTCCATCTAACTTAACTGTAGCCGGTAGACCAGTAGGCGCATTTAACATGTATGTCTATGATGGTGTATGGCAATTAGGGGAGGAAGCCGAAGCTGCAGCTTGGTCTAATGCCGTTCCTGGAGATCCTAGGTATAAGGATATTAATGAGAATGGTGTTTTAGATGCGGGAGATAGAACTTTTGTGGGAAATCCACATCCAAAGCTTATTGGCGGTATAGACAATACGTTTTCGTATAACAATTTGTCCTTGTCCATTTTTATGAATTATGCAACAGGTAATAAATTGTATAATTCTGCAAGAAACCTATTTTCAAGAGGGGTTCCTTTTGTGCAGAATTTTTCAGAAGCCTCTGATTTTTGGACTCCGGATAATCCGTCTGAAGTTCCTAGGCCTTCTCAAGGAGGTAATACAACAACTTTGGCAACCTTGGTTTCTACACGCTTTTTGGAAGATGCTAGTTTTTTAAGAGTGAAAAATGTAGCGCTAACCTATGACTTACCGAGTAAGATTTTTGATAATTCGTTCATACAAAGTGCTCAATTTACTGTTTCAGGAACTAATCTTTTGACCTTTACCAAGTATACGGGTCTTGATCCTGAGTCTTCAAGCAGGACAAGTTTACTGTCCGCAGGTATAGATTATACGCCTTACCCAAATACAAGGCAATATAATTTAGGAGTTAAAATCAGTTTTTAAATTAAATAGGGATAAGATGAAAAATTATATAAAATATATAGGTTTAGTATTAATTGGGGTAGCGTGTTTTAGCTGTAGTAAAATCTTGGACCCAGAACCAGAGGGTCAGGTCGCGTTAGAAGAACTTTTAGCCACGGAAGAAGGTCTAATAACTGGAGTTAATGGTGTTTATGCACCTTTGCAACCCATTTTTCAAAATACAATGGTTCAATTAGCGGGTCGTTCAAGTGATGATAGTTGGACATGGCGAAAGGAGACGGAATCAGATATTTTTAATATTGATGAGTCATTTGGATTGATTCAATCCACCTGGGAGAACCATTATCAAGGTATTACAAGAGCGAATACAGTTTTATCACGAATGACTTTAATAGAAGAGTTTTCAAGTGATGAAATGAAGTCTATAATTGAAGGGCAATGCAAGTTTATGCGTGGTTTTTATTACTTCCATTTAGTTCGCTTTTATGGAGGAGTGCCTTTAATACTGGAGGAGATTAAATCGCCTTCAGAAGCAGAATTGCCAAGAGCTTCTATTGAGGAAGTATATGCCCAAATAAAGTTAGACTTGAACGGGGCTATTACATTATTGCCAGAATCTTATTCCGGCGGTGCAGGAAGAGAAGTAGGACAGGCCACAAAATACGCGGCTATGGTTCTACTGGCAAAAGTAAACTTAGAACTGGAAGAATGGGAGGCTGCTGTAGAAAATACTACGGATATCATTGGAAAGGGTCGTTTGTTAGAAAACTATGCCGATAATTTCAATGGGTCTAGCGAGAACGGACCAGGCTCAATTTTTGAAGTACAGTATGGAGGTGAAACTGCTGCCACGACAACAACGTTAAGAAATACATTTGCACCAGAGGCTTTCCAAGGGGGAGCGGCATCTTTGCCAACAGATGACCAACTAAATGGGGAAGGTGGAAGTTTATCCTCGGGGTACGGTATTGTACAGGAATATGAGACAGGTGACAAAAGATTTGAAATAACGTTAGCAGATTATAATCTTGATAATTTTCTGTTTCCTGACCAACCAAAAGGCAGCCTTAAATTTGTAAATAAGTATTTGAATAATATAGACCAACCACCGAGTCAAAGTACTTGGAACTATCCTGTAATAAGATATGCCGATGTGTTATTAATGCGAGCCGAAGCATTGAATGAGGTAGCTTATGCTGCTAATGGAGAGGCTTTTGACCTTCTAAATGAAGTTAGGCTTAATGCTGGTCTTCCAGGTCATGATGCCACTACGCTTGCTTCTCAGGAAGAATTTAGATTAGCATTAAGGAAAGAGCGAAGAATAGAGTTGGCATTTGAAACCAAACGTTATTTTGATATGAATAGATGGGGGATATTGGAAGATCGTATTCAGTTTCAAATGGATATCAAGGGAGAGTTAACATTCCCAGCACAACGATTAATATCTCACCCAATCACGGGGAAACCATATTTTTTATATCCTATTCCACTAGTTGAGTTTTCAAACAATGCCAATATTCAGGAACAAAATCCAGGGTACTAGTAGGGTATATGCTAAACTTGGCTCGTAATATAAAACTTTTAAAGTATGAATTCTAAGCTAACCTATTTGGGAGTTAAGAGAGTGCGCATAGCGATATGGATATCGTTTATTACGGCATCTTGTGTTTCGCAAGTATCAAAATCTATAGACTTATCTAATCCAGAATATCTAAAACCTAACATTGTCTATATTTTGGCAGATGACATGGGGTACGGAGATTTGTCGTCGCTAAATCCAAAGTCGGGCATTCAAACGCCTAATATGGATAAAATAGTTGAAGAGGGAATGTATTTTACGGATGCCCATTCTAATTCAGCAGTTTGTACCCCGACCCGTTACGGTATTCTAACAGGGCGGTATGCTTGGCGAAGTCGTTTAAAAGAAGGGGTGCTATGGGGATATGATCCGCCTCTTATTGAGGATAACCGTACAACCGTTGCTTCATTTTTGAGTGATAATGGTTACCGAACGGCTTGTATTGGAAAATGGCACTTGGGCTTAGGCTGGCATGCTAAAGACACTGCAAAACCTATTGCAAAATATGAATGGGACAAGGTCTTTAAGGAAGGGGCGGATAGTAATGTTGATTTTAGCAAGCAAGTAAATGGCCCGAATACATTAGGTTTTGATTATTCTTATATTATTCCCTCTTCATTGGATATGACACCTTACTTGTATCTCGAGAATGAAAAGGCAACTGAATTGCCTACAGCTTACACATCAGGGAAAAGTGCGGATAAGGATGGTAGAGGTGTCTTTTGGCGTGCTGGAGAAGTTGCTCCAAATTTTAATTTTCATAATGTACTTGAGCATCTAACGGATAAGACCACAGACTATATAAAAAAGCAGAAGAATTCAAAAAAGCCGTTCTTTATTTATTTTCCATTAACCGCACCCCATACGCCGTGGTTGCCTACGGAAGCAGTAAACGGGAAATCCAATGCTGGCCGTTATGGTGATTTTGTAACCTTGGTAGATAATACCGTTGGTAAAGTACTTCAAGCTTTGGAGAAGTCAGGTCAGGCAGAAAACACTTTAATTATTGTTACTTCGGATAATGGTTCCAACTGGACCGAAGATGATAAAAAAGAATTTGAGCATCGTGCGAATTATATCTATCGCGGGCAGAAGGCTGATATTTATGAAGGAGGTCACCGGATTCCTTTTATAGCTAGGTGGCCCGGAACAATAGAAGCAGGGAGTGTTTCTAATCAAGTAATGTGTACGACAGATTTACTGGCTACTTTATCCGGTATTATAGGGAAAGAATTACCTAACAACTCGGGCGAGGACAGTTATAATATGCTGCCAGCTCTTACTGGAAATGCTAAAGAACAAATTCGTGATTATACGGTACATCATTCTCTAAATGGCTTTTTTGCCATTCGCAAAGGTCCATGGAAATTTACAACATTACTTGGTTCCGGAGGGTTTAGTAAGCCAGATTTGATTGAACCAGAAAAAGGAAATCCTAATGCTACTTTATTCAATTTAGAAGAGGACCCAAAGGAGATTCAGAATGTTTATGATGAAAATCCAGAAGTAGTCAAAGAGCTTTTAGTACTTCTTGAGGGTGCAAAAAAGTAAGTATTAAACGAGAGAGAAGTGTAGAGTATAGAATGCCACTTTATTAGAATATTATATACTTAAGAAATGAAAAAAGTACTAAAACGTTCAGTCGTTTGTTTTTTTATGGTTTTAATTGCTTCATGTGGAAACAACAAAGAAGTAAAAAAGGAAGTAACCATCAGTGAGGTATCTAAACCAAATATCGTAATAATTTATGCCGATGATATGGGTTATGGTGATTTGAACATTCAAAATCCAGATTCTAAAATACCAACGCCTAATCTAGATAAGTTAGCTTCCGAAGGGATGCGCTTTACGGATGCCCATAGTTCTTCTGGCATTTGCTCTCCTAGCCGTTATGCCCTGTTAACGGGTAAGTATCATTGGAGAAAGCAGCATGGTATAGTGCAATCATTTGGGGAGCCCTTTTTTAATGACACAGATATAACACTACCCCAAGTATTGCAAACATCCGGTTATACCACGGCCTGTATAGGAAAATGGCATTTGGGATGGGATTGGGAACTTAATAATGAACCTTCCGGAGAAACTATCCGTAATGGAAAATCAATAAAATTCTACCAGTCAAAAGATATAGATTGGAACAAACCTATAAATGGAGGTCCCTTAGACCGTGGGTTTGATTATTATTATGGAGACGGAACAATTAATTTTCCTCCATATACTTGGGTAGAAAATGAGAAGGTAATAACGGCGCCAACCGTGAATCAGGATATAGAGAATGGTAGTCACGTTACTAAAGAAGGGAATTGGGAATTTCGCCCAGGCCCTATGGTAGATGGTTGGGACCCTTATAAAGTTTTACCAACGCTTACGGAAAAGGCTGTGGAGTATGTAAACAAGCAATCAGAAGACAAACCCTTTTTTCTATACTTAGCGCTGCCTTCTCCACATGCACCTATTATTCCTAATGATGAGTTTATAGGAAAATCAGAAGCGGGTGGTTACGGAGATTTTATGGTCCAAACAGATTGGGTAGCAGGCCAAGTATTAAAGGCTTTAAAGGCAAAAGGTCTTGAAGAAAACACTATTGTTATTTTTAGTGCAGATAATGGTCCAGAGAAATATGCTTTCGCTAGAGCTGAGAAATATGGACACTTTAGCATGGGTAATTTACGAGGCCTAAAACGTGATGTTTGGGAAGGAGGCCACCATGTTCCTTTTGTTGTTAAATGGCCAGGAAAAATAGAAAAGGGCTCGATTTCTAATGAGGTAATTTCTCAAGTAGATATTATGGCAACTTTAGCCACATTAACTAAGAGCGACTTACCAAAAACTGCGGCACCGGACAGTTATAATTTACTTCCTGTATTTCTAGGGGAAGAATATACTTCACCTTTGAGAGAGGCAACAGTACACAATACTTTTGAAGATAAATGGGGACTTAGACAAGGAAAATGGCTTTACATAAATGCGCCCTCTGGAGAACATAGTAAAATGCCAGATTCATTTAAAAAACTTCGGGGGTATTCTGATTTTAAAACAGAGGGTTTATTATATGATATGGAGAATGACCCTGAACAACGCAAAAATTTATATGCAGAACATCCTGATAAAATTAAAAACATGGCTCTATTACTAGAAAAGTATAAGGAGCAGGGCTATTCTGTAGACCATTCTGAGGTAATTATAAATTAAGACATAAGTATACGATAAACGTTGGAGTGTATGCAAAACTTTGATAAGAAAGTACTAGAAAATAAGATTAAAGAAAGGCGTCTTCTTTTTTATAATCAGGATTTTGAATTTTCAGTGTAGTACAGCACAAAAAGCTCGAGGAGATGAAAGCAATAGACCCAACTTTATTCTAATAAAGGCATTTAGGTTATGATTCAGAGTTCAACCCAACTTTACAGGGTTTTGTAAGTGGTAACGTAGATTACCATGCTCACATAGACCAAAAAGGGTATTTTGATTGGTGGGATGCCAAAGAACTTAAAAACGATAACGGATACACCACTGATTTAATTAAGGAGTGCAGAGTAGATTTTATAAAAAGGAATAGTGAAGGACGAAGGGGTGAGTTTTTCTTTCCGTATTTGCCTCATGAGGCTCCGCATTATCCGTATCAAAGAAGGGTAGATAAGGCTGTCCGTACAATTGGAAGCAAGAAGACAATATCAATTTCTGCGGACAGTATTCCTAGCGTTTATAAGGAAATGGTTGAAGTTATGGATGAAGGTATTGGCCGCATTATGCAAACCCTTAAAGAAACAGGTTTGGATTAGAACACAGTTGTAATATTCTGTTCTGATAATGGCGCATTAAAAGGGGCTAAAGGAGAAGTATATGAAGGAGGGCATCGCGTTCCTGCTATAGCTTAGAGCCCTTCAAGGTTTAAAGCAGGAGTGGCTACCAATCAAACTGTATTAACAATGGATTTTCTTCCTACTTTTCTTGATTTTATAGGTAAGAAGCCTGAAGATAAAAATTTGGATGGGATTAGTATTAAAGAGTTACTGTTGAATAATAAAGCACTGCCACAACGTTATTTATTTTGGAGCTACAGTAATAGAAATGCAGTTCGTAGTGCTAACTGGAAAATGGTATCTATTAAAGATGGAGATAAAGAAAGTATGGAGTTATATGATATAGCAAATGATGTTAATGAAAAAAATAACCTAGCCGTTCAAAACCCAGAAGTGGTGAAAAATATGAAAGAAAAACTTCTTAATTGGAAAGTAGAAGTTGAGTACGGTGTAGAGATTATTTCCAATTGATATGATTTTGTCCACGCAGAAAAATGTTGAGTAGTTAGATAGTTGAGTAGAAAAGGAGCCGTTATTAAACGGCTCTTTTTTGTTAGAATACAACTTGTTTGTTTAAAAACAAGTGTTCTTTTTGTTGTTATTGTAATATTCGGTCTATTTTTTATAGATTTAGCATATTGATTGCTGTACGATGAAGATGATAACAGAAGATTCAGAGTTCTTAAAGGGTGTGAAAGAAGATGACAATTCTTCTTTCAAGGCTATTTATGAGAAATATTCTAGAGATCTGTTTGTCTACGCTTACAACATAATCAAGGAAAAGACTGTATGTGAAGATATCATCCAAGAGGTTTTTATATCTCTTTGGGCCAAAAGGAAAACAACTACTATAACTTCTTTAAAACCGTATCTCTTTCAAGCGGTAAAATTTCAAATATTCAATCATTTTAGAAACAATAAATTTTCTAGGGAAGATTTAACTCGTTTAAACATTATAGATGTTTCAATGAATGTTTCGCAGAAATTGGAATATTCAGAGCTTGATCAGATTATTAGAGACCATGTAGCTAAACTGCCTAAACGGTGCAGGCATATATTTGTTTTGAGTCGCTATCATCATAAATCTAACAAGGAAATTGCTGATGAGCTGGAGATATCTGTACAGGCCGTAAAAAATCAAATTTCAAAAGCACTGGCTTTTCTACGAAATAATCTTCAATTAGAAGAAGTTGCTTTTATTTCACTGATTCTTCTTCAATAAGTTCTATTTCATCTAGTAACAGTTGTGAAAATCAAATGTTTAGTTCGTTTTTTCAGTGTAGTGTATTAGATTAAGGAATAAGAATATTATAATTTTTTCGCTTTTATTTTATCGATATTAAAAAATAATGGACTCCTAACGTGTACCATCACATTAATTTGGGTACTTAGTAGTGATATCGTTTTTTAATTGTGGTATAAATGGACGAAAAAAAAGCAAAAAAACTCTTCAAGAAATACTTGAATCAAACATGTTCCAAGGAAGAAAAGGAGCTGTTGGAACGATTTCTGGAATCATATCAAGGAGAGGATGTCCAAATGTCGAATTTTAGATTTGATAATGAGGTAAAGCAAGAAGTCTGGCAAAAAATTTCAGAAAAGACCGAGATACCTAAATCTAAGAAAACCAATTTTAATCGATTTTTATTAAAGTATGCAGCACTTTTTTTGGGCTTAATAGGTTTAGCCGTTGCGTTCAATTATTTCAGTAGTAATACAACTGAGAAACCAACTTTGGTTATTGAAGATAAAGCTATTGTTCTTAAGACAGGTGACAACCAAACAAAGAAAATTATAGTTGGAGGCGGGGAATCTATTACTGATGCGGACGGAAATGTTTTAGCATCGCAATCTAATGACCAAATGGTCTATCATGGTAAGTCTACTACTGAGCTGGTATACAATGAAATTATTATTCCTAAAGGGAAGACTTTTGAACTTAAACTTTCTGATGGTACACTGGTGCATCTAAACGCAGATACGTCTTTAAAATACCCGGTAAGTTTTGTAGAAGGAAAAGACCGGAAAGTGTTTTTAAAAGGTGAGGCCTATTTTGAAGTAGCCAAAGACCCCAAACATAAATTTACTGTTGTGGCAAAAGATATGGATGTTAAGGTTTTAGGAACCCATTTTAATGTGAGTAGCTACGCAAAAGAAGAGACCTATGCTGTTCTTGTAGAAGGTAGTGTTGCGATAAGTGAAAGAAATTTAGAAGATACTACAGGAGAGGTCAGTATTCTTGAGCCTGGACAAAAGGCATCCTTATCTAAAGGAGATATTTCAATAAGTGATGTTGATGTGAACGATTATTTAAACTGGCGCCAAGGCGATTTGGTTTTTAATAACGAGCCGTTCAGAGACATTATTAAGAAGATTGAACGCCGGTATGGGGTTGAAATTGAAAATAGCTATACGGAACTAGAATCGGTTCGCTTTAGAGGGGCTTTTCAAAATGAAACTATTGAAGATTTATTGGACACTTTTAAAGAGAGTGCAGAGTTCGATTACGAGATAACTAATAATCAAATACTAATTAAAAAACCAACCAAAGAATGATGTAATATAGAGTTTAAAAAAAGTCGAGGGTACGCTGCCACGTCCCCCGACCAAAAGTGATTTCAGTCCGAGTAATAACAAACCAAAATCCTTTAAAATTATGGAAAAAAAACCATTGTTTTTCATTCTTATGAAAAACATTCTTAACAAGAATCGCACAGTGAAAATCTCCATTCTAATGTTTGCTTTTGCCTTGTTCAATCTTCATGCGAATTCTTATTCGCAAAATAAGAAGGTTACTATTGAGGCCAGCAACGAGTCTATTGAAAGTATCCTAAAAAAAATAGAGAGGCAGAGTCAATTTCGGTTTTTCTACAAAACGGGGCAATTGAATGTTGCTAAACGAGTGACGCTCAACGTAGAGAAGACACCTATAAAAGATGTATTACACATGGTTTTTGGTGAAGACGTTGTCTACACTATAGTAAAAAACCAGATTGTATTAAAAAACAATGCACAGTACAAAGTTTCAGAAGAAGTTCCAATAAACAAAGAGCTTGATGATCAACAATCAATTAGTGGAATTATAACTGATGAAACTGGTGTACCCTTAGCCGGAGCAAATGTGGTAGAAAAAGGAACCACAAATGGTGTTACGGCAGATTTTGATGGTAATTTTAGTATAGAATTAAGTTCTGAAGATGCTATTTTAGTCGTTTCATATATAGGTTTTGCTACTAAAGAAATACCCGCATCTGGGCAAACAACTTTTAATATTAAGTTAGTAGAAAGTGCAGCAGGACTAGATGAAGTAATAGTAGTAGGTTTTGGTACGCAGAAAAAAGTGAACGTAATTGGTTCTGTTTCTCAAGTATCGTCTAAAGACATAGAAAATAGGCCGGTAACACAAGTATCACAAGCTATTACAGGTCAAATGCCAGGTGTTACGGTAGTACAACGTTCAGGTAGACCGGGTCAGAGTGGTGGAAATATAAACGTTAGAGGGGTTGGTTCTTTTGGAGCTACGCCAGATGCCTTGGTCTTGATAGATGGTATCGCAGGTAGTATGAATGATATTAATCCTGATGATATTAAATCTATTTCTGTTTTGAAAGATGCGTCTTCTGCTGCAATTTATGGTGCACGTTCTGCAAACGGAGTAATTCTTATTACAACAAAAAATGGTGCAGACAATAAATTTTCAATCAATTATAATAGCTATGTCGGTTTCAATGCAGCTACAGAACTTCCTGAATTTGTAGATTCTTGGGAGTATGCAGAAATGTATAATATAGCGTCTGGGAGTAATAGTTTTTCTGCAGAAGATATTGCAAAATATAAAGCCCAAGATGACCCTGATAATTATCCGAACACAAAATTTTTAGAAGACCTTTTTTCTAAGAATGGAGTGCAAACATCGCATACATTAACGCTTAACGGAGGTGATGAAAAGAACAAATATTATGTTTCTGTAGGTATATTGGAGCAAGATGGAATTGTACCTAAAAATAGTTTTAGTAGGTATAATTTTAGAATGAATCTTCAGAATAAGCTTGGGGATAAATTTAGTCTGAACACACGGTTTTTTGGTTCTGTTGAAAAAAGAGAAGAACCACAGGTGACAGGTAATAAAGGGTCTGGGTACCAAAGTGAATCCAATAGGTCTAATGATGCCAGTAATAATGGAGGAAGTTTCGTTAGTCAATTAGTGTCAAATGCGGTACGATACCCCGCTATAGAGTTGGGTCAAGATTCTCAAGGTAATTACGGTATAGGACCAGAAAGTGGTGGAACTCCTGTTGCATGGTTAGCGTCAGATTCTTATTTAGAGAACCCACGTACTAAAGCTGGTGTAAATGTAAAACTAGATTACAAGCCGAATGACAATTTGGTTTTCTCTGCAATAGGTGGGTATAACTTTACTTTACATGAAGAGCGTTCTTACTACGCATCCCAACGTTTAAATGAAACGACTAACTTAGGTCAATCGTATTTAAATCAATATAGCAATAAAGAGATATACAAAACACTACAGTTTACAGGTGAATGGTCTAAAGAAGTAGGGGTGCATGACTTTAGTTTCTTGGGTGGATATTCTTTTGAGAATGAAGAGTTTTCATTTTTTAACGGGTATCGTCAAGATTTTGCTAGTAATGACTATACAGTGTTAGATCTTGGTAGCGCAGAGAATCAACAAACGGCAGGGTTTGATTCAGAATGGGCGTTACAATCTTTCTTTTCTAGATTGAAATATAGTTTTGATGAGCGTTATCTTTTTGAAGCTACACTTAGGTATGACGGCTCATCTAGGTTTCCAAAAAACAATAAATATGCTGTTTTTCCTGCTGCTGCAGTAGGTTGGAGAGCTTCTCAAGAAAGCTTTTTACAAGATGTAAGTTGGTTGTCAAACTTAAAATTTAAAGGTTCTTGGGGTATTTTAGGAAATCAAAATATTGGTAATTACCCGTACCAAACAGTATTGGCTTCAGGGCGTGATTATGCTCTAGGCGGTGGTCTTTCAACAGGGGCTGCGTACTCTAACTATCGTGATGCAAACATAAAATGGGAGTCAACAGAAACTACAGATGTGGGTGTTGAGACTGGTTTTTTTGATGGGAAATTGACTTTTAACGCT
Organism: Zobellia roscoffensis; assembly: GCF_015330165.1. Taxonomy (NCBI): domain Bacteria; kingdom Pseudomonadati; phylum Bacteroidota; class Flavobacteriia; order Flavobacteriales; family Flavobacteriaceae; genus Zobellia; species Zobellia roscoffensis. The sequence continues at coordinate 3,824,905 of NZ_JADDXT010000002.1, forward strand.
ACATACTTTAGAAGAAATACTACAGATGTACTTTTTAAACCATCCTCTAGTGTGTCTTCTGTTTTGGGAGTAGGTATTAGTGAAACCAACACTGGAGCTGTTAAGAATACAGGATGGGAGTTTGATTTGGGACACAGAGGTAGTAAAGGCGATTTCAGTTATTCCATTAATGGAAACTTCTCCTTAATTAATAATGAAGTGGTAACTCTAGGTTTGGGTAACGTAGAGCAACCAAATGGTTTTGTAGGTAATGGTTCTGACCTTTTTATTGGGCATCCAATGCAAATGTACTACGGTTATAAGACAGATGGTGTGTTCTTAAATGATGGAGAGGTAACAGGTTGGGCCGATCAGACCGCTGTTAATCCTTCTTCTCAGGCAGGTGATTTTAGGTTTAAAGATATTAGCGGTCCTGATGGTGTACCAGATGGAAAAGTGGATCCTACTTATGATCGTACATATTTAGGTAGTCGTATTCCAAAATACACGTATGGAGCTAATATCAACTTAAATTATAAAAACTTTGATTTTTCCTTATTTCTACAAGGAGTTAGCGGAGTACAAGGTAGGTTAGATAACTATGCAGGATATGCTTTTTTCAATCTAGGTAATATTCAAAGATGGCAGATGGATGGTCGTTTTGACGCTAACAATCCAGTTCGTAACCCTGGTTACCCAAGATTGGAAGTACTTACTAACAGTGGAACGCCAAATACGGCAACTTCTGATTTCTGGGTTATTGATGCCGGCTACCTGAGAGTTAAAAATGTACAATTGGGATATAATTTCCCAGATTCTTTAACGGATCTGATAAGCATTGATAACCTTAGAGTTTATATAGGTGCAGAGAATTTACATACGTTCAACTCGTATAGAGATGGATGGGATCCGGAGATTAACTCTTCAGGGGGCTATTATCCTATTTTAACTACCTACACCTTTGGTTTAAACTTAAAATTTTAGAAGATGACAAACTTTTTATACACATATATAGGTCGCATACCATCCATTGCTCGGTTTGTTGTTTTGGGCATGGCACTAATACTCTTTTCTGGATGTGATGAAGAACTGGAACAGTTTCCGAGTAACGCTTTTGCGAAAGATAATTTTTGGACTTCTGAGTCCAATGCAAATATTGCTTTAACAGGTGCTTACCGCGGCGCTATTGAATACGGGACACAAGTGGTGCCATCAGATTGGTGGACGTATTGTGGAATTGTTTTCATGGAGTTCGCAACGGACAATGCGTATGACCGTAGAGGAGACAACTCTACTCAAAACCGGCTTACGGATGGAACATTGTTGCCCAATAACAATGTAATAAACGGCTATTGGAGCGGTTCCTATAAGAGAATTGCTATATGCAATGATTTCTTAGAGAATGTAGGTAATGTTAATATGGAGCAGGCTAAAATAGATAGAATGAGTGCCGAGGTTCGTTTTTTAAGAGCTTCAACGTATTTTTATATTTCTCAGTTCTGGGGAAGTGCTCCTTTGGTTACTTCTACGTTAACGCCAGAAGAAGCAAATAATGTAGATAAGGTGTCTAAGGCAGAATTAGTTTCTTTTGTAATTGCGGAGCTGCAAGCAGCAGTAGCTGATTTACCATCATTTGGGCAATTGTCTGGTTCAGAAGCAGGTAGGGCAAGTAAACAAGCTGCTTTGGCTTTCTTGGGTAGAATGTACCTTGGAGAAAAGAATTTTACAGAAGCCTCCAAGGTGTACAAAGAAATCATAGATATGGGCGAAAATATCATAGATCCAGATTATGCTTCTCTTTTTACACCGGTTAATGAAGCTAGCAGCGAAAACATTTTCAGCACTCAGTATTTTGGAGGTCAAGCTGGTAACTCTTTACCACAGCATGCGTATCCTGCTGTATCTTCAGGTTGGCATATAGTTAACCCTTTGGGTAGTTTGGCAGATGCGTATGGTTTTGATGACGGTACGCCATTGTCATATGATGACCCTAAGTTTGATTATGATGATATGGGAGCTAATAGAGATCCAAGGTTTAGATATAACCTACTTTGGGATGGTTCTTCGTTTGGAGATAATATTTATGATTGTCACCCGGATCATACAGAGTCTTTGGATCAGTTGACCTATTCTAAACAGGCAACAAGAACAGGATATGGATTAAGAAAGTTCTTTGATGAATCGTTCAGCGGAAATTTAAGATCTGATTATGGCGGAAATATGCCAATTATTAGGTATGCGGAGGTTTTGTTAAGCTATTTAGAGGCGGAGTTAGAAGCGGGTAATCCTATAACACAAGCTTTGTTAGATGAAACTATCAATATGGTTAGAGGTAGAGCATCAGTAGGGCTTCCACCAATAACAGAAACAGACGCAGCAGCACTTCGTCCAATTTTAAGAAATGAAAGAAGAATTGAATTGGCATTGGAAGGTCAGCGCCTTTGGGATATTTTTAGATGGGATATTGGTGATGAGGTTTTAACTGGAGACTTTTGGGGAGCTCCTTTTCCTAATTCAACCTTATACCCAACCACATCAAAGAAAATTGACCCACAATCAAGATGGTACGTGACGACCAAAAATTTCAGGGCAGGAACGGATGATGTTTGGCCTATTCCTGAATCAGAGGTTAACGTTAATCCTAAATTAGGAAACTAAGCATGACCATTAAAAGAAGAAAGTTCATACAAAATTTAGGACTTGCCGTGCCCATGCTGGCAAGTCCTTTTAATCCTATTCTTGCCAAAGAAATGGTGTTTGAGAAAGGGGCATTATTAGATTCTGCTAGCTCTAGTTTTGCAGCGGATTTTAAAAAGTTGAATGATAGGGTATGGATTGGTAGCTCCTTCTGGGCGGTGCCCATGGAAGATTGGGAAATAAAAAACAACAGATTGGAATTTTCCGGTGTAGAAAAGCAGTCAAGGCTACATATCTTAACCCATGTGTTAGGAGAAAATCAAGGTGATTTTGTGTTAAAGAGCAATTTAGGTTTGCTACAGGATAAGGGCAAAAAAGGAGGTGTTGGTTTTTCCGTAGGAATTAAAGATTTCACAGATCCTAAAAGTGTAAAAGCTGCCTGTTATTTTGGTAAAGGTATATCCGTAGGGGTAAATCTAGATAGGGAAATATATATTGATAAGAAGAAAGAAACACTTCCAAAGGAATTCGATTTTAAAAATTTCACCCTTCAACTTAAAGGGCAAAATAAATCAGATGTTACAGAATTGATTCTAGAGGCAACTGATGCCACGGGTAAAACCATCACCTTAAAAAATACTATCAAGGGTAATTTTGATGGATTAGTAGCTTTAGAGAATAAGGGTAGTGAAAAAAAGGAGAGTACTTTTTGGTGGAGTGATGTACAATTGTCTGGAACAAAAGTTCAACATGAACCTGATAACAGTTTTGGTCCTATTTTATGGGCAATGTATACCTTGTCGCAAGGGAATTTAAAGCTTACCGCTCAATTACCGCCTGTAGGAGCCAAAGACTCACAAAAGGTGGAACTGCAGTTTTTGAGGAAAGGGAAATGGGTAAAAGAGACAAAGGTTCAGATAGATCCTGTTTCTTTTACTTCAATTTTTTCTGTTGCTAACTGGGATGCTTCCAAAGATGTAAAATACCGTTTGCGTTACAGTTTGGATAAAGAAAAACATAGTTACGAAGGCGTTATACGTGAAGAACCTACGGATAGAGCTTTAACCTTTGGCGGACTCACATGTCAGCATGCTATGGGGTTTCCGTACCGTCCTTTGGTTGAAAATTTAGATAAGTCCAATCCGGATATGCTCTATTTTTCAGGAGACCAATTGTATGAAGGTAACGGTGGTTATCCTATTAAAAGACAACCGGAAAACAAGGCTATTTTAAATTATTTGGGCAAATGGTATATGTTCGGATGGGCGTTTGGCGATGTTCTAAAAAATAGACCAAGTGTATGTACACCGGATGATCATGATGTGTATCAAGGAAACCTTTGGGGAGAAGGGGGAGAAGGAATCTCATTTGAAGAATGGGAGAAAGTGCGTGATGCCCATGGTGGTTTGGTACAGACTCCCAATTTTGTAAACGTTGTAAATAAAACGCAATGTGGGCATATGCCAGAAGCTTATGATCAGGCTCCGATGAAATCAGATATCAGTACGTGGTATACCCAGTTGGTATATGGAAGAGTGAGCTTTGCCATAGTTAGTGACCGTCTTTTTAAATCAGGTCCAGAAATGGTTAGGGCAGGAGAAGGGAGAATAGATCATTTGACAGCTCCTGCAACACAACAAGAGTTAGATAATGATACCCTCTCGTTTATGGGGCAAAGACAACTCCTCTTTCTTAATAATTGGGTTGGAGATTGGCAAGGAGCTAATATGAAAGTTTTACTTAGTCAGACTTTATTCTCCAACGTAGGAACACATCACGGCCCAACAAAAGAGTTTTTGTATGGCGACCTTGATTCCGGTGGCTGGCCAAAATCTAAACGAGATAAAGTGGTTGAAACAATTAGAAAAGCATGTGCTTTTCATATTAATGGTGATCAGCATTTGCCATTTATGGTCCAATACAGTATTAATGAACCTAGAGATGGAGGTTGGACGTTCTGTACACCAGCTATTTCTACAGGTTATCCTAGATGGGGACAACCAGATTCTGTGAATGTTCCTTTCACGGATAGACCTGAACATGGTTTACCCAATACGGGATGTTACCGAGATGGTTTTGGAAATGACAATTACATCTATGCCGTTGGTAATCCTACGGATGACTTTGAAGAAGAATTTGATCGTTACCAGAAAGCACAGAAGAAAGCTTCCGGTTATGGTATAGTTACTTTTGATACTACGGAGCGAACAATAAAAATGGAAGCTATCCGCTTTCTGGCAAATTTGGATGTTGATTCTAAGGAGAATACCTATCCTGGATGGCCATTAACTATTCAACAATCGGATAATGACGGAAGAAGACCTATTGGTTACCTTCCAAAATTAGAGATAGAGTCGGCTGATCAGGTATTAAAAATCATAAAGGAAGATACCAAAGAGCTAATACATGCTATGCGGATTAAAGGAAACACTTATACACCTTCAGTTTACGAATTAGGCAAGTATACCGTGCTTATAGGGGAAGGGGCAACAGAAAAAACCATAAGTGGTATAGAAATAACCATTGATCCTAAAAAGGTAATTTCTATTTAAGCGAAAAGGAATAAATTTGAGAGTAGATTAATTTATAAATACAAAACAGTTCATGACAAGTTTAAGGAAGTATTTTTTGAGTGGCGCCACCTTATTGCTGGTGTTATCCGGCTGTAAGTCAAAGGAAGAAAAAAAGGAGGTAAAAGACGAAAGTCCAAAGCAACCGAATATCGTTTTTATTTACATGGATGATTTAGGTTATGGAGATCTCAGTTCGTATGGAGCAACCGAATTGAGTACGCCCAATATTGATGCCTTGGCGGAAGGTGGTGTTCAATTTACCAATGGTTATGCTACTTCGGCCACTTGTACACCTAGCCGGTATGCTATCCTTACAGGTAGATATCCTTGGAGAAATAAAGATGCAAAAATACTTCCGGGAACAGCTCCGTTAATTATCAGCACAGATCAGCTTACCGTACCTAAAGTGCTAAAAGAAAAAGGCTATGCCACAGGTATAGTTGGTAAATGGCACTTAGGCTTAGGAAGTGGAAATGTAAATTGGAACGAGAGAGTATCTCCTGGACCTAACGAAGTTGGTTTTGATTATTCTTATATCCTTGCCGCAACTCAAGATAGGGTTCCTACCGTGTATATAGATAATGGTAATGTAGATGGCTTAGACCCCAATGATCCTATAGAAGTAAATTACAAGAAAAACTTTGAAGGAGAACCAACTGGTTTGGATAATCCGGAGTTGACAACTATGAAATGGCATCACGGTCATAATAATAGTATTGTAAACGGAATTCCACGTATTGGTTACATGAAAGGTGGTGAAGCTGCTAAATGGAAGGATGTTGATATGGCGGATCACTTTTTAGAGAAAGCACAAGCTTATGTAACGGACCATAAAAATGAACCTTTCTTCTTGTACTATGCTTTACAGCAACCACATGTACCGCGTACGCCACATCCAAGATTTGCAGGTAAATCAGGTATGGGTCCTCGTGGCGATGTTATTCTTGAGGCGGATTGGGTTGTAGGTGAATTCATGAAGACGTTAGAGACACAAGGTTTATTAGAAAATACACTTATCGTATTCTCTAGTGATAACGGTCCCGTTGTAAATGATGGGTATTATGATGATTCTGAAGAGAAACTTGGTAAGCATACGCCAGCAGGTGTTCTACGAGGTGGTAAATACAGTTTGTTCGAAGCGGGTACTCGTGTACCTTTTATTACCTATTGGAAAGGGAAAATTGCACCGGGTAAATCAGATGCTTTGGTTTGTCAGGTAGATTTATTGACTTCAATGGCTGCTTTAGCGGGTAGTGATAAAAAAGGTGAGGATAGTGAGAACTTTTTGGATACCTTTTTGGGTAAAACAGATAAGGGTAGAACAGAATTGGTTTTAGAAGCAGGTTCTAGAACTGCCTTAAGAAAAGGAGACTGGGCAATGATTCCGCCGTACAAAGGTTCAGCTGTAAATACTCAAGTTAATATTGAATTGGGTAATGACAGTGAGTACCAATTGTATAATGTAAAAGAAGATTTGAGCCAGACCAAAAACGTGGCAAAAGAAAACCCAGAAAAATTACAGGAATTGATTGCAGATTATGAGGCCATAAGAGGTACATCTGATGTTGAAATCAAGGAGTTGGAATTGAAATAGGGAAATGTTGAGGTGTGCTGTTTCTAACACCTTATAAGCATTAAATTATACGAACCGTTTTAAGTATGATAAGTGTTCATTTTGAGCCTATTATACTTAGGGCGGTTTTGTTTTTTCTTCTTTTTAGATAAACTAAGCCACTTTTTTTCGCATCTTTGCTGTATCATGAAGTTATAAAAATATTTTTCCATACAGATGTCGTTAGGTTTTTGCCTAGAAATCAATCGAGCCTTCTTCGTTCGGTTTTGACATACTTCTCTTTTTATCAACATAACTTCATTTCAAATGCCACATTTAAATAGAATCACTTTTAAAAGACTGTTTCAGTACTTTATAGTTGCCGTTACGGGTAAAGAAACAGAGTTTACGACCGGAAGCATCCGCAAGGCTATATTTATGCTTTCCATCCCCATGATTTTGGAGATGATGATGGAATCCATTTTTGCTATTGTAGATATTGCTTATGTCTCACAAGTAAGCGTAAATGCTGTAGCTACCATTGGTTTAACCGAATCTGTAGTCACTTTGGTTTATGCAGTCGCCATAGGGCTTAGTATGGCCGCAACTGCTATTGTAGCCAGAAGAATAGGAGCAAAAGATGTAAAGGGCGCTCAAGAAGCCGCAGTTCAAGCAATTGCTTTAGGGGTCTTGGTCTCTATAGTAGTAGGTGTCTTTGGATTTTTATATGCTGAAGATATACTTGCGCTAATGGGAGCAGAACCCGATTTAATTGCTGAAGGTTACGGATACACTCAGCTTTTGTTAGGAGGCAATATTACTATCCTATTGCTGTTTTTGATCAATGCCATTTTTAGAGGAGCTGGTGATGCTTCCGTGGCTATGTGGGCATTGGTTCTATCCAACGGACTCAATATTATTCTTGATCCTATTTTTATTTTCGGATGGGGGCCAATTCCTGAATACGGAGTAATGGGCGCTGCTATTGCTACAAATATAGGTAGAGGAACAGCTGTTTTGTTTCAATTGGCCGTTTTGTTTTTTGGATGGAGCCGAATACAAATTGGGTTTAAGGATATGGTTATTCGTTTTAGCGTAATGTTTAATCTGATTAAGGTTTCACTAGGGGGAATCGCGCAATTTTTAATAGGTACTTCTAGCTGGGTGTTTTTAATGCGTATGATGTCAGAATTTGGTAGTGAAGTGTTGGCGGGTTATACGATAGCTATCCGGGTTATGCTGTTTACCTTAATGCCATCTTGGGGTATGAGTAACGCAGCGGCTACTTTAGTAGGACAAAACCTTGGAGCTCAACAACCGGAACGAGCGGAAACTTCGGTTTGGAAAACAGGCAAATACAATGCCTATTTTATGGGTCTTGTTTCATTGATATATTTCTTTTTTGCCTATGATATCGTAGGGTGGTTCAATACCAATCCCGTTGTGGTGGAAAATGGAGGGTTATGTCTTCAGATTATTGCCGTAGGGTATATATTTTACGCTTATGGTATGGTCGTAACCCAAGCTTTTAATGGTGCGGGAGATACAGGTACCCCAACAAAAATTAATCTTATTGCTTTTTGGCTGTTTCAATTACCATTTGCTTATCTAGCGGCTATCACCTTTAAAATGGGAGCAATGGGTGTCTTTATAGCCATTACCGCTGCTGAGGTGTTGTTGGCGGTAATTTCTATGGTTTGGTTTAAAAAAGGCAATTGGAAAAAGGTGAGTGTCTAATACTCTTTTTGTAACTTTATCTTTCTAAATTTCGGAAAATATGCATCAGAAGAAAATAGGGCTGAATACAATTTGTACCCATGTGGGCGAAGTTAAAGATGAACAATTTAAAGGAGCCATTTCTCCTCTTTACATGAGCAGTTCATACGCTTTTGAAGATGTAGAAGTAAAAAGGTACCCAAGATACTTTAACACACCCAATCAAGAAGCCTTGTGTAGAAAGATTGCAGCTTTGGAACATACTGAGGCTGGTTTAATTTTTGGTAGCGGTATGGCCGCTATTACTACTTCTCTAATGGCTTTTTTAAGGGCGGGAGATCATATTGTTCTGCAGCAGGTTTTATACGGAGGTACGTATAATTTGGTAGTTGAAGAGTTTGAGAAATTTGGTATTGAATATTCTTTTACCGAGGGCTGGCGTTCAGAAGATTTTGAGAAAAAAATTAGGTCCAATACTAAGGTTATATATATTGAGACGCCTTCTAATCCGTTGCTAACGATTACCAATTTAGATGCTATTGCAAAACTAGCTAAGAAACACAATCTAGTTTCCATGATAGACAATACCTTTGCTAGTCCGGTAAATCAAAACCCTATAGATTTTGGTATAGATGTGGTTATTCATAGTGCTACAAAATATATGGGAGGTCACTCAGATATTTTAGCTGGTGCTGTTGCATCATCCGAAGAAAATATCAATCGTATTTTTGGTTTGGCAAAGAATTTTGGAGGAAGCTTAAGTGATTATACTGTTTGGCTTTTGGAAAGAAGTTTAAAGACCATGGGAATACGGGTGAAGGCACAAAATGAGAATGCCCAGCATATGGCGGAATATCTTCATGAGAACAAAGCTGTGAATAAAGTGTATTACCCAGGTTTAGAGAACCACCCTGATCATGAGCTGGCAAAATCTCAAATGCATGGTTTTGGTGGCATGATGTCATTTGAATTGCATGAAGAGTATGATGCGGCGCAGTTCCAAAAAGAATTACAACTCATAAAACCTTCTATGAGCTTAGCGGGTGTAGAAAGCACTGTACTTTCCCCAACCAAAACATCTCATGCGCTTTTAAGCTCTGAAGAAAGGGAAAAACAGGGTATTTTAGATGGATTGATCCGTTTTTCTGTGGGTATAGAAGATACAGAAGATTTAATAGCGGATATAGAACAAGCACTGAAAAAAGTAAGGTTAGGTAAAGAAGTAACGACTAGTTAATTCATACTCCATATAATATTGAAAAACACAAAATGAAATTAGATATATTAGCTTTTGGCGCCCACCCGGATGATGTTGAACTTGGCGCCGGGGCTACCATTGCCAAAGCAATTGCCAAGGGCAAAAAAGTAGGGATAATAGATTTGACCCGTGGTGAACTCGGTACAAGAGGATCGGCGGAAATTAGAGATAGGGAAGCTGCCGCTGCCGCTAAAATATTAGGAGTATCGGCTAGGGAGAACCTAGGCTTTGCAGATGGTTTCTTTGTAAACGATAAAGAACATCAATTAGAAATCATTAAAATGGTACGAAAATACCAACCAGATATGGTTTTGTGTAATGCCATAGATGACCGTCATATTGACCATGGTAAAGGAAGTAAATTGGTTAGTGATGCCTGTTTTTTAAGCGGATTGGTGAAAATTGAGACACAGTTAGATGGTGAAAGAACAAACCAAGGGCAATGGAGACCAAAAGTAGTATATCATTATATTCAATGGAAAAATATAAAGCCTGATTTTGTTGTTGATGTTTCAGAATTTATAAAAAAGAAGACAGAAGCAATATTGGCATATTCGTCACAATTTCATGACCCTGCGAGTAAAGAGCCAGAAACACCAATAAGTAGTAAAACCTTTATTGAAAGCGTAAATTACAGAGCTAAGGATTTAGGAAGATTGGTAGGAGTGGAGTATGCAGAAGGCTTTACAACCGAACGCTTTGTAGCAGTAAAAAATATTGACGACCTAATTTAAGCCGTTCGTTGGTATTTATTTTTAGCCTTGGGTAAGGTAAAGTGAAAAGTACTCCCTTTCCTATAAAGGCTCTCTACCCAGATTTTACCGTCATTTTTCTCTATCATTTCTTTACATAATGAGAGACCTAAACCTGTGCCTTTTTCATTATTGGTGCCATAGGTTGTTAAGGTGGAGTTTTCTAAAAAGAGTTTTTCAATCGTTTTTTCGGTCATACCAACACCAGTATCTCTAATGGAAACTTGCCATTGTTGTTTTCTTTCAATAGCTGTAATGGTAACCATACCATTCTCAGGTGTAAATTTAAGAGCATTACTTATAAGGTTACGAACCACAATATCTATTTGGTTGCTATCTGACCAAGTAAGTGTTTTGGCTTCTAAATGATTTACAAGACGTATAGATTTGATTTTTGCTATCTCAGAGAGTAAATCAATATTATCTTTAACTACTGTTTCCAGCGCAACGACTTCTGGTCTAGTAACTGCACCATTCATTTGAGTCTGCCCCCAAGTTAATAGATTGTTTAAAGTAAAGGATATGTGGTCTATATCATGTGAAAGTTTGGGCATGAATCCCATAAATTCATTTTGCTCTATCTCACCATCCTTAAATAATTTTAGTAACCCCTGGAAAGCGGCAATAGGTCCACGAAGGTCATGACCAATGATAGAAAAAAGTTTGTCTTTAGTACGGTTTATTTCATGTAAGGCAAGTTCATTTTGCTCTAAATCCTCTGTTTTCTTCTGAAGTTCTAAGTTTAAGTTTTTTTGGATTTTTTCACTTCTACCTACTAGTAAAGTGACTACAATAAAAATTAAAAGAATACCTAAGGCTACATTAACGTAAGCCCTTTGCATATCTAGTTGCTTGTTGTTTTCCTCAATAAGGTCTGCCTTTTGCTTTTCATGCTCCATTTTGGTTTTTAGCATGGTTAAGCTCTTTTTGTTTTCATTACGAGATAAAGTATCTGATAATGACTGAAATATCTCATGGTACTTTAAGGCTTCTGTATAATCCTCTTTATTCTTGTTGATTTTATATAGGGTTTTAGCACATTGTTGAGAGCCCTCCATATCTTTAATACCCTTAGAAATAGCAAAGGCATCTAAGGCATACATTTCAGATATACTATCTTTTCCTATTCCTAAATAGGCTTGAGACATACCGTTTAGCAATTCTATTTTGCCACGCTCATCTTGTATTTTTTCATGAAGCATTTCGCTTTGCCTATACCAATATAAGGCCCATTCATTTTTACCTCCTTTTAAATAAGCTTTGCCCTTAATAGAATAAGCATACGCTAGCCATTCCATTATTTTGTTTTTTTCAAAAATAGCAATAGCGGCATTGGCATTGTACATAGCATATTCTAGTTCGCCCATATCGGCATAAAGAGAGGCTATGTTACTCATTGTTTCGGCGGAGTATATCTCATTACCAATTTCTTCATTGATCTTTTTTACTTTTTTGTAAAATTCTAGTGCTTGAACATAGTCTTTTTGGGAAGCATATAGGTTGGCTACATTTTCATTGAGTATGGATAACATCTTCTTATTGTCCATTTCATTTGCAATGTCTATTCCTTCTAAATAATAGATTAACGCTTTTGCATAGTTGCCTATGTAAGCAAATTCAGAAGCAAGGTAATTTTGTGCCGACAATACTGTTGTTGAAGATTTTGATAATTTACCAACGGAAAGTGCATTTTTAAAATAGAGTATACTTTTTTTATGACTTCCTTTATCTGAGTAATAAAGACCTATTCCAATCAAGGCAAAACTTTCCCCTGTTCTATAATTAGTGGATTTGCTGTAGTCTAGGGCAAGTTGTGAGAGTTGTAGAAGGCTATCTGCCTTATAATACCTTAATTCATAGGCTAAGTCATTTAGCAAGTCTATGTGCGTAGTATCTTTAGCAGAAAAATTGGGAGTGTTTCTTAATTCTTTAATTCTAGTTTCTAAACTATCCTTTGTCTCATGCTGTGCCCTTATTTGTGTTGTACATAAAACTAGTATACCAAAAAGGAAAAAGCCTATTTGAGGTAATGGGTTGGAAATCAAAGAATTTTTTTTGCCAAAAAGCATTATAAAAATTAATTATTCATCTAATGTATCTACATGATGTAGATATCTCTAATAATTGTTGTGAAACGCTAAAAATTGTGTGTTTTAGCGTGTGTATGTTGCACTTTGTCGATGATTTTTAGTTTTTTCTTGATCTTTAGGTATTCATTATCAACCTGTTCTAAGAGGTAATATAACCAAGTGTAAAAATAACAGAAGTTTTATTTTGAAAGATTACATGAAAAAAAGTATCTTTGCAACCGCTTACAAATGGTGGTTGTAGCTCAGCTGGTTAGAGCGCTTGATTGTGGTTCAAGAGGTCGCCGGTTCGAAACCGGTCTTCCACCCCGAAATAAAAAGCCTTGTCTTAATTGATAGGGCTTTTTTGGTTTTCAATATTACTGAATTTATGGCACAAAAAAACCTGCCGTTTCGGGCAGGTTTTTTCCAAAGTGTTTTAACTTTATTTAGCTGCTTTATCAACCACAATACGGTCTTTTCTATTCGCAACTTCCCAAGCGGTATAGAAAACTAAACGCGTACGGTTTTCTAAAAGGTCATAATTAATTTTATCCGGTGTATCTCCCGGTCTGTGGTAATCATCATGCGTACCATTAAAGTAGAAGATGATCGGAATATTGTTCTTTGCAAAATTGTAGTGATCACTTCTATAGTAAAAACGGTTAGGGTCGTTTTCATCATTATAGGTGTAATCCAATTCAATATTGGTGTATTTGGTATTGACCTCCTCAGATAGTTCGTGTAAATCGGTACTTAGTTTATCGGAACCTATCAAATAAATATAGTTTCGATCACCCGTACGTTTGGGGTCAATTCTACCTATCATATCAATATTAAGGTTGGCTACTGTATTTTCCAATGGAAAGATAGGATCGATATCCGCATAGTATTGAGAACCTAGTAGTCCTTTTTCTTCACCGGTAACATGTAAAAAAACAATGGAACGTTTGGGACCTTGCCCGGCATCCGCCGCTTTTTTAAAGGCTTGGGCAATTTCTAAAAGGCTAACTGTACCGGAACCATCATCATCGGCCCCATTATTGATTTCGCCATCTGCGGTAATACCAATATGATCTAAATGAGATGAGATAACCAAATATTCATTGGGCTTTTCAGAACCTTTTAGAACGGCAACTACATTTTCGGACTGAATACCGTCATTTTCGCTTCTCACATTTATGTCGAGTTTTTTAGCTATTTTTTTCGGTTTGTCGTCAGATTGAATTCCTGGTAATATAGCCTTCGCAAGTTTAGCATTGATCAAGAAATTAAAAAATTGGTCGGCTTCATCCTTTGCCAATTCCATTCTACCGCTATCATTATTTTTCATCCACTGAAATCTACTTTTAAAGCGAGAAAAGTTAGTTTCGTCATAATAAAGAATGCCCTTAGCACCTTTTGAAGTAGCTAATTCTAAACGCTTGCCCAAGGATTCGGACATATTACTCCAGATAGATTTTTTTGAAGTTCCGGATAACAAGTAGTTTCCATTGGAATCCAGAGGTTCACCGGACTTTACCAAAACCACTTTTCCATTGACGTCAATATTCTTGTAATCTGAATAATCTCCTTCTTCAATACCGTAACCAGCATAAATAATAGTATTAAAAGTCCCTTGTGCTTTTGAAAACGTCAAGAAATTTTCTCCCAAAGCGTACTCTGTGCCATCAATAGTAAGAGAACCGATAGGCAGCTCGCTGACTTCAAGTGGTACTTCTTGGTAGTAATTACCGTTCTTTTGAGCAGCTGGGATCCCCAGTTTTTCATATGCTGCTTTTAAATATTCAACCGCTTTTTTCTGTCCGGGTTTACCTGTTTCCCTACCTTCAAATTCATCTGAGGCATAGGTGTACAAGTGTTCTTTTAGTTCACTTTCGGTTATAGTCTCGGCGAAAGTTTCTGGGGTTTGAGCAGATTTAGTAGCTACAGTTTTATTTCCATCGGAAACAGTGGTTTGCGATGAATTACAGGCCATAGCCAATCCTATGCTAAGGATTATGAGTTTTTTCATGTTGTATGAGTTATGCTTTCATAAAGTTTCCAAAAATAATGAAAACAAATAGAACCGGTCTCTTGCTAGATAATATTTAGTACGCAGGTCCATTACTTTTTTAATTAAATTGCTCAAGGTTTTATCAAATCTAGATATCTTTATTATTATGAAAATTATAAAACTACTAATCGCTTGTAGCCTTGCCAGTACTATAAGCATTTCTTGTAATCAAAAGAAAAAAGAAAAAATGACCGAATCCGTTTTAGAAACACCAAGAGCTAAATATGAGCAAAATATTAACGCAGCAGATTTTACTAGAACTATTGAAGGAGATTCTGTAAAGTTCTACGTTCTAACTAATGCCAATGGTATGGAGGTTACTTTTACAAATTACGGTCAGCGTTTAGTCTCCTTATATGTGCCGGATAGAGATGGTAAGTTTGATGATGTGGTTTTGGGTTTTGATAATTTGGAGGATTATAGAGCAAAAAAGAACTTTTTTGGCGCAGTAATAGGTAGATACGGAAATCGTATAGCAAAAGGAAAATTTACTTTAGATAATAAAACCTATGATTTAGCTATTAATAATAATGAAAACCACCTTCATGGAGGTTTGGTTGGTTTTGAGAGCGTAGTTTGGAAGGTTGATGACCATACGGATAACAGTATTAGTTTTAGCCGTGTTTCACCAGATATGGAAGAAGGATATCCCGGTAATTTAGATGTTAAGGTGAGTTATATACTTACGGATGATAATGCACTACAAATTAATTATGAGGCAAGAACGGATAAGCCAACCTATGTAAACCTGACCAATCATTCTTTTTTTAACCTGAAAGGTGAAGGCGAGGGAACTGTAAACGACCATATAGTAATATTGAACGCAGATAAGTTCACGCCTGTGGATAGTGGATTGATTCCTACTGGAGAATTGATGAATGTAGCAGGGACTCCGTTTGATTTTAGAACTCCAAAAGCTATAGGAAAAGATATTGAAGTTGATTTTGACCAGCTGAAGTTAGGAAATGGATATGACCATAACTTTGTTCTTAATGAAGTGCCTAAAAACCGTGAGGGCTTAACATTTGCAGCTAAGGTAGTGGAGCCCAATAGTGGGCGCACATTAGAGGTATACACTTCTGAACCTGGGGTTCAGTTTTATGGAGGCAACTTTTTGAACGGATCGGATTTAGGTAAAAGTGGAAAACCTTATGTTCGTAGAGGCTCTTTTTGTTTGGAAACACAACATTTTCCTGACTCTCCCAATCATCCTGAATTTCCGAGTACGCGCTTAGAACCAGGAGAAACATATATTTCTTATTGTACATATAAGTTTGGTGTTACAGAAAACTAGAGTGTGTCTTTAAGTAGGTTTTATTCCTTTTTGCTGAGCAACAAACCTAGAAGGAATCACATTTTTTAGTTTTTTGAATTGTCGATTGAAGTTGGAAATGGAAGTAAACCCAGATTGTTCCGAAATTTCCAGAATTGAAAGTTGGTCTGCTTCTCGGTTTAGGAGCTGGCAGGCATGTTCAATACGAAGCTCAATCAAAAATTGAAAAAACGTCTTGTTTGTGTGCTGTTTAAAAAATTTGCAAAAAGCATTGGGTGTCATGTGTACTTGGCTAGAAGCCATATTTAAATCTATCTCGTTTTGAAAGTGGGTTACCACATAATCAAAAATAGTTCGCATACGTTCACCTTGTGAGCTTCCAATTTTTTTAGGGTAGACAAAGTTCGTCAAGGTCTTTTTATCAGCATTAATCAAATTTTTCAGCAATTGAATAAAACAAATAAAACGGTCTAGTTTTTCTAAACTAGGAAGCGTTATCATGGCTTTGTGAATGGCATCCCTATTCCCTAGTACTTTAAACCCTTCTTTTGATGCATTTATAAATGCCTGTAATTCTTCTAGGTCGGGCAGGGCAAAAAACGATTCTCCAAAAGTGGTTTCTGTAAAAAATATAGAAATTTTATGAGCCATATCATCCAATCTGTCATTTTTGAATAAGTGAGGACTATGTGATCCAATTACAAAAAAATCTCCATCTTTAAAAGGGTGAACACTATCACCAATAATCAGTTTCCCCGTTGCCTTTACAATTAATGTAAGTTGTATTTCTGCATGTTGGTGCAGTTTATTGTAGAACACAAATTCGCGGTCTACTTGTACAATTAGATTCTGGTGTAAAGGTTTCGGTACCTGAAACGGATGTACTTTCATAGAATTAAATAAGAGTATTTAATACAGTTTTTGGTATTGTTGAATATTAAATGGATAATATAGTCTAATTTTTTGATAAAATTATCTAATTCTACATCATGAAAGCTATTTAATTTTGAATGATATAATTAAAAGGCAATCACATGAAATTTGAATGGAAAGGCGTTATGCCAGCGGTAACCACAAAATTTAATCCGGACGATACACTGGATTTGAAAATGTTCAAAACCAATATAGAAGCTCAAATAGAAGCAGGGGTTCACGGTATTGTTTTGGGAGGTTCTCTAGGCGAGGCGAGTACGTTAACGGCAGAGGAAAAAATCATTTTGATTAAAGAAACCATTACAATCGTTGACGGCAAGATTCCTGTAATTATGACCATTGCTGAACAGGCTACAAAAGTGGCGCTTCAAGCGGTAAAAGATGCAGAAGAGAGTGGTGCGGACGGATTAATGATTCTTCCACCAATGCGCTACAAATCTACCGATATAGAGACTGTTGAATATTTTAAGGAAATAGCGGGGAGTACAGAACTTCCTATTATGATTTACAATAACCCCATAGATTATAAAATAGAGGTTACCGTTGGTATGTTCAAAGAATTAATGCAGTTAAAAAATATAACTGCCGTAAAAGAGTCAACTAGAGATATAATTAATATTGGACGTTTACGAAATAAATTTGGCTCGGACCTTAGTATTTTAACGGGTGTAGACCCTTTGGCTTTAGAAAGTCTTCTTATTGGAGCTGATGGTTGGGTAGCGGGTCTAGTTTGCGCTTTTCCTGCAGAAACTGTTGCTATTTATGAATTGGCTAAAGCGGGTTATACCAAGGAAGCTACTGAAATTTACCGTTGGTTTCTGCCTTTATTGGAGCTGGATATAAGTCCACAGTTGGTACAGAATATTAAATTAGCAGAGGTAGCTACAGGTATAGGCACGGAAACTGTAAGAAAACCAAGACTTCCATTACAGGGAGATGAACGAGAAAGAGTTTTAAAAGTAATTGAAAAGGGTTTGAAAAGCAGACCCCAATTGCCTGATTATAAAAACTTAACTATTGTAAATAAACAATTGGTTTAGTGCTATAATCTTATTCACCTTCTGAAGGTACAGTCATAAAATAGGTTAGTAAAAAGAGGTGTTATCGTTGTTTAAATAAGTAAAAGTCTTTCTATCAAATTCTTGGTGCTTAGTACCAAATATAGTAGCTTCATACCCATTGTTAAGAGTTGAAATATCAAACTATGATTACAGGAAAAAATTATATAGGAAATGAACTTTCGTCAAGTGGAATGGAAACATATAAAACCTTTGATCCAAAATTAAACTTGGAGACCGAATGGACTTTTCATGAAGCCACAAAAGAAGAAATAGATGGTGCTGTTAGTAAGGCGAGTGAAGCTTTCCAAAGCTACAAAACATTTTCAGGCGAAAAAAAAGCTGAATTTTTAGAAGCAATTGCCGAAGAAATAGAGGCTTTAGGCGATGAAGTTATACAGGTCTATTGCAAGGAATCCGGCTTACCGGAGGGCAGAGCAATTGGTGAACGTGGCCGTACTATGGGGCAGCTAAGGGCGTTTGCTCAATTGTTAAAGGAAGGTTCTTGGGTTGAAGCTACAATTGATACCGCTCAACCGGATAGGAAACCTTTACCCAAAATTGATTTACGTAAAATGTTACTTCCTATTGGCCCTATTGCGGTTTTTGGTTCTAGTAACTTTCCATTTGCATTCTCTACCGCCGGTGGTGATACGGCCAGTGCATTGGCATCAGGTTGTCCGGTAATTGTAAAAAGTCACCCTATGCACGCTGCTACTGGGGAACTCATTTCTTCAGCGGTAATTAAAGCGGCAGAACGTACAAATATGCCAGATGGTGTTTTTTCAAATTTAAACAGCAGTGGTATTGAAGTAGGTCAGCAATTGGTACTGCACCCAAAAATTAAAGGTGTTGGTTTTACGGGTAGTATTAAAGGAGGAACGGCACTTTATAAATTGGCAAATGAACGTAAGGAACCTATTCCTGTTTTTGCGGAAATGGGAAGTATTAACCCTGTTCTTGCTCTGCCTTCCGCTTTGCGAGAAAAAGGACTAGATTGGGCCAAACAATATGCGGGTTCAGTTATGTTGGGTGCGGGTCAGTTTTGTACCAATCCAGGGTTGATATTGGGGATAAAGAGCACTTCGCTAGATGTGTTTATTAATGCCTTAGGCGAGGAAATAGATAAATTGGAGCCTACATGTATGCTACACCCTAATATTCATAGCAATTATGAAAAAGGGAAGAAAGAGATGTCTTCCCAAGGCGGTACGGATGTGGTTGCGGAATATGAGAAGTCTGTTGCCCCAAATTATGCACAGCAGAAGGTTTTGACAGTAAATGGAACCAATTTTTTGAAAAACCCCAAATTACATCAAGAAGTGTTCGGTCCTTTTTCTGTTGTGGTAAGATGTGCCGATGCAAAGGAATTGACGGAAATCCTAAATCGCTTAGAGGGGCAATTAACGGGAACTGTGCTCGGTAATGCAGACGAATTAAAATTGTACCGTACGGCAGTAAACGCTTTGCAAGGTAGAGTAGGACGTATAATTTTTAACGGAGTGCCTACAGGGGTAGAGGTCTGCCCTTCTATGCAACACGGTGGGCCGTTTCCGGCCAGCACGGATAGTCGGTTTACTTCGGTTGGAGTTTCTGCGGTTAAGCGCTGGGTGCGACCGGTTTCTTTCCAGAACTGGCCTCAGGAAGCATTACCGGAGGCGTTACAAAATGAGAATCCACTTTCTATAATGCGAATTGTAGACAGCGAGCATACAAGTAAAAAAATAGAATAAAACTATAGTTATTTAAGAAATAGTTGAGTTATGGCAACTAGCATTTTCAGATGTATTGATGCACACACTTGTGGAAACCCTGTTAGGGTAGTTGCTGAAGGCGGTCCAGAACTCAGAGGTTCATCTATGAGTGAAAAACGCCAGCATTTTCTAAAAGAATATGACTGGATAAGAAAAGGGCTCATGTTTGAACCGCGAGGTCATGATATGATGAGTGGGAGCATTTTTTATCCGCCTGCAAATCCTGAAAACGATTTTGGGATTCTTTTTATTGAAACGAGTGGGTGCTTGCCCATGTGCGGTCACGGAACTATAGGAGCGATAACCATAGGTATCGAAGAGGGCTTGTTAAGACCTAAAACTCCAGGGGAGATACGTATGGAAACTCCAGCTGGTTTAGTAAAAATCACTTATCAACAAACTGATAAAAAGGTAGATTGGGTAAAGTTAACAAACGTAAAATCTTATCTGGCAGCTACAGATTTAACTATAAAAAGCTCGGTTTTAGGTGAATTGATATTTGATGTTTCTTATGGAGGGAATTTTTATGCCATAATGGATCCACAAAAAAACTTCTCGGGAATTCAAGATTTTTCTGCAGGCAAGCTGGTGCAATTAAGTAAAGAAATTCGTGATAAAATAAATACTGAATATCCGGATACATTTATTCATCCGGATGATAAAACCATTAATGGCGTCAGTCATATTTTGTGGACAGGAAAAACTATTTCCCCAGAAGCAACTGCTAGAAATGCCGTTTTTTATGGGGATAAAGCAATTGATAGATCTCCCTGTGGCACAGGCACTTCTGCAAGAATGGCTCAATGGTACGCCAAAGGAAAGTTGAAAATAGGGGAAGCATTTGTTCATGAGAGCTTTATAGGTTCAAAATTTATCGGCCGTGTAGAGGAGGAGACCGTTTTGAATGGGATGACGGCAATCTACCCCAGTATTCAAGGGTGGGCCAAAATATACGGTCATAATACAATTACAATAGATGATGATGACCCTTACGCACATGGGTTTCAGGTGATATAATACAGAAGAGAATTGAGCAAGAAAATTATAATAATAGGAGGGGGAATCGTTGGCCTGAGTTCTGCTTACTTCCTCAGTAAAGAGGGACATGAGGTTACGGTTATTGATAAGTCCGATATGAGTACGGGTGCTTCATTCGTAAATGCGGGATATATCACGCCAAGTCATATAATTCCGTTGGCTTCGCCAGGAATGATTGCCAAAGGAATCAAAATGATGTTCAATTCAGCTAGCCCTTTTTATATGAAACCTAGATGGGACACTGATTTTTTTAAATGGTCTTGGTATTTTCACAAGTCTTCAACAAAAGAAAAAGTAACTAAGGCAATACCGGTCATCAAAGATATAAATACGTTAAGTCTTGAACTTTTTGAAGGCATAAAGACTTCCGGTGATTTAGGAGATTTTCAATTGGAGCGAAAGGGACTATTAATGCTTTACAAGACGGTGGAGGCTTATCGCCATGAGAAAGATGTAGCCAGTAAAGCTGCTTTTCTTGGTCTTGAAGTAAACGAATTGGATAAAAAGCAATTGGCCAGACTTGAACCAGAAGTAGCTATTGATGCAAAAGGGGCTATTCATTATGAGTGTGATGCGCATTCCACGCCCACCCAATTTATGCCAAAAATGATATCCTATCTAAAAAACGTTGGCGTGGATATACGAACCAACGAAGAGGTTTTGGATCTAAAGTTAAAAGGGAGGCACATTCAGGAGGTTTTCACTTCAAAATCTAATTATAAGACAGATGAAGTTGTCCTAGCGGCAGGTTCATGGAGTGGGGAAATAGCAAAAAAACTTCATCTTAATGTACCGTTACAAGGAGGAAAAGGATACAGTATTAATGTGGCGCGACCCACAGGGGTAACCATCCCGGCCATACTTATGGAGTCTAAAATGGCCGTAACACCAATGGAAGGTTTTACTCGTTTTGCCGGTACAATGGAATTTTCGGGAAACAACGATTTTATCCGCAAAGAAAGAGTGATTGCCATTGCCAATGGAGCAAAGAAGTATTATCCCAATATAGATATAAATGAAAATGAGATGGCCAATGTAAAAACGGGGTTGCGTCCCGTATCACCAGATGGCTTGCCTTACATTGGCAGGTCTTCCAAATGTGCAAACTTAACTTTTGCTACAGGGCATGCCATGATGGGGTGGAGTTTGGGGCCTGCTACAGGAAAGTTGGTATCTGAAGTGGTAGATGGTAGAAATATATCTATGAATATTGAACCTTTTTCCCCGGATAGAAGGTTTAAATAACTTTGGGATCGGTTATTTCTTTTCAATCAAATCCCAAAGATTACCGTATAAATCTTTAAAAACGACTACTGTACCATACGGTTCTTCGCGAGGATTTTCATTAAACTCAACACCATTGTCCTTCATTGTTTTATAATCACGCCAAAAATCATCTGTATGCAGGAACAGAAATACGCGTCCTCCGGTCTGGTTACCAATTGCCTTGCGCTGTTCGTCGTTTGTGGCTTCAGCTAATAAAAGCGAAAGCCCGTTAAGATTAAGCGGTGAAACCGTCACCCATCGTTTATTATCACCAAGCTCAATATTGTCAACTAGAGAAAAACCTAATTTATTAGTGTAGAAGTCTATTGCGTCATCATAGTTTTTGACGACTAAGGTAACCTGTGCTATAGCCTGATTCATATGTAGTTTTTAAAATTTGTTTGTTTAATTTCGGCCCATTCTTCTTTTAAAATACCATAACAACATGAGCTTCTTCTAAAGTCGCTTTTGGTGACAACGTTCTTTCTTAATATGCCTTCTAGGGTTGCCCCTAATTTCTCTACAGCCTTTCTAGAGCGTATATTTCGTTCATCAATTCTAAACTCAACCTTTTCAAATTCCATGTTTTCAAAAGCGTTGTTGAGCATCAAGAACTTCATTTGATGATTAAAACCAGTGCCACGAACAGCAGGTGCAATCCACGTCCATCCAATATGGAGCACCTTATTCTTTTCATCAATATGACCAAAGCGAGTACTTCCTACACATGTATTGGTTGATGTATTGTAAATAGCGAACGGTATGGCTTTTCCTTGTTTGGTTTCATCCAAAGCAGTCACTATGTAGGCTTCTAGTTTTTCTTGCGTAGAAACATCGTTAGATCCATATTGGTAAAGGTCTACTTGTTGAGCAACAGGCCAAAGCGCCTGGGTATGCTTTTTCTCTAAGGGGATTAATTTGACCATGTTTTTTTCTAGAATAATACTTTTTCTCATGAAATTAAATTCAGTATAAGTTCTTTTTTTATTTCATGGCCCCCTTCAAAGAAGATTTGCTCTGCTTTTTCATCAAATAAATCTATTATTTTTTTGGACTCGGATGTTCTTCTATCTTTAGTTAAATATTCATCGGTATCACCCACTAAAGTCGTGATTTTTGTTTGATTTTCCTTTAGGAAGTCAAAGTCTAAAGCAGTTAACTCATTGGGTATGCTCCCTGCATATAATACCAAGTGATTGCATTTTATTTTTCGTTTAGCAATCCATCTGGTAGCGATAGAAACGCCCTGTGAGTATCCAAATACAATAAAGTTACAATCTTCAGAAAAATTTTCTGCCGCAAGGACACCATCTAAATAGGCTAGGACATTTTGCGTTTCTTGCTGTGTAGCTTCTTTGGTAAGCCAGCTGGCCCCTACGTGTCTAAATTTGTTGTTTAAGTAGTATTTTGAAGGTGCTTGTGGAGCAATAATATAGTTATCCTCTGGAGGTAAATTATTAAAATATTTTAAAAAATACCGACTTAAATAACCAATACCATGCAATACAATCCAAACATTTTTAGTCTGGTCCGTAAGCTTATTGAGTGTGACATAGCTATTTGTAGAGGTGTAGGACACCGTGTTTTCAGAATAATCCATAGAATAAAAATCTCTATAAAAGTAATAGCTTTTATTGACGCCGTAATGCTTAATTTTGAAAAAAATAGTAGATATGGATGGCTACAAGGAAAAAATACTGAAGGTCTGCAACGAATCTTCAAAAAATACACTCATGGAAACCTTACAGATTGAATATGTAGATGTGGGCGAGGATTTTTTGATAGGAAAAATGCCGGTTAATTCCAGAGTTCATCAACCGGATGGCGTACTTCATGGTGGTGCAATGGTTGCCTTGGCAGAAAGTATTGGTAGCATGGCTTCCTATATTTTTCTTGATGCCCAACAATTTGCTATACGTGGTATTGAAATCTCTGCAAACCATGTAAAGAGTGTACGTGATGGAGCGGTTTTTGCTAAAGCCACTATTTTGCACAAAGGCAGAACTACTCAATTATGGGATATTAAGATTACAAATGAAGAAGGCAAATTGGTCTCGTTTTGCAAATTAACGACCATTGCATTACCAAAGAAAATTTAATGCCATTGGATTTTTTTCAAAAAATTGAATCTCAGTTAGAGAATAAATTACCCTTTGTAGCGTATCGTAAGCCCAACGAGGAAATGGTTAATACCATTTTTCAAAAGGACAATCAGTTACATCACTTACATGACTATACAGAAACGGGTTTCGTTTTTGCTCCTTTCGATTCAGATTCACCTGCCGTACTTTTAAAGCTAGATGAAGTTTTTAGTTCGACTGATTTATCTATTGTAACTAAAGAAATATTTCAAGAACATGCTGAAGAAGTTGATGTAGAACAAAAAAGTCTTCATTTAAATTTAGTAAAAAAAGGCATAGCCGAAATTAAAGCCGGTAGTTTTGATAAAGTTGTACTATCACGAAATATAGAAGTTGATTCCGAAACACCACCTCTGTCCTTATTCAAAACTTTGTTACATCAATATAAAAGAGCATTTTGCTACTTGTGGTACCACCCCAAAGTTGGCTTGTGGCTTGGGGCAACACCAGAGATTCTACTGACCATGCAGAATAGACAGTTAACCACTATGTCGTTGGCAGGAACTCAAAACTATGCGAATGATGAAAATCCGCAATGGGGAAATAAAGAACTAGAAGAGCAGCAATTGGTAACGAGATATATTCTTAATGCACTCAATGGTAAGATTTCAAATATGAAACAAACGCCAACGGAAACTGTCCAAGCAGGTAACTTATTGCATCTGCGTACTAAAATATCAGGAAATGTAAGGCAAGAAAATCTTAAAGCCATTATAGAGGCGTTACACCCAACACCTGCTGTTTGTGGAATGCCTAAACTAGAAACCAAGGCTTTTATTTTGGCTGAAGAAAAGTATAACCGCCAATTTTACACTGGGTTTTTAGGTGAATTGAATTTCAAGGAAGAAAGGAGTCGTAATAACCGCCCAAGAAATACAGAGAATAGTGTCTATCGGTCCATTTCTAAGAGCACAACACTTTTTGTCAACTTACGTTGTATGCAGGTAATTAATGATAAGATTAAAATCTATGTTGGTGGCGGAATCACTAAAGATTCGGATCCTGAAAAAGAATGGAAAGAAACGGTAGCTAAAAGCAAGACCATGCTTAAGGTAATAATAGCCACCGAGTAATTTTGACAAGATTCGTTTAAGACATACAACCGTTGTATTTTTGTAGTTCATGAGATATTCTAGCATACCTTCCGCCCAATTGGTAGTACAACACTGCAAGGCGAAAAAAATAAAAAACATAGTAATTTCGCCAGGATCGCGAAATGCCCCGTTAACCATAGATTTTAGTGAAGACCCTTATTTTAAATGCTTTAGTATAGTAGATGAGCGTAGTGCCGCTTTTTTTGCATTGGGTATAGCACAACAATTGCATGAACCCGTTGCCGTGGTATGTACATCCGGCAGTGCATTGCTTAATTACTATCCGGCTGTGGCCGAAGCTTTTTACAGTGGTATTCCGTTAGTGGTTATTTCTGCAGATCGTCCCATTTATAAAATTGATGTTGGTGATGGTCAGACTATTAGACAGGACAATGTTTTTGACCGGCATATAGGCTATTCGGCCAATTTAAAACAAGATGTTTCGCATGCGGTACAACGTGTTGAAAAATACAAACCGGAATGGCTGTCCAATGGGGATAATGAAACCGCACAACAAAGCATCAAGGATTATAACGATAAGGAGCTCAATACGGCTTTAAATGTGGCGCTTCAGGTGAAATTACCTATCCACATAAACATTCCTTTTGAAGAGCCGTTGTATGATACCATTACGGAACCTACATTAAAGGCATTGATTGTTCCTGTTCAAAATGTCAACGATACTGATGCCATAGACTATAAGAAATACGCTGATATTTGGAATACTTCCAATAAAAAGATGGTTCTTGTAGGGGTGAACCCTCCCAGTGCAGTAGTGCAAAAGTTCTTGGATGCATTGGCAACTGATCCTTCGGTTATAGTCATGACGGAAACTACTTCTAATCTCCATCATCCTAATTTTTTTGCAAGTATTGATAGTATTGTGGCTCCTATTGAAAAGAGTGTTGAGCCAAAAGAGTTATTCTGTAAACTTCAGCCACAGGTATTATTAACCTTTGGAGGCCTTGTGGTTTCTAAAAAAATAAAAGCATTTTTAAGGGATTACAAACCTGAACATCATTGGCATATAGATAAGCTTAAGGCGTTCAATACGTTTTTTTCGTTAACGCACCACTTCAAAACTGATGTGAATAATTTCTTTGGAAATCTTATGAAGTTTACTGTTCCCCAAAAAAGTGATTATTTCAAATATTGGAATAATAAGCGGTTGCAGTACGAAGCCAAGCGAGAGAATTACATAAATGAAATTGAGTTTTCAGATATGCTAGCTTTTGACAGAATTCTTAAATCTATTCCAAAAAACTACCAAGTTCAGTTGGCCAATAGTTCAACGGTACGTTACGCCCAACTATTCAACCTTGACCCTTCTTTAGGAATTTTTTGTAACCGAGGAACAAGTGGGATAGATGGAAGTACATCAACGGCTGTTGGTGCAGCATTTTATCGGGCAACTCCTACTTTATTGATTACAGGAGATATTAGTTTTTTCTATGATAGTAATGGTTTGTGGAACAATTATATTAGACCGGATTTTAGAATAATAGTTATTAATAATGATGGCGGAGGTATTTTTAGAATTTTACCAGGTCAAGAAGAGACCGATAATTTTGCTACATTTTTTGAAACTGCCCATGATAGAAATGTAGAACACTTAAGTACCCAGTTCGGGTTTGAATATGTAGTGGTAAATGAGCTAACTAGTCTGAACGACAGGCTCAAAGATTTTTATGCCTTGTCAGAAAAACCAAAAATTTTAGAAGTCCATACACCAAGATTTATGAACAACAAAATTTTGCTCGGTTATTTTGATTTTATATCTTCGAGGTAATTAATATAAACCATTAACATTTTCAACACTAACTATTATGAGTAAAAGAGACGATTTGATCGTAAAGTACGCTGAAGACATTAAGGATAAATTTGGAGAAGCTCCAGATATGGATCTTCTAACAAAAGTAACAGTGGGCCTAGGTCCAGCAATCTATAATATTGATGCTTCTAAGGTTTCTGGTTCTGACGAAAAAGAATTGGAAACTGTTAAGAAAAACTACTTGATGAAAAAATTAGGTATGGCTGACGATCCAAAATTGATGGAAGCTGTTAAATCTGTAGTAGAAAAGTACGGTTCTTCTAATAGAAATAAGCACAGAGCTGTAATATATTACATGCTTTGTAAGCACTTTAATAAAGCTTCTGTATACTAGAGAGACTTATAAAATGTAATTTTGACCGTCCGCTTTTTAGCGGACGGTTTTTTTATACCCAATTTTTAAAGTTACTTTTGCAATATGATCGAATTAGGAAATTATAATGAGTTAGAAGTGCTTAGAGACACTAGTGTTGGACTCTTTTTGGGTAGTAAAACCGGCACAGAAATTCTTTTGCCAAATAAGTATGTTCCAAAGGTTATAGATATTGGAGATACAATTAACGTATTTTGTTACCTAGATCATGAAGAAAGGCCTATAGCTACAACTTTGACGCCGAGTGTTATTAGAAATAAATTTGGTTTTCTACAAGTAGCAGAAGTAAATAAGATAGGAGCTTTTATGGACTGGGGTCTTGAGAAGCACTTATTAGTTCCTTTTAGTGAACAACGCGATAAAATGAAAGAAGGGCAGTGGTATGTAGTACGCTGTTATATGGACGAAGTTTCATTTCGATTAGTAGGCTCCAATAAAATAGATAAGTTCTTAAGCAATGATGAGCTTACGGTTCGTGAACGCCAGGAAGTAGAATTACTGTTTACAAGATTAACGGATTTAGGCTGGGAGGTAATAATCAATGACCAGCACAAGGGATTAGTGTATTCTAATGAGATATATAAACATGTTGCAGTTGGAGACAGAACTAAGGGGTATATCAAAAATATAAGACCTGATAATAAATTAGATATTTCTCTACAACCGTTAGGCGAAAAAGTACTTGAGCCTGCTGCAGAGGCAATATATAAGAAATTAATGGCGCATGGAGGATATTTAGCGCTTCACGATAAATCAGACCCAATACTTATTAAGAAAGAACTTCAAATGAGTAAGAAGACTTTCAAGAAAGGCGTGGGCACCTTATATAGGGAACGAAAGATTTTGATAAAGGAAGATGGTATACATGCTATCTAATTAAAAACGAGGCACTTTTCGATGAACGGTAAGTTTTTGACATCGCATATTATATTCTATACCACAGAATATGGTAATTTTGCAACATTCAGAGAGTGCATTTCATCGATCTTTCGGTATTTTGGTTAACTTTAACAGTGTAACCTAGAAAAAATAATTATATGCCATTTATAGAAGAAAGCGACTTACTAGAGTTGCACAAAGATATAGACAAGGCGCAGATTATAAATGAACGTCTTCTTGATCAAATTAAATTCAAGAATAAGGAGATAAGAAAGAAAAAGTTGCAGCGTAACTTACTTGCCGGTGTAACAGGATTATTTCTTATTGGAGCTTTGATTGTTTTTTCTTTTACTGCCGGAAGAAATGTTTCTAATAATTTTGAAAGCCCAAGTAATTTATTGGTTTCAATAGATAGTTTAGATGCTATAAAGTCTAGAATAGACAACTTAAAACAGCAGAATGAAGAACTAAGCTTGGTTCGTGAATTTTACTTGGCCAAGGAGTTTTTAGAAAAGGAGAAAATCTATTCTGTACAGATAAAATCATTTGTAGATAACAATATGACGCTTGCTTCAGAAGCACTTACCAATACCATATTTGTAAAAACAAACCCATTTTATTCATATTCCTTAGGTAATTTTGAAACATTAGAAGAAGCTCGAAAATTCCGTGAGCAGTTGGTAGACCTTGGTTTTCAAGATGCATTTGTAGCATCCTATAAAGAAGGAAAAAGAATACAGATAGAATCCCCTCAGTAATTTTGACAAATATTAAAGCTTGGATACGTGCGGCTAGGTTAAGAACTTTGCCATTGTCTGTTTCTGGTATAGTAGTAGGTACAGCTTTAGCTAACCTGTTTGGTTTTGAAGATACAGTAGTATTTGTTTTAGCACTGGCAACTACAATTGGTTTTCAGGTAACCTCCAATTTTGCCAATGATTATGGCGACGGAGTGAAAGGAACGGATAATGAAGATAGAATTGGGCCCAAAAGAGCACTCCAAAGCGGGAGCATTTCAAGAAAGGAATTAAAGGAAGGGATAATTTTTTCTATTCTAATAGATATTATACTAGTTATAGCATTAGTATATTTTGCATTTGGCTTTGAGGATATGATGTATCCTTTACTATTTTTAGTGTTAGGAGCAACAAGTATTTGGGCAGCCATAAAATACACAATAGGGTCTTCGGCATATGGCTATAGAGGTTTAGGAGACGTATTTGTTTTTCTTTTCTTTGGACTATTGGCTGTAATAGGATCTATGGTGCTTTATACAAAAGAACTTAATAGTATTGCAATATTACCAGCTGTTGCCATAGGTCTTTTAAGTGTAGGGGTTTTGAATCTTAATAATTTAAGAGATTATGAATCAGATAAGAAATCCAATAAAAACACTTTGATTGTCTTTATGGGTTTTAAAAAAGGAAAAATCTATCATAGTATATTAGTGATTGTTGCCTTTTTTAGTACACTGGTATTTTCCATAGTAAATTTAAAAGGTGGGCTATTTTTTTTACCTTTAATTGCTTTCATACCTGTTTTCTTTCATTTGAGAAGAGTGTATGCTACAGATAGATATGATCAAATAGATCCTGAGTTAAAGAAATTAGCATTAAGTACCTTCTTTTTGTCAGTACTGATTTACATCAGTTGTAATATTTTTTTGTAAATTTAGAATATGAACCTACTAAATAATAACCATTTTGGAACAACCAATTAGAATTCTAATCGTAGAGGACAATGTTATCATTGCAGATGATATGCAATCCATGCTAGAAGAAATAGGGTATGAGATTGTAGATAACGTTATTGTCTATGAGCAAGCCGAAGAAGTTTTAAAAACGCAACATGTTGATCTTGTTTTAATTGACATAATTTTAGCTTCTGACAAAACTGGGATTGACCTAGGTAAGCATATACGAGAGAATTATGATATTCCTTTTATTTTTGTAACATCAAACTCAGATAGGGCTACAGTAGAGAATGCTAAAACGGTAAAACCAAATGGATATTTAGTGAAACCTTTTGAACAGCAAGATCTTTATACCTCTATAGAAATTGCTCTTTCTAATTTTACAAGATCGGACAAATCTACTGCAGCTGTAGTGGAAAATGAAGAAGATGTTCCAATGTCCAATACTGTTTTAAAGGATTCTATTTTTGTAAAGAAACAACACCTATATTATCGTATACAGTTTAGTGATATTCGCTTTATTAAAGCGGATAATGTGTATTTAGAAGTGAATACGGTAGATAAGAAATTCTTGGTCCGCTCACCACTAAAGGATTATTTAGAGAAATTGCCGAAAAACAAATTTTACAGAGCCCATAAATCATATATCGTAAATGTTGATCATATAGATGCTATTAACTCTAAGGATATTATGATAAAAGACACGTTAATTCCTATTTCAAAAGATTTCAAGGAGTTTATTATTTCTGCAATGAATTCTTAGAAAATAAAATTATAAGATTTAAAAAAGGAGAGCATGAAAATGCTCTCCTTTTTTATTTTCCAAAAAATGGATTTCACCACAACTTTTAGGGGTTTCACAACATTATTTTTCATTTTCACAGATAATATAATAGTTTGGTCATGTGTTACAAGTGTAATATATCCAAAATAGATATACAATTTTTCATTTTCATATAGTGTTCTCGTAAAGGAGCCTTGTCTGCAAGATAAGGTTCCTTTTAGTTTGTAGGAATTGTAAGAATTTTTATTATTGATAATAGTTTTTGTCAACTGAAAAAAGAACACGTGGACCAATAAAAGAAATTACATTTCACAACAACTAAATAGGATTTCACAACAATAGTGTTAGGTTCTCTAGATGTTAATAGTATTTTTACTAATATAAAAATAGCTTAAGATGAGTATTTTAAATAGGTCTGAGGTACTTATTTTGTATAGTTCTCTAATTAGATTATTTTCTTACAGTCCTTTTTTTTAATTTTATAGATAAATGGGCTAAATAACCAATTAAATAGATTAGCTTAGATAAGCCATTAGCTTTATTAAAATGTTGTTTTTGTGTGTATTATGACGGGATGCCATAAGCTAATGTAAGAACTAAGTATAATCAGAACAAAATACTTTTTATTTTGTTCCATTTAGATATATGAACAACATTTACTATAAAAACACCATTTTTGTTTGGGCAGTTTTTTTTCTATCCTTAAGTATATTCGCTCAAGAAGAAGAAATTACTGAGGAAAACTTGTTTCAGCAGTTTCAAGATATTGAAACTCCAGAAGAGAAACTTAGCTTCTTTTTTAATTCCCAAGATCGTTATAGGGAGACTTCTACTTATGATTGGCTAGATTTGGTGAACCTCTACCTTAACGCTGCAATAAAAGATGATGAAACTTCAGAGATAGTACGTTATAAACTCATTCAGTCCAGAATTTATTATGATTTAGGCGACTATGATAAGAGTTTAGCTATTTCAAAAGAACTTTATGCCGAAAAAGAGGAATTAGATATTTATCTAAAATCCAAATTATTGGACACGATGGATGATAATTATGGGCAGTTGACCATGTATACTGAGCAAATTGAAATCCGCAAAGAACAAAAAGAACTTAAAATAAATGACAACGTAGCTTTTTATGATATCTACGCCAACTTAGGAATGTATAGAAAGGCAATGGAGCATTATATAGATAATGTTAAAAAGACCATTGAGGAGAATGATTTCTATGCCCAGGCTGAGTATTATAACAATTTGGGTGATTACCTTAGACTTGATGAATCTGCACCTACAGCTTTAAGTCACTATAAAAAAGCAAAAGGGTATATAGATGTCTTCATGAACCTTATTACCCGTAAAAAATCAGAAAAGGAGGTTGAAAGTGCAAATCTGTTAAAAGGTATAATCGAAGGTAATATTGGTAAATGCCATGTTGATTTAAAACAGTATAAAGAGGCTATTCCACATTTAGAAAGCGCAATAAATACGCTAAAAAAGTACAAAAGCAAAGAACTGTCTTCGGAGATAACGGAAAATAGTTTGGCTATTAGTGAGTGCTATCTTCAGTTGGAGGATTATGAAAAAGCAACTGATTTTTTAAGTGATAATTTAGAGACAAGTACAACTAAAAACTTGTTGCGTAAAAACAGATTGCTAGCCTTGTACTATGATAGAACCGAGGACTACAAAAACGCCGCTCTTTATCTAAAAAAGAACATTCGCGTACGGGATTCGATTTTAGATAATCAATCAGAGTTAAGAAAGCAGCAATTGGCCACGGTTATGGGGCAGGACCTTGCTGTTTCTCAAACCATGTTGGCGGAGCAAAAGTTAGCTTTAGAGAAGTCTCGTAATGATATGATGGCTAAAGATAGAAATATCAACTTAGTGCTTATCTCCTTATTATTTACCCTGGTAGGTTTTGCGGGATTGGTATATGCGTATCTAAAAAGTATTAAGAACCAACGTCTAATTGCTGAGCAAAAATATATTATAGAAAACTCTTTAGTAGAAAAAGATTCACTCTTAAAAGAGATTCACCACAGGGTAAAGAACAACCTACAGATGGTTTCTAGTTTGTTGAGTTTACAAACTAAAAACACAAGAAGTAAAGCGGCTATTGAAGCATTAGAAGAAGGAAAGAGTAGGGTTAAGGCAATGGCTTTGATTCATCAGAAATTGTATCAAAACGAAGACCTTTCGGTTATTGAAATGCAGAGTTATATTGAAAGTTTAATTAATAGTGTTCAATCCGTTTACAAAAAAGGCGGACACAATATTAATATTACCGTAGATGCTGAGGGGGTTGAGTTGGATATTGATAGAGCTATTCCATTTGGTCTTATGCTTAATGAGCTTGTTTCTAATTCGTTTAAATATGCTTTTCCGGAGAATGATGAAAACGGTAAGATTTACATTCACATTCGAAAAATTGGAGAGAAAGAGGGGTATTTTGAATACTCTGATAATGGTATAGGTCTGCCAGATGACACAGACGAAAGAGCTAATTCATCTATGGGTATTAGGTTAATGAATCGTTTGGCCAATCAATTGCAAACTACACTTAATATTGATAAAACTGCTGAAGACGGGGTTCGCTACTGGTTTAATTTTTGCTAAATTTCTAATTTTTAGCTGTATTTTTCAATACTGTTCTATGTAGTAATTTTGGAAAAAACCGTTTTAGGTAGACGCCTAAAACTTCTTTTCCACCCATATAGGCTTCAAACTTTTCCTTTTCTATAGCCTTAATCATTTTCCCAGCAAAATCGCTTGTGGTTAATCCGTTGGCGTTGTCCTCATCTTCATGACCTCTAGCTTTACCATCCCCAACTAATGCATTTTTTGCAATATTGGTTTGAACAAAGCCTGGAGCAACAAGAGTAACTTTAAGGTGGTCTTTCTCATGTTCCATCCGTAGAACATCAAAAAAGCCATGAAGAGCATGTTTTGAGCCGCAATACCCCGAGCGAATAGGGGAACCAAATTTTCCCATCAGACTCGTTACTGTGGCAAAATGTCCCTTTTGTTGCGTAATGAAGTAGGGCAGAACAGCTTTTGTAATCGCCACCGTACCTAAATAGTTAATGTCCACTAGTTTTTTATAGACCTTAAAATCAGTGTCGATAATGTAAGAACGTTGACTAATACCCGCATTGTTTATTAAAATGTCCAAAGAATCAAAAGCTTTAATCGCTTCTTGGGTTTTTGATGGCATCAAGTCGTACTGAGAAATGTCTAAAGGCAGTATTTTAATAAGTTCCGGACTGTTACAATTATCTCTGACTATTTCTAGAGCTTCCTGATTCCTGGCGCTTAATATGAGTTTACATCCTTTTTCACTCAACTTATAAGCTAATGCCTCTCCAATTCCAGAAGAGGCCCCGGTAATCCAGATTGTTTTATTGTTTATGCTAGCCATTTTGGGTATTTAAGAGGTAAAATATAGCTAAATTTGAAGTCAATTATGCAGGCAACTTATAAAAAATTCATTTTAGATTTTAAACGTCCAAGCGGAACGTCGCGAGGAATCTTAGTACAAAAGGAAACCTGGTTCTTAATTCTAAACGATAACCAAAATTACGGAATTGGAGAATGTGGAATTTTGAGAGGCTTAAGTATTGATGATGTAGATAGTTATGAAGATAAATTAAAGTGGACCTGCGAAAATATTCACCTTGGCAAAGATGCGCTTTGGGAAGCGTTGATAGAATTTCCTAGTATTCAATTTGGAGTGGAACAAGCATTTTTGTCACTTTCTGCTGATAATCCATTTGAACTTTTTTCTTCTGAGTTCACGGGCAATCAGCAACCTATTGCCATAAACGGACTCATTTGGATGGGCGATGAGAAATTTATGCATGACCAAATAGCCCAAAAATTAAAAGAAGGATTTAGTTGTATTAAAATGAAAATAGGTGCAATTGATTTTGATACGGAAATAAAACTGCTCGCTTCCATTAGAGAAAAATACGATGCTTCTGAAATTGAATTACGGGTAGATGCAAATGGAGCTTTTAAGCCGGAAAACGCATTACAAAATTTAGAAATATTATCTAAATTCTCACTCCATTCTATAGAACAGCCTATTAAACAAGGTCAGTTTGCAGCAATGAGTAACCTTTGTGAAGCAACACCCTTGCCTATTGCCTTGGATGAAGAATTGATTGGAGTTTTTGATGTAACAAAAAAGCGAGAATTGCTACAAACTATAAGGCCTCAATATATCATACTAAAACCAAGTTTGGTAGGTGGTTTTAGAGGTTGTAAAGAATGGATTGAAGTTGCTGAAGAAATGAATATTGATTGGTGGGTAACAAGTGCTTTAGAGAGTAATGTGGGTTTAAATGCGATAGCGCAATGGACATATACTTTGCAAAACCCAATGCCACAAGGCTTAGGAACAGGAAGTTTGTATACTAATAATTTTGACTCGCCTTTAACGGTTGAAAACGGACAGCTATATTATAGCAAAGAGAAAAGCTGGAAAAATAATTTAATAAAAGATTTATGTATATAGCACAAGCCTATAAAGGTTTAAGTGATTCATGGCGATATGTTGTTGGACTATTGGCCATATTTTTCGTTTGGCAATTCATTGGAGGTATTCCTTTGATAATAGCCCTTTTGGTAGAAGCTGACTCACTTGCTGTTTTGGGCACTGGAGATATGGGAGCAATGGCAGATGTTTTAGGCTCGAACACCCTGTTATTCTTTATGTTGTTGACCTTTGTAATCGGTTTAATTGGCCTTCTTGCCTATGTAACTTTGGTGCATAAACAGAAAATTACCCAATTGACCACTTCACGAAAGAAAATCGATTTTAAAAGAGTCTTCTTTGCGTTT
The DNA here is from genome assembly GCF_015330165.1 of Zobellia roscoffensis. Lineage (NCBI taxonomy): Bacteria > Pseudomonadati > Bacteroidota > Flavobacteriia > Flavobacteriales > Flavobacteriaceae > Zobellia > Zobellia roscoffensis. The sequence goes on from NZ_JADDXT010000002.1 coordinate 3,860,453, forward strand.
GCTATTTGGGCACTGATTTCTACAGCGTTCATTTTTGTGGATATAACATTAGCTCCCGAGGATTACGAGTTTAACTTTAATCTAGAGCGGTTTGTTGTTTTGGCAATCATCGCAGTTTTGATGATTCCTTTGCAGACCAGTATGGAAGAGTATTATATGCGGGGTTATATGATGCAGGGACTAGGTATTTTGGCAAAAAATCGTTGGGTACCTTTACTAGTGACTTCGTTGCTTTTTGGAATCATGCACATTTTTAATCCGGAAGTAGCGGAATTGGGTTATGGTATATTAGTTTTTTATATTGGCACAGGTTTTTTTCTGGGAATATTAACTCTTATGGATGAAGGTTTGGAACTAGCATTAGGGTTTCATGCGGCAAATAATCTCACGGCAGCGCTTTTGGTTACAGCAGATTGGACTGCCTTTCAGGTAGATTCTATATATCGTGACGTATCTGAGCCAGTTTTGGGTTGGGATGTGTTGGTTCCGGTATTTGTAATTTATCCGATTCTACTTTATATCTTCTCAAAAAAATATAAATGGACGGACTGGAAGGATAGACTTACTGGAGAAGTTCCATCAGAAGAAACATTTTTAGCTTTAGAAAATGAAAATGCAGACGTACAAAGAACTTCATAAACAGTTTAGGCTAAATAGTAACTCATATTCCAAAGAAGAACTAAAGGAAGTAGCCTATAGTTTGGTTAAAGAAGGGGAGGAGTACGAAAAAGCTATTGGAGATTTTCTGATAGATTGGTTAAATGAAAAGCCTACTTTGACCGTGCACACCTCTGGTTCTACAGGACAACCGAAACCTATAATACTGTTAAAGGAGCATATGGTTAACTCAGCTTTAGCAACAGGAAGCTTTTTTAAACTTGAAGCTAAAAATACTGCTTTGTTATGTCTTCCGGCAACTTATATTGCAGGTAAGATGATGTTAGTGAGGGCAATGGTTCTAGGACTTTCAATAGATTGTGTAAACCCTTCTTCAAATCCATTAGAAGAAAATAATAACCTGTATGATTTTGCAGCAATGGTTCCTTTACAGTTTGAAAACTCACTGAGTGTGTTAGGCGGGGTAAAGAAACTTATTGTTGGCGGAGCACCAGTCTCTTATAAATTGAAAAAAGCATTTTTGAATGCCGGTCAGAGAACCAATGTTTATGAAACCTATGGTATGACGGAAACCATAACCCATATAGCCGTGAAACCACTTTTAGGGCAATTGATTACATCTAATATGGATTTGGATGTGTTTACGACTTTAACCGACGTAAAAATTACAGCAGATAGCAGAGGGTGTTTAGTAATTGATGCACCTATGGTGTCCAATGAGCTTATTCATACCAATGACATGGTGGATTTAGTGTCTGAAACCCAGTTTAAGTGGTTGGGCCGTTTTGATAATGTTATTAATTCGGGAGGTGTAAAATTATTTCCTGAACAAATAGAAACAAAGTTAGTATCAACAATAGAAAGTAGATTTTTTGTAACGGGACTCCCAGATGATAAACTGGGTAATAAATTGATTTTAATTGTAGAAGGAGTTCAAAATATATCAATACTTCAAGATCAAATAGAAAAAATCACTTCGCTTAAAAAACTCGAAAGACCTAAAGAGATTCTGGCAGTAGAAAGTTTTGAAGAGACGACTAGCGGTAAAATACAAAGAAGGGCAACCTTAGATAAGATTGCCTTTTAACTTCTTAAATCTCAGTTGCAATTAAACCTGAATAACACCTAAATTAAAATCTTTTTCGATTGGAGCATGGTTCGCAGCCTCTATTCCCATTGATATCCATTTACGGGTATCCAAAGGATTTATAATGGCATCCGTCCAAAGCCGTGAAGCTGCATAATAAGGAGAAACTTGGTTATCATATCTACTTTTAATTTTATTGAACAGTTCCGCTTCCTTCTTTTCTGTTAATGTTTCGCCTTTCTTTTTGAGTGATGCTTTTTCAATCTGCAGCAATACTTTTGCTGCAGAGTTACCGCCCATAACGGCTAACTCAGCGCTTGGCCAGGCTACAATCAATCTTGGGTCATAAGCTTTGCCACACATAGCGTAGTTACCTGCACCATAACTATTGCCAATTACAATAGTGAATTTAGGCACTACAGAATTACTCACAGCGTTCACCATTTTAGCCCCATCTTTAATGATACCACCATGTTCACTTTTACTACCCACCATGAAACCTGTAACATCTTGCAGGAATACTAGAGGGATTTTCTTTTGATTGCAATTAGCAATAAACCGAGTAGCTTTATCGGCAGAATCGGAGTAGATAACACCACCAAACTGCATTTCTCCTTTTTGGGTTTTTACCACTTTGCGCTGGTTAGCAACAATACCAACGGCCCATCCATCAATTCTGGCATAGCCGGTTAAAATAGTTTTTCCATACCCTTCTTTATACTCATCAAACTCTGAGTTGTCTACTAGCCGCTTAATAATTTCGCCCATATCATACTGGTCCGTTCTGGTGTTAGGAAGAATACCAAACATATCATCTGGGTTTTCCTTTGGCTTTATGGTAGGCTTTCTATTATATCCGGCTTTATCAAAATCACCAATTTTATCCATGATGTTCTTAATGGTGGTCAGCGCATCAGCATCATCTTTAGCTTTATAATCGGTTACACCACTTACTTCACAATGTGTGGTAGCCCCACCTAAGGTTTCATTGTCTATAGTTTCTCCAATAGCAGCTTTTACGAGATAGCTTCCAGCTAAGAAAATACTACCTGTTTTATCAACTATTAGAGCTTCATCACTCATTATGGGTAAATAGGCTCCACCAGCAACACAACTACCCATAACCGCAGCAATTTGGGTGATGCCCATGCTGCTCATTTTAGCATTGTTTCGGAATATTCTTCCAAAATGCTCTTTGTCAGGAAAAATTTCATCCTGTAAAGGAAGATAAACACCTGCACTATCTACTAAATAGATAATGGGTAAGCGGTTTTCCATGGCAATTTCCTGCGCACGTAGGTTTTTCTTTCCTGTTATAGGAAACCAAGCTCCGGCTTTTACCGTTGCATCATTGGCGACAACAATACATTGTTTGCCGGAAACGTAACCAATTTTAATAACTACGCCGCCAGAGGGGCATCCACCATGTTCTTCGTACATGCCGTCACCTACAAAAGCACCTATTTCAACACTATCTTTATTGGTGTCCAAAAGATAGTCAATGCGCTCGCGAGCTGTCATTTTCCCTTGAGCATGTTGTTTTTCAATACGCGCTTTACCACCTCCCAATTTTACTTGGGCCAAGCGCCTTTTAAGGTCGCTTAAGAGTAATTTGTTGTGGTCTTCGTTCTTGTTAAATTTTAAATCCATTTTTTTGCCTTGACATTTCAATGCTTAAAGATAAGGAGTAAAATTGTTTACATTTGAAAAAATTGAAAATCATATGACACAAGCAGTACGTTGGGGAATTGTAGGATTGGGAAGTATTGCCCACACTTTTGCAAAAGATTTGGCTCTAGTTTCTGGGGGTACGCTTACCGCTGTTGCTTCTAGAAGTATAGATAAAGCAAAGGAATTTGCTAATGAATATGGTGCTGCCCACACTTTTGATAGTTATGATGCTCTTTTTGAATCTAATGAGGTTGATGTAGTTTATATTGCTACTCCACACACGTCTCATGAAGTTTTAAGCGTAAGAGCTATGGAGAAGGGAAAGCATGTACTTTGTGAGAAGCCTATGGGCGTGAATCCTGAGCAAGTTGCACGAATGATTGCCGTTGCAGAAAAGAATCAGGTTTTTTTAATGGAAGCTTTATGGAGCCGTTTCAACCCTTCTATTCAAGAAGCAAGACAACTTGTACAAAATGGAGAAATTGGTTCAATTGGGTTTATTCATGCTGATTTTGCTTTTTATGCTCTGGGAAGGGATGCCGAAAATAGACTTTTGAATCCCAATCTGGCCGGAGGGTCTTTGTTGGATATAGGTATATATCCTATCTTTCTATCTTATTTGTTCTTGGGAATGCCCAAGAAAATACAAGCTTCGTCTCATTTTTATAAGACAGGAGTAGAAATGCAGACTTCTATGATATTTGAATATGAAAATGCACAAGCTATTCTATACAGCGGATTGAATTCAAAATCTGAAATGAAGGCTGAAATATCAGGGAATGAAGGCAGTATTTTTCTTCACCCAAGGTGGCACGAAGCACAGGGGTATACAATAGAAAAAGAAGGTGAATTGATTGATTACGGATTGCCTACTTATGGCAGGGGTTATACCTATGAAATTGAAGAAGTCCAGGATTGTTTAATTTCCGGACAACTCCAAAGTAACATTTGGAGCCATCAGAATAGTAAGGATTTGGCCCGGCTTCTGTATGAGGTACGGCAAAAATCTGGAGTTATTTTTCCTTTTGAGGAACAAAAGCAGGCTTAGAGCCTTAAAATATTTTAAAAATTACGATATTTGAAGTTACCAAAATTGAAACCGAATTAACATGGGAATGAATAAAAATACCGTTTTGGCATGGGCCACATTTATTATGATTTTTGTGGGGCTAGCACTAATTGCTTTAGGAGCTTTTAGATACGATGAAGTTGCCGGTTGGGGATTTGCCTCCGTTGGAATTGGATTTTTTGCTATTGCTTGGGTGTTTAACGCTCTTAAAGGAAGAGTTTAATTAAAGTCTATACTATCCTTATAATAAATTATTTAACAACACAATATGTCTGATGATAAGAAGGTGATTTTCTCCATGTCAGGAGTCACCAAAACATATAAGAATGCGAATACGCCCGTTCTTAAAAATATATATTTAAGTTTTTTTTACGGAGCCAAGATCGGTATTTTAGGTCTTAACGGATCAGGTAAATCTACCTTGCTTAAAATTATTGCTGGAGTTGATAAGAACTTTCAGGGTGATGTTGTTTTTTCACCTGGATATAAAGTGGGGTACTTAGAGCAAGAGCCAGAGTTGGATGAGAATAAAACTGTTCTCGAAATTGTAAAAGAGGGAGTAAGCGAGACTGTAGCTATACTTGATGAGTATAACAAAATCAACGATATGTTCGGGCTTCCGGAAGTCTATGAAGATGCTGATAAGATGCAGAAGTTGATGGATAAACAAGCTGAGCTTCAAGATCAAATTGATGCGTCAAACGCTTGGGAACTAGATACGAAACTAGAAATAGCAATGGATGCACTTCGTACTCCTGAACCCGATAAGAAAATCGGGGTGCTTTCTGGAGGTGAAAGAAGACGAGTTGCCCTTTGTCGTCTATTGTTACAAGAGCCAGAAATATTATTATTAGATGAACCTACCAACCATCTTGATGCAGAATCTGTGCACTGGTTGGAACATCATTTAGCACAATATAAGGGTACAGTAATCGCTGTAACTCATGATAGGTACTTCTTGGACAATGTAGCGGGATGGATTTTGGAATTGGATAGAGGGGAAGGTATACCTTGGAAAGGAAACTACTCTAGCTGGTTAGATCAGAAATCCAAACGTTTGGCGGAAGAAAGCAAAACTGCTTCTAAAAGACAGAAGACGTTGGAACGAGAGTTGGACTGGGTTCGTCAGGGAGCTAAAGGCCGTCAGACCAAGCAAAAGGCTCGTTTAAAGAATTATGATAAGTTAATGAGTCAAGACCAAAAACAACTTGATGAAAAACTAGAAATCTATATTCCAAATGGTCCACGTTTGGGAACAAATGTACTTGAGGCTAAAGGCGTGAGTAAAGCTTATGATGATAAGTTGCTTTATGAAGACCTAAACTTTAAACTTCCTCAAGCAGGTATAGTTGGTGTAATTGGTCCAAACGGTGCTGGTAAGACTACTATTTTTAGGATGATTATGGGCGAAGAAACGCCTGATAAAGGTGATTTTGAAGTAGGGGAGACTGCTAAGATTTCTTATGTTGATCAAAGTCACTCAAACATAGACCCGGAGAAATCAATCTGGCAAAACTTTAGTGATGAGCAAGAGCTTATTATGATGGGTGGCCGTCAAGTAAATTCCAGAGCGTATTTAAGCAGGTTCAATTTCTCTGGAAGTGAGCAAAACAAGAAGGTAAATATGCTTTCCGGTGGTGAGCGTAACCGTCTTCACTTAGCTATGACGCTAAAAGAAGAGGGTAATGTATTACTTTTGGATGAGCCTACTAATGATTTAGACGTTAATACGTTACGAGCACTAGAGGAAGGTCTTGAAAATTTTGCAGGATGTGCGGTGGTTATCTCTCACGACCGTTGGTTCTTAGATCGTATCTGTACTCATATATTGGCGTTCGAAGGTGATTCTCAAGTCTATTTCTTTGAAGGTTCTTTCTCTGATTACGAAGAGAATAAGAAGAAACGTTTGGGGGGAGATTTAATTCCTCAACGTATTAAATACAAGAAGTTAATTCGATAAATATAAATAACAGAACCACCTTTCAAACCAAAAAAGCTCCTAGGAAATGTATTCTTAGGAGCTTTTTTTATGGACTCTATTTTTTAATAATCGTCATTTGGGTACCAATCTAATTGAACGACTTCAATTTCAGGGTCACCTGCATTTACTAATTCTTTGAATTTAGAAACATCGCTAACATCTGGTTTGCCTCTGTAATGGTATGGATACACTTGTTTTGGCTTAAAAGCTAATACCCCGGCCGCAGCACTTTCAGGTGTCATGGTGTAGGGGAGATTCATACATATAAATGCTTTATCTATATTTTTTAAAGCTCTCATTTCTGGTATATCTTCAGTATCACCTGAAAAATAGATACGTTGACCATCAATATTTAATATATAACCGTTACCACGTCCTTTTTCGTGGAATTTTAAAGCTTCCTCCCTTAAGTTATACATAGGTACGGCCTCAACAGTAATTCCATAACGCTCTTTACTCTCTCTATTATTTAAAACATCGATCTGTGGCGTGAAAACTTTCGGTAATTTATCTGCTACTGCTTGTGGAACTATTATTTTAGCTTTATCAGTTCCCAAGGCCTCTATGGTCTCAACGTTTAAATGGTCACCATGAATATCGGTGATTAATATTAAGTCCGGAGATTTATACCCTTTAAAAGCTTCGGCTCCTCCAACGGGGTCGATGTAAATGGTAATATTGTTCCATTCTAAAATGGCAGTTGCATGTTCAATCGGAGTTATTTTTGCTTCGGAATTTTTTGTCTTTTCCATTGATGCAGCTACTGTTTTATCATTTGCTTCATGTGTTTTCTCTTTTTTATTCTCTTTACATCCAATAAAAAGAATGCTAGAGCTCATCAGTACTAATAAAAGGTTTTTCATAATATTCTTGTTATAGGGTTAATTGCATTTTTATGTCACTTCGTGCGTATTCTACATGTTTTTCAATGGGAACCTCCTTAAAACCGAATTTCTTATAAATGTGTAGAGCATTATCTAATTTTGTACTAGAGTATAGAATAAGTGTTTCCAAAGCTTTTTCTTTGGCAAATTCTATAGCAAAGGATAACATCTTCTGACCAATTTTAAGTCCTTGAAATTCTGATGAAACAGCCATTTTCCCTAATTCAAAAGTAGTGTTGTTTACAGGTAAAAGAGCGAAACACCCTGTTATGGTATCTTCTTTTTTCGCAAAAAAGATATATCCTCCCTTATCAATGATATGTTCTTTACAATTTTCTAGGAGGTAAATATCCATTGGTTCAACCGAAAAGTATTGTTCTATCCATTTATGGTTTAGCTCTTTAAAAATGGGAGCATGAGTAGGTTTAAAAGGTATAATTTTAATGGACATAAGATTCAGTTAATTTCATACTGATGTTTAAAGTTACCATATCGTAAACTTTTGTTTGACTTATTATTTGATTTTTTTACATCAAAAAATCTAAAAAGAAAATCTTACCGTATATAAAGCGATACAAACCAATAATTTTTATTAGTAATTAATATTAACATTATGACTGAAACAAAAAACAACAATGGATTAAAAGTGCTGGCAGGATTGTTAGGTGTGGTACTTTTGGGTACCATAATTTACACTGTTAGTCTATACCAAGAAAAAAAGAAAAACGAAACTGCACTTACGCAAGAGAAGCAATTAGTAGTTGAGGATTTAAATAGCTTGAAGTCTGAATATGATAAAGCTATCTTAGAAAGTAACGCTACTAATGAAGAGTTGGTTTCCGCAAGAGATAATATTGCAAAATATATTGATTCTGTAAAAAGTATGAAGGGTGATATTTCTTCTCTTTCTAGATACAGAAGACAAGTTGGTGTTTTAAAGGAAGAAAGAGCACAATTATTGAAGCAAGTTGATTCGCTTACCAAATCTAACACCTTTATTGCAATGCAAAGAGATAGCACCTATACGGAGTTAGAGAAACAAACTGTTTTTAATGATTCTTTGGTTGTACAGAACACACAATTGGCAGATGTAGTTGAAAAAGGTTCAGCTCTTAATTTGTCTAAGTTTAGTGTAGACGCGGTTAAAGAACGTAGCAGTGGAAAATTAGTTTCTACTTCTAGAGCTAAGAGAAGTGATAAATTTAAAATCTGTTTTACTGTTGCAGATAACGTAATTGCTCAAGCAGGAGATAGAGAGTTCTTTATTGAAGTTCTTGATCCACAAGGTAATGTTTTGGGAGAAAGCTATTCTAAGACTAATGATTCTGGTGCTTCCGTAACCTACAGTAAAGGAACTGGTTTCTACTATGAAAATAAATCGTTAGATGTTTGTGATTATATTAGCAAACCTGCAGGAGATTTCAAAGAAGGAAATTACATGGTAAATGTTTATGATGATAGGCTGAAATTATTGGGAACTTCTAAGTTCACTTTAAAATAGTAAACACACTATCCATTACATATAAATGGAAAGGGGCAATCGTAAGATTGCCCCTTTTTTATTCCTGGTTTTTATCATTTATCTACTTTAGACTTCCTACCATTTCTTCTGGTTTTACCCATTCGTCATAATCTTCTGCAGTAACATAGCCTAGATTGACAGCTTCCACTTTTAACGTGGTTCCGTTTTTATGTGCTGTATTAGCAATTTCAGCAGCTTTGTAATATCCTATTTTAGTATTCAAGGCTGTAACCAGCATTAAAGAGTTGTTCAAAAGCTCTTTAATAACTTCGTGATTAGGCTCAATTCCGGCGGCACAGTTCACATCAAAGCTTACACAGGCATCACCAAGCAATTCTGCAGATTGAAGGATGTTAGCAGCCATCATAGGCTTAAACACGTTCAATTCATAATGTCCTTGCGTGCCACCAACAGAAACAGCAACGTCATTACCCATTACTTGGGCACAAACCATTGTCATTGCTTCACATTGAGTTGGGTTAACCTTACCAGGCATTATAGAACTACCCGGCTCGTTTGCAGGGATAATAATTTCACCGATACCTGATCTAGGTCCAGAAGCCATCATACGAACGTCATTCGCTATTTTGTTTAGAGAAACAGCCAATTGCTTAAGGGCACCATGGCTTTCCACGATAGCATCATGCGCTGCTAATGCCTCAAACTTGTTTTCTGCTGTACGAAAAGGAAGACCGGTAAATTCAGCAATATATTTTGCCACAAGAACATCATAGCCGCTTGGCGTATTCAAACCTGTTCCCACTGCAGTTCCTCCCAAAGCTAATTCACTTAAGTGGTCTAAGGTGTTATTCAAGGCTTTTAAGCCATGGTCTAACTGAGAGACATAGCCAGAAAACTCTTGGCCCAAAGTTAGGGGAGTCGCATCCATAAGATGAGTTCTGCCAATTTTAACTACTTGGGCAAAATCTTTCGATTTTTTATTTAGAGTATCTCGCAATTGAGTTACGCCTGGTATCGTATTCTGTACTATTTTTTTATAGGCAGCTATATGCATTCCTGTAGGGAAGGTGTCGTTGGAAGATTGTGATTTATTCACATCATCGTTGGGCTGAATTGTTTTTTCACCTTCGCCTATTTTTTTGCCCGCTATTTCGTGTGCACGGTTCGCTATAACTTCGTTAACGTTCATGTTACTTTGCGTACCGGATCCAGTCTGCCAAATAACCAACGGAAATTGATCGTCATGCTTGCTATCTAAAATTTCATCGCACACTTGGGCAATAAGGTCTCTTTTTTCCTCCGCGAGAACACCTAATTCATGATTGGCATACGCGGCAGCTTTCTTCAAATAAGCAAAGCCATACACTACATCTAAAGGCATGGATCCTGAAGGACCTATTTTAAAGTTGTTTCTAGAACGCTCAGTTTGGGCGCCCCAATATTTATCACTAGGAACCTCTACTTGGCCCATTGTATCTTTTTCGATTCTAAAGCTCATTATTGGTAGTATTACATTAGTTAACAAAGGTACTATTTCACCATTTTATTTCCTCTTTGAGGCCTCAAAAATTTGGATTTTTTAAGTTATGCTATTTTTTTTGATTTCAATTTGCAATTTTCATTCTTTCTAAAGTATCTTTGTATAGCAAAATTGAGCACATGGAATTTGATCAGTATCTTGGATTTTTAGCATTTTTGACCATTTTAACTATTGGTTTTTGGTTAATGATTTTCTTATTAACCTTTGTAGTACCTTATTGGTTAGGTGGCAACATCTTGGAACTTTATAAAGAGTGGAGAGATAAGAAGAAAGCAAAACGTAGCGTATAACGCTTCTACATATTAAAAAAGCAGGAAAACGATTTGTCGTTTTCCTGCTTTTTTATGCCTATTAATGAATGAAAAAACCTGTAGAGATAAAAACCTGACAGGGATTTTTACTAATTAGTTTCTTTATCCTTCCATTTCATCATCTCCACCGCCATTATCGTCACCTCTGCCTTTGCGCTCTCGTTCTTTAGCTTGGTTTATTCTGTACCGAAATGATAAGGTAATTGACCTAGGTCTATATTGAAATTCGCTTTCAGAGATGAAATCGTCTGAAACAGTATACGACTGTCGTTTTCTTGAATTGAGAAGGTCACTCACATTAAATGAAACCGTACCCTTATCATTCATGATATCTTTACTGAATGCTAAATTAATGGAAAGCATTCCATCAGTTTTTGTCTGAGCATTTTGGCGAGGGCCCATATAAAAGGCATTCGTTTGCCATTCAATCTTCTTTGGCAAGCTTACTTTTGATCCAAAACGGGCAAACCAGCTTGTATTGTCCGTTCCATAATCAACACCATCAAATTCTCCATCACTCGAAAATTGAAAGAAGTTTACACTACTATTAATTCGCAACCATTTTTTTGGATTATAAAGAATACCTGCTTCTGCTCCAATTCTCTCATTAGAGGAAAGGTTAATAGGTATGGATCGTATAATTCGCACGCTATCCGTCGTTATTTGCCCTGTAGCTTGCTGAATGTATTCAAACGAGTTGGTCTCACGTTTATAATACACAGAAGAGGTAAGCGTAAGCTTATCCCATCGTTTTAGGTATCCCAAGTCAAACGAATTGGAATAAGCTGGATCCAGATCAGGATTTCCCTGAAATATGTTTGCTCTACTAGATCGAGAAGGGAATGGGTTTATAAAACGTCCTCTAGGCCGGTTTATACGGCGGTTATAGCCTAGGGATATGTTCTCCATTTCGCCTATTTCAAAGATAAAGTTCAGAGTAGGGAAGAGGCCCAAATAATTTTTATCAAAATTAAGGTCAACATCTTGCCCTAGTGCTTCTTCAATTGAACTGGTGTCATACTCAGAAGTAACCTCTCCTTTTAATTGAGTATTTTCTAAACGTAACCCCGCAAGAAAAGAGAATTTACCAAATTTGTTACCATACTGGGTGTATAGCGCATTCACATTTTCGTGATATTCAAATTTATTGGTCAAGTCTTCGTTGGTAACGAATAATCCTGTATTACGATTTAACGAATCAAGTTTGTAATCAGTAATCTCCCTTTCGAACGTGCCTCTATAACCTGCCTCAAACTGGGCGTCACCTAATGGTAATACGTAATCTGCCTGGATTAAATATTCATCTTCAATTTCGTTTTGATAAACACTTTCTAGTGTATTTAAACTTGAATTAGGGAAAGTATTGTTATCATCAATAGTTGAAGTTTCCACCTCGTCTCCATTGGAGTATTGAAGGTCTGCTGTCAATTTTTGTCCGTCATCATCAATATTGTTCATGTAGTTTAGAGAGAATTGATAGTTCTCCTCATCTTCCAATTCAATTTCTTCTCTGAAACTTTGCCTGGAAAGTAGTCCGTCTTTAAAGTAGTTGCTATAGTTTTCAGTAAGATCGTCACCATCTTGAAAACGCAAGAAAAAACTACCAGTGATGGATGATTTTTTATTAATAAAATATTCCACTCCAAAGTTGTTATTCAGGCCTTTGCCTGACCTTGTATAATCGCGCTCTTCATTAATTTGATCGTATACTTGATTTCCATCTACATCAATATATGTATTGTTGTAAAAAGCATGTCCGGGTGAATTGCTGTAGCGGTAACCCAGGGTATTGAATATATTAAAGTTGTCTGTTCGTAGATTGGCATTTACTGATATTCCACTTCTACTAGGGTATCCTATATTAACGTTTACGGAACCGTTAAAACCTAGAGTCTTCTCTCGTTTTAAAACGATGTTCAAAATACCTGCTGTACCTTCGGCATCATAACGTGCAGATGGGCTGGTAATTACTTCAACCTTTTCAATAGCGTCCGCAGGTAGTTCTTGTAGCGCATCTGTAGAGCCAAAACCGGCTAGGGCGGAAGGTTTTCCGTTAATTAAAATTCTAACGTTTTCATTGCCCCTAAGGCTAATGCCTCCTTCAACATCTACATTTACGGAAGGAACATTGTTTAGTGCATCGCTAATGGTAGCACCACTTGTAGTAAGGTCTTTACCAATGTTGTATATTTTTTTATCGAGCCTAACCTCAACTGTAGTTTTTTCTCCAACAACTTCAACACCCTCTAATTGTGCTACATCTAGTGCAAGTTTTATTGTTCCTAAATCTATTGACTTGTTGAGCTGTTGTTTGGGTAATTTGTACGTTTTGTACGAGATGTACTCTATACTTACGTTGTATTCTCCTGGAGCTGCTTCTACTTCAAATACCCCATCAATATTGGTAATACCACCGGTTACCTTTTCGGGATTTTTTACACTGTGAAGTACTAGAGTAGCGTATTCTAAGGGTTGCCCATCATCTTTATCCAGAACTTTTCCGGTTATTTTAATGGGTTCTTGTTCTTGATTCTGGGGCCTCTGCGGCCGTTGTGCGAAAGTATTTATCGATAACAGTAACAGGGTAATCAAGAACGGTTTTTTCATATCAATCTTTAGATTTTTTCTTCTTTCGTTTTTTCTCTCGCTTTTTTTCTTTTTTCGTCTTTTGTAGCCCTTTCTTTTGCATGGCCACAAAGGCATCATACTTCTCAATAGGTAATCCTGCTTTTAACTCTTCGTCTTGAGCTTTTGTAATTTTTTCCATTCCTTCGCGCATTTGCTCAGGAGTAAGTTGAAGAATCTGCATTTCAATTCGTTTCTGCAAATACTTCTTTAATACCGAGCTCATTACGGCCGTCTCAAACTCATTTAGCTCCAAGGCTTCAGAAATACCTGGCATTTCACCATCAACAATTTGCTCCGCTGTCTTTGGTTCTGGCTCTTTTGGCGTTTCTTGTACCTGTGGTATAGCGCTCCGTTGTCTTCCGTAGCCGCCACCATAACCTTGTCCTCCGTAGCCATAACCACCACCTCCGTAGCCGTATTGGGCAATAAGTTCAGGACTTGAGAACAATAGAACAAAAAATAAAATAACGTATGGGATATTGTTTTTCATGACGATATCAATTAATAAGATTATGTTTTTATAGAATGGTTTAATCCAACTTGGTTAAAGCTTTGTTAAAAGCTTATAAGCAACAAATGTACCAAATTATTAAAGAGAAATATAGACTAAAAATAAAGAAGGCACCCCATTTAAAACCAATGAGATACCTTCTTGTTTTTTGATTCTGAAGATTTACTCGATAATCGAGATTAAATGCTTCTAGGCTTGCCTCGTAACCGTTTACTAGTATTCCTAAAGAATATCCTCAACTAAATTAGCAGGTCTGCCAATTACAGCTTTCCCTCCATTTATTACAATAGGTCTTTCTATCAATTTAGGGTAAAGAATCATGGCGTCAAGAATTTCTTCATGAGATAGTAATTTACCTCTGTAGTTTTCTTTCCACACGGCTTCGTTTTTTCGCACTAGCATTTCAGGAGTTATTGCTAAACAGTCCAAAACCTTACGCAGTTCTTCTTTGGTAGGTACTTCTTCTAGGTATTTTACAACTTCAAATTCCTTACCTGAATTTTCTAAAACCTTCAATCCCTCTCGAGATTTTTGACATCTTGGGTTGTGATATATTTTAATCATTTTATATGCTAATTATTGATAAACATTCTTGAATACTATAATAGTCGTTATAATTTGCTAATCTTCTTCTTTTTGCCCCATCATCATAAGATAAGCTTTGAGGAAAGCATCAATATCCCCATCCATTACAGCGTCTACGTTACCTGTTTCTTGAGCAGTACGTACATCTTTTATCAATTTATATGGGTGCATTACATAATTACGGATTTGAGAGCCCCATTCAATTTTCATCTTTGAGGATTCAATTTCTTGGCGAGCTTCCATCTTCTTGCGCAATTCAATTTCGTACAATTGGGATTTCAGCATTTTCATGGCCGTAGCCCTATTGTCATGCTGACTTCTAGAATCCGAACAAGAAATTTGAATGCCTGTAGGGTGATGAACCAATTGCACTTTGGTCTCTACTTTATTCACATTTTGACCACCCGCACCGCTAGAGCGCGCTGTGGTAATAGTTATGTCTGCCGGATTCACATCAACTTCAATACTATCATCAACAAGTGGATACACGTATACTGAAGCAAATGAAGTGTGGCGCTTGGCATTGCTATCAAACGGTGATATGCGTACCAACCTATGAACACCGTTTTCACCTTTTAACCATCCAAAAGCAAAATCGCCATCTATCTCCAACGTTACGGTTTTAATACCTGCAACATCTCCTTCTTGATAGTTTAGTTCTTTTACCTTGTATTTGTTCTTCTCGGCCCACATCATATACATTCGCATAAGCATGGATGCCCAATCACAACTTTCGGTTCCACCGGCACCAGCTGTAATTTGTAATACGGCTGGCAATTCATCTCCTTCTTCAGAAAGCATATTCTTAAACTCTAACTTCTCTAACTGATCAATAGCTTTTTCATATTGAGCGGTTACTTCTGTTTCGTTTACTTCTCCTTCCTGTAGAAACTCCATTAAGATTTCTAAATCATCAACTAGTGTTTTGGCAGCATTATAGTCATCTACCCACTGTTTTTTAGACTGTATGAATTTCATATGAGCCTGGGCTTCCTGTGGATTATCCCAGAAATCAGGAGCTAAAGTTTTCTCCTGTTCGTTCTCTATTTCAATACGTTTCGCATCAACGTCAAAGATACCTCCTTAACGCACCAAGGCGATCTTGAAGACCTTTAAATAGGTCCGTAGTAATTGTCATTGTATTCTATTTTCAAACAAAAATACTACTCTTTTTTATCTATTCTGTAGTAAATAGTTGAATGTTTGTATGGTGGTATAGGTTATTATTATATACCTATTGTTGGTTTTGGCTGCTAACTTGTACAGAATGAACGGTTTCGTTTTTACCAGCCGTATAAACTACACCTTTTAATGGAGAGCAGTCACTATAATCTTTTCCATGAGCAACTTTTATATGATTGGTGCCCGCTAAAATATCATTTGTTGGGTCTAATCCCATCCAGCCTATAAAAGGCACGTAGACTTCGGCCCATGCATGCATTTGCGAATCTCCAAAGTAACCGTTTCCTTGATGCAAATAGCCAGAGACATATCTGGTTGGTATACCATTAGCTCTAGCTAATGCGCAAAAAAGGTGTGTGAAATCTTGGCATACACCTTGCCTGATTTTCAACAACTCTGACAATGTGGTGTGAACATCCGTAGCTTCCGCATTAAAATGAATAAAATTATAGGTGTACTTGTTTAAGGCAAGAAGGTTATCGAAAACCGATTTTTCTTGATCAAATTCAAACAGTACCGTTTGTTCTTCAGGAATAAAAGTATAGTGTGTTTTTTTTAGGAATGCTTCAAAATCTATTTTGAAATCTAGTTCTTGTATTTTTCTATATGATTTTGATATGTCCGCATCTGGCTTAAAGTCAAAAGGATTGATTTCTTTTTTTATGAGTTTAAAACTAGCTTCAAAAGCAATCTCTTTGAACTTGTCTTTTGGGTGTACCCGTATGGTTTTAAAACCGTATCCATTAATTGAAAATTCATTTTTAGCACTTATAGAGTTGCTGAAATCAACCCCTATGAATTGTTGTGACTCGTTTTCTTCGGGAACGACCATAAATTGCCAATAGGCTTCGTGAACCCACTCTTCATAAGTGTTTTCTGCTTTATAGGTAATAGCGTATTCTAAAGACATGATAGATGTGTAAACTGGTTAGGCATTGGTCTCATTATTATAAATTATTTCTAATAGCTAAAAAACTCTTTTTCCATTTTTTCGCTTATCTCGTAAAGGCTATTCAATGTTTCATTGATGACAGATTGAATATCGTTTTCTATTTGCACAATACATTTAAACTCGTATTCTGCCCGGACTTTACCTACTACAAAAGCCGTAGAATCTCGGTCGTTTTTTTTATTTGGACTCAATATCTTTATATGTTTACACACTTGGTTGAGACTGTTCATAATAGACCTTGGACAATCAGGGTTTAGAATCAAAAACTCTAAAGTAGATATGCTGTTGGGTGTTTTTTTATAAAATCTACGCATCATATCATAAGACTCCGTACATTTTAACAGCGTGGTCCACTCAAAGCTATTTTTAAATTTGTCACCATAACTACCCTGTGCTTTTAACGCATCATTATGTTTTGAATTGATGATGCGTATAATTTGCGTGGCTCTTTCAATGTTAGCCCCCATCATGATTATAGCATATATTTCATCGTGCATGAGGGTACTTCTTACCTTGCCCCTGAGGATAGAGGACATTTCGGTAACGTTAAGCGTAAAGTCATTGAGTCCATTTTTTGTGTACACATTCACATCATAGTTAGATATAAAGTGATAGAACTTATTTAGAGATTCGTATAATTCCGTAGAGATTAAATCTCGGGCACTATTGGCATTCTCTCGAGAATTTCTAACGTTATTTAAAATTGATGATTGGTAATTAGGGTCTAGTCCAATTTTATATAATACCTCTTGCTCATTTAACTCTATGGAATCATCATCTACAGGGTCACCAACCATGGTTAACATTGAGCGAAGTACAAATTGTCTGGATTGAGAAATCTGATTAGGAGCATCCAGCGATGAAAAATAATTTACGCGTAGATATCTGGCAATATGTTCTGAGCGTTCAATGTAACGTCCCATCCAAAAAAGATTATTGGCAACTCGTGCTAACATAGGCATTTTTTAAGTATTAGTGTTCTCTTTAAATAATGTGTCTTACGTACGGGATTTTTATTAAGTCTTTAAAACCCAAGTATCCTTAGACCCACCTCCTTGTGATGAATTCACAATTAAATTCCCTCTTTTTAGGGCTACACGTGTTAGTCCTCCCTTTAGAACAAACTCTTTGTCTTTGCCAAGAACAGTAAAGGTTCGTAAATCTACATGGCGCTGTTCAAAAGATTCACTTTTATCAATATAGGTAGGATGAACTGAAAGAGACATTATAGGCTGGGCTACATATTTTCTTGGATCTAGAAGTATCTGAGCCTTTATTACTTCAATTTCCTTTTTGCTTAACCTGTTCCCTATAGATATACCATAACCTCCCGCTTCATCTACAGGTTTAATTACTAATTCTTGTATATGGCTCAGCACATATTTTAATTCTTTAGGTCTACTACAGTGATAGGTATGTACGTTATTTAAAATAGGCTCTTCATTTAAATAGTATTTAATGATTTCTGGCATATACGTATAGATAGCCTTGTCATCTGCAACACCGGTGCCAGGAGCATTGGCTAGGGTTACATTCCCTTTTTTGTACGCTGCAAAAAGTCCGGGCACACCTATTGATGAGTCTGGCTTAAATTCTAGAGGATCTATGAAGGCATCATCAATTCGTCTATATATAACATCTACCCTTTGAGGACCCTTAATGGTTTTCATATAAACAAAATCATTTTCAACAAAAAGGTCTCTTCCTTCAACCAGTTCTACACCCATGGTCTTTGCTAAATAGGAATGTTCGTAGAAGGCGGAGTTGAACATGCCGGGAGTAATCACAACAACATTAGGTGTATCTACTCCTTTAGGTTTAACGGTTTCTAATAGATCTAATAGGTTCTCCGCGTAATTGGTAACAGAAAATGTTTTATAATGATTAAAAACACCAAAAAGCGCTCTTTTTAATGCTGTACGATTACATATAACATAGCTTACACCACTTGGGCATCTAATATTGTCTTCCAGTACATAATACTGTCCGTCACTATGTTTAATGACATCAGTACCTGAAATGTGATTGTATATGCCTCCTGGAGGATTTACGTTAACCATTTGGTCTAAATAATTGGCAGAGGAACTTATGAGGTCCATAGGAACTATTCCTTGCCTTATTATTTTCTTGTCATGATATATGTCCCATAAAAACAAATTCAATGCTTTACTACGCTGTATAGAACCCGCTTCAATAATTTTCCATTCTTCTGGCGGAATAATTCTTGGAAAAAGGTCAAAAGGAAAAATTTTCTCTTTCGTTTTCTTTTTGTCATACACTTGAAAAGTGATTCCTTGATTAAAAAATGATGATTTAGCCTTTTCATTAAGGTTTACATAATCATTAATGGAATGCTCTCCATAGAGATTAAACAGTTTAGAATATACTTCTTTGACATCTCCTTGTTTGTTGAAGATTTCGTCAAATAAAACGGGGTTCCTTTCGTAAGATGAAAAGATCTGATTCTCGAGGTTTACCATAGTACATTTGTTTGTACTTAAGGTATTAGTTTTCAAGGTTTTTAGATGGAAGAATTACATAATAATCAAAATAGAAATTTGCCGTATAAATAAAAATAGCGGGACTTTTTTACCATATTTTGTACGAAAAAAGGTTAAAAGACTCTCTTTTTGGCATATTTGGCTACTTTTGAGTGACTATTTGTAAACTGGTCAAAAATTCATTTGGATTTGGTTTTTTTTACTTTCAATTATTAAAAAAACACGCATGCATATTAATCTTATTAGTGATACGGTCACAAAACCTACTCCAGCCATGTTAGACGCCATGATGAGTGCTCAGGTGGGCGATGACATTTTTAAAGCTGACCCAACTGTAAATGCTCTTGAAGAGAAAGTTGCTAAAATGTTCGGTAAAGAGGCTGCTTTGTTTTTTCCTTCGGGAACGATGGCCAATCAAACAGGAATAAAGCTGCATACGCAGCCTGGAGATCAACTTATATGTGATAAATATGCACACGTTTATAATTATGAAGGTGGAGGCGTCAGTTTTAACAGTGGAGTGTCCTGTAAATTGATAGATGGAGACAGGGGAATGATGACGGCAACACAGGTCGAAGAGGCAATTAATCCGCCGGATTTTTATCATAGCCCGTTAACTTCATTGGTTTGTGTAGAAAACACGACCA
The DNA here is from genome assembly GCF_015330165.1 of Zobellia roscoffensis. Lineage (NCBI taxonomy): Bacteria > Pseudomonadati > Bacteroidota > Flavobacteriia > Flavobacteriales > Flavobacteriaceae > Zobellia > Zobellia roscoffensis. The sequence goes on from NZ_JADDXT010000002.1 coordinate 3,880,103, forward strand.
ATAAAGGTGGTGGTGCCTGTTGGGATATGGAGGAACTAAAGCAAATTAAAGCAGTCTGTGAAAAACATAATTTAGCGTATCATCTAGATGGGGCCCGTTTATGGAATGCAATGGTGGCAAAACAAGAAAACCCGCTAATTTATGGAAAATTGTTTGATACAATTAGCGTATGCTTGAGCAAAGGTTTAGGTGGCCCTGTAGGTTCTGTTTTAGTAGGGTCCGAAGAAATGATACATAAAGCGCTTCGTATCCGTAAGATATTTGGGGGAGGAATGCGTCAAGCTGGTTTTCTTGCAGCAGCAGGTATTTACGCACTAGACCATCATATAGAAAGGTTGGCCGTTGATCATCAAAAAGCTCGTGAAATAGGGGAGGTATTACAAAGTCTAACCTACATTAGAAATGTAGAATGTATAGAGACCAATATCATCATTTTTGAAATAGATGAACGCGTTATGAGCGGTGCTATCTTTGTAGAAAAATTAAAAGAAAAAGATGTACACATTATAGGTATGGGACAAGGAAAATTACGGATAGTCACCCATTTGGATTATACTTCTGACATGCACAATAGGTTTATAAAAATACTTAAAGGTTTATGATTCTTTCCCTTCGGTTAGACGATTGTGCAAATTTTTAATACCGTTTTCCATTCCGGCTTCAGAATCATAAAGTTGACTTGTACCTATTAAATAACCATTATTGTCTTTAAAATTGAAGAGAAACTTTCCTTCGTGATTGGTTTTGCGTTCAAAATTACTTCTGTGTATTTGAAGGTTATCAAGGTTTAAAACCGCAGTCTCTAAATCGGCCTTGGCACTATACTCTTTACTTTCAAGTAGTGTGGAACCACTTTTGGATTTAATATGAAACTGAAAATTGGAATTAGATAAGTTAACTATTTCTATCACTTTAGTTTTTTAGGTAAAAGATACAAAATTAGATGTATAATTTATAGGCATGGGTTTTTAATTCAGATAACTTATTGGGTAATTAGAGCGCATTACTATTCTACAGAAGTTAGAGGCCATTTCACATTCTTAGTAAGCTATTCTATGCTAGTGCTGTTTTTTAGCCGTTTTTGCTATGAAAAGGTGCATTTCATCGATGTTTTTTATACTTAACAGGAATCTACTTGTTAAAAAAATATTAAATGGCTAACTTTAATGCAACTATAAATAACATTAAACATTAACTGTATTATGAAAAAGATTCTTTTTTCTTTGGCCGTGCTTACGGCATCATTTGGTATGGCACAAGACCTACCTGAGAACCCCGAACCAGGAAAGTGTTATGTACGATGTACAACTCCTGACGTTTACGTAAACGAAACCGTAACTATTACGGTAAAACCTGGCTACAAAGTTTTAAAAACTGTACCTGCAACCTACAAAACCGTTACAGAGCGTGTTTTGGTAAAAGAAGAGAGTAAAAAGCTCCGTATTATTCCTGAGGAATGGGGTTCTGAAAAGGTCACTTATGTGTCTAAAGAAGGAGGAAATTCTCTAAGTATTAGTCCTGCTAGTTTTGGTAGTGCGTCGCAGACCATAGAGGTGAAACCTGCCTACGCTCAATGGGAGTTGGGTGCCTCTGCACCGGATTGTGATTCAGGAAACCCTGATGATTGTAGGTATTGGTGTTATAAAGGATACCCAGCAGAGTTTCAAACAATTGAAACATCTACACTTGCTAATAATGCTAGCACAAGTAAAACTGCAATTCCTGAAAAAAGCGCTACATATACCAAAAGGATACTCGTTTCTCCAGCTAAAGTGGTAGAAGAAGTTGTTCCAGCGGTTTATGATGAAATTATCAGAACAGTATTAGATAAGGATGCTTACACCGTAGAAGAAATGGTAGCGCCAGTTACAAAATCTTATACAAAGGAAGTGCTAAAAGAAAAAGGTGGTTTAACTACTTGGAAAGAAGTGGAGTGTGAACTGGTTACCTACCAAGCGCTTCCTATAAACTGGAATTCTGGTAGTGCTACTTTAACTGCCCAGGCTAAAAGTATTATAGATACACGTTTGTTACCTGTTTTAGCGCAAAACCCAGGTGCTAAGGTAGAGTTGGCTTCTCATACAGATGCGCAAGGTAGTGCTACTTCTAATCAAGATTTATCTGAGAGAAGAGCAAAATCTGTAGCTCAATATCTAATTTCAAAGGGTATTAACTCTAGTCTTTTAGTAGCTAATGGTTACGGTGAAACTAAGCTTAAAAACAGATGTAAAGACGGTGTTTCTTGTACTTCAAGAGAACATGCGGTAAACAGAAGAACAGAGTTTAGATTAATTAATAACTAATCTATCTTAAATAACACACAAAAAAAAGGGCCTTTAAAAGGCCCTTTTTTATTACTTATTTTTCTTTAGAAATTTCAAATGATAACTAATTTCTCCGGTCATGCCGTAACCCGAATATTCGTCAAGCATTTTTCCTTTTTCGTTTAAAACGGTCAACATAGGGAAAACGCCCTTCTTGTTGAGTTTTTTTAAAAGATCCTGATTATGGTTCCATTGCGTCTCACTCAATAAATCTCTGTTTCTAGGTATATCTATATAAAGTAAAACATAGCTTTTAGATAATTCTAAAAACTCATCAGTATCAAAAAGGTCACGTTTTAGCATTTTACAAGGAGGGCACCAATCGCTTCCTGTAAAATAAACCAAGACATTCTTGCTCTCTTTTTTTGATATTTTAACAGCCTCTTCATAATCTTGTAGCCATTCTACACTAGTAGATACATTAGCTTGGCCAATTAAACAAAAAGGCAATAAGAGAAAAAGTAATAGTTTCATTTTTGATATATTTAGATAATTTAGAAGCAAATAGCTTGCCATTATTTAAATAACGAGTCCATACCAGGAATATTGGGCATTCCTTCCTTGGCAACAGCAGCAAGTTCTGTTTCGTTTACCTGAGTTGCTTTTGCAATAGCCTTATTCATGGTTAGAATTAAAAAATCTTCTAATTGGTCCTTATCCTCAAGCAAAGAATTATCAATATGAATCTGTTTTACTTCTCTATTTGCTGTAATAACTACCTTAACCAGGTCTTCAGAAGAAGATTCTTCTAGTGTTACCGTATCCAAGCGTTTCTTTGTGGCCTCTACTTTTTGCTGGGTTTCTTTAAGTTTTCCCATCATACCCATCATGTCTCCAAACATAGTTTTGTTTTTAATAAATAAATTAGTTTGCAAAATTACTAAATTGTGTAGGAAAAACCACTAACTATGAGTCTCTCTAAAAAAAAGAAAATCCTTCTTGGGTTATGCCTTACATTTGTGCCCCTAGTTCAAAGTCAAGAAAAGAATATGAGTGAAGTAAAAGCACCAATAGCCAAAAAGATTCCGCACAATTTAGAAAAGCATGGTGATGTTAGGGTGGATAATTATTATTGGTTGAATGATAAAGAGAATCCAGAAGTGATATCACACCTGGAAGCAGAGAAAGAGTATTATGAAACTTTAACGGCACATACCAAAGAATATCAAGAATTACTTTTTGACGAGATGAAGTCCAGAATAAAAGAGGACGATACGTCTGTACCTTATAAACAGAATGGGTATTGGTACATAACTAGATATGAAATAGGTAAAGAATATCCTATTTATGCTAGAAGGAAAGAGAGTTTAGAGGCTCCTGAGGAAATTATGTTTGATGGCAATGAAATGGCCAAAGACCATGAATATTTTAGTATTGGAGGAATAGCTATTAGTCCAAATAATAAATATGCCGCATTTGGGGTTGATACTGTTTCAAGACGTCAATACACCATCAGTATTAAAAACCTTGAAACCGGTGAGGTGTATGATGATAAAATAGAAAATACTACAGGAGGTTCTGTTTGGGCAGATGATAATAAAACTCTGTTTTATACTAAAAAGGATGCAGTTACTTTACGTGCAGATCAGATTCTAAAACATAAGTTTGGTACTTCGGCAGATAATGATACTTTGGTTTTTCAAGAAAAGGATGATACGTTTGGAACGTATGTTTATAAATCAAAATCTAAGAAATACATTATTGTAGGTTCTTATAGTACGCTTACTTCGGAATATCAAATTTTACGGTCAGATAATCCGGATGGTGAATTAAAAATGTTTTCTCATCGAGAGCGTGGCGTAGAGTATGGTATTTCTCATTATGGAGACCATTTTTATATACTAACTAATAAAGATGGTGCTACCAACTTTAAGTTAATGAAAACTGAAGAAAATAAGACTTCTTCCGCAAACTGGCAGGAATTTATACCTCATAGACAAGAGGTTCTTTTGGAGGATATTGATATTTTTAAAGATTACTACGTAATATCTGAACGAACAAACGGTTTAAACCGAGTGCAAATTAATAGGTGGGACGGTACTAATGCCTATTACCTGCCTTTTGAAAGTGAGACGTATACCGCAGGTGTAAGTCGTAATCCTGATTTTGACACTGAAATTCTTCGGTATGGATATAATTCCATGACCACACCAAGTTCAATTATTGATTTCAATATGAGAACAAAAGAAAAAGAAGTAAAAAAAGAACAGGAAGTACTAGGTGGTAATTTTGATAAAGCAAATTACAAAGAAAAACGTGTTTGGGCTACTGCTCGTGATGGCGTAAAAGTACCCATGTCTATAGTTTATCATAAGAATACTCCGTTAGATAAAAACACACCGGTATTACAATATGCCTATGGATCTTATGGACATACAATAGACCCTTATTTTTCTACAGTCCGCTTAGGTTTGTTAGATAGAGGATTCGTGTATGTAATAACACATATTAGAGGAGGGGAATACCTAGGCAGACCTTGGTATGAAACTGGAAAATTATTGAAAAAAAGGAACACGTTTACAGACTTTGTAGATTGTTCTAAATATTTAATTAAAGAAGGGTATACTTCTTCAGAGCATTTATATGCTATGGGAGGATCTGCAGGCGGTCTACTTATGGGAGCAATAATTAATATGGCCCCAGAATTATATAATGGCGTTATTGCAGCTGTTCCTTTTGTGGATGTAGTTACCACTATGTTAGATGATTCTATTCCATTAACTACGGGAGAGTATGATGAATGGGGAGACCCTAATGATAAAACGTACTATGAATATATGTTGTCATATTCGCCATACGATCAGGTAGTTGCGCAGGATTACCCTAATTTATTGGTAACTACAGGACTTCATGATTCGCAAGTGCAGTATTTTGAGCCAGCCAAGTGGGTTGCAAAATTAAGAGAAGTTAAAACCAATACTAATCTATTGATGATGGATATTAATATGGATACGGGTCATGGGGGAGCTTCTGGACGTTTTGAATCACTCAAAGAAGTGGCTAAGGAACATGCCTTTTTATTAGATTTGGAAGGGAAATTGAACTAGATTAATATTCAGGTATAGTATTTTGCATCTTTAATCTGACACTTGGTCTTAAAAATATACACTTTTGTGACTTTGAATTTGCTTAGATATGTTGTGTAATGCTAACGAAATGTTAATAAAGTAACGTTTAAGGCCAAAATTCTTCATTTTTTTGAGGTATTTCCCATGATAAAATGACATATTCAAAAAAAATAGTAATTTTGCTCCTAGAATATTTTGGAAACTTTATAGCTTATCAGTAGTTCCCAAAACCAGACATCCTTTATGGAAAACAAAATTAAGGCATACAACAATATCCTAGAACTCGTAGGAAACACTCCACTAGTAAAATTAAACAGAATCACGGAAGGATTTACAGGTAACTTTTTTGCCAAGGTAGAATCTTTTAATCCAGGTCATTCTTCTAAAGACCGCATTGCCATGCATATTATAGAAGAAGCGGAGCGTAAGGGTATTTTAACCGAAGGCAGTACTATTATAGAAACTACTTCTGGTAATACAGGTTTTAGTATTGCTATGGTGAGTATTATTAAAGGTTATAAGTGCATTTTGGCCGTTAGTTCAAAATCATCAAAAGATAAGATTGATATGTTGCGTACAATGGGCGCTACGGTATATGTATGCCCGGCTCATGTAAGTGCAGATGATCCTCGTTCTTATTATGAAGTTGCAAAAAGACTGCATAAAGAAACAAATGGATCAATTTACATCAACCAGTATTTTAATGAGTTGAACATGAATGCCCATTACCAAAGTACTGGTCCGGAAATATGGGAGCAGACCGGTGGACAGATTACACATTTTGTAGCATGTAGCGGAACAGGAGGTACTATTTCGGGCACAGCTAAGTACCTTAAGGAGCAAAACCCAGACATTAAAGTAATAGGTGTGGATGCTTTTGGGTCGGTATTAAAAAAATACCATGAGACAAGAGAGTTTGACGCCAATGAAATTTACCCGTATAGAATTGAAGGTCTTGGTAAAAATTTGATTCCAGGAGCTACTGACTTTGATGTAATAGACAAGTTTATCAAGGTTACAGATTCTGAGAGTGCCCATACTGCACGTGAAATGGCAAAGACCGAAGGTATTTTTGCAGGTTATACAAGTGGAGCGGCAATGCAAGCATTAAAACAATTAAATGAAGAAGGTGAGTTCGGGCCAAAAGATAACGTAGTTGTTATCTTTCCTGATCACGGTTCAAGATATATGAGTAAGGTTTACAGTGATCAATGGATGGAGGACCAAGGATTCTTTGACACCAACGATGTAAGCGAAACTCAAAAGGTACAATACATTAAAGAATAACACATAAGTTTGTAAAAGTTGGAAAGCAATGGCCGTTAGGTCATTGCTTTTTTGTTAGGGAATAATATTTTATGAATGTTGCTCTTAAAATCTTACTTTTGCACTAAAATCCAAAGTACACCTAAATGCGAGATTTATTTGACAGAATTTTAGAGAACAAGGGGCCATTAGGAAAATGGGCTTCACAGGCAGAAGGATATTTCGTTTTTCCTAAGTTAGAAGGGCCAATTTCTAATAGAATGAAGTTTCAGGGAAAAGAGGTAATCACCTGGAGTATTAATGATTACTTAGGTTTAGCCAATCTTCCTGAAATTAAAAAGGTAGACGGCGAAGCTGCTGCAGAATATGGTGCGGCATACCCTATGGGAGCTAGAATGATGAGCGGGCATACGGACTTTCACGAGCAATTGCAACAAGAATGTGCTACGTTTGTGGAAAAAGAAGCCGCTTATTTATTGAATTTTGGTTACCAGGGTTTTATGTCTGTTATAGATGCCCTCGTAACTAAAGATGATATTATTGTTTATGATGTGGATTGTCATGCTTGTATTATTGACGGTGTGCGCCTGCATATGGGTAAACGATTTACCTTTGTTCATAACAACGTTGAAAGTTTAGAAAAGAACCTAGAGCGAGCTACGAAATTAGCCGAGCAAACTGGCGGAGGTATTTTGGTTATCTCCGAAGGTGTTTTTGGCATGAGAGGAGAGCAAGGTATACTTAAAGAAATAGTAGCTTTAAAGGAGAAGTTTAGTTTCCGGTTCTTGGTTGATGATGCGCATGGCTTTGGAACTTTAGGTAAAACTGGAGGAGGAGCAGGACAAGAACAAGGTGTCCAGGACGGCATTGACGTTTATTTAGCAACTTTTGCTAAATCAATGGCGAGTATTGGTGCTTTTGTAGCCGCTGACCAAGAAATAATTGATTATTTAAAATATAACTTACGTTCGCAAATGTTCGCTAAATCATTACCTATGGTTTATGTGAAAGGAGCATTAAAGCGATTGGATATGTTACGTACTCAACCAGAGCTTAAGGCTAAATTATGGGAGAACGTAAACGCTTTACAAAACGGACTAAAAGAAAGAGGATTTGATATAGGAACAACTACAAGTTGTGTAACTCCTGTTTATCTTAACGGAAGCATTCCAGAAGCTATGGCGCTTGTAAAAGATTTACGTGAGAATTACGGCATATTTTGTTCTATAGTAGTTTATCCGGTTATACCAAAAGGATTAATATTACTCCGTATGATTCCTACAGCCACACATACAATGCAAGATATAGAAGAAACGTTAGAAGCATTTTCCGCTATTAGAGACCGTTTGGAAAATGGAACTTATAAAAGATTATCGGCAGCTGTTGCCGCAGCTATGGGTGAGTAATATACACTTGTTTATACCATTAAAAATGCCTTACTTTTACGTAAGGCATTTTTTTTGATTTGATATTTTTTAAAGAAAGGGAGAAAGCGACCCCTTAATTAGAGACTTTTCTTATACGTAGAACGCCGTTTGTATATTTTTGGATCAAAATGCTTCCACATTTGGCGGATAGCAATATTGTCTTCAAGTTCAGGGGTGCGGTAGCACATTTCAATTCCCCTTTTATTAAATGTTTTGTAATACTCGTTGAAGATGATAGCTGTTACACCCTTATTTTGGTAATCAGGATGGATACCGATTAAATAGAATACTGCATCCTTATTGTATTTCTTGGCCTTTAGCAAGTGCAGAAACCCAAATGGGAACAACTTCCCTTTTGCTTTTTGTAAAGCTCTGGAAAAAGATGGCATTACTATAGCAAACGCGATTAAACTGTCGTTTTTATCAACAATGAACTTAATGTATTCTGGATCTATAAATGTTATGTATTTCTTTTTAAAGTATTCCTTTTGAACATCCGTAATCGGTACAAACGATGAGAGTTTAGAATACGTTTGGTTAAAGAGATCAAACATTTGATCCACTAACGGCAGTACATCACTGGTTTTTTTAAAATTGATTTCACGCAGACCATAGCGTCGTTTTACTAACCCGTTTAATTTGGTGAATAGAGCAGGGTCTGCATTACTGGCCGGAAACTTATTTTCAACGTACCCTTTTTCCTTAACAAACCCTAAACGCTCGTAATGATTAATGTAATATGCGTGGTTGTACCAAGTTACCATGCTTCCTGGTTGGTCAAAACCATCTGTAAGAACACCAACCTTGTCAAGATTAGAAAACCCAACAGGCCCTTCCATAAACTCTAAGTGGTGCGTAGCTCCTATTTCAGCAACTTTATTAAGAAGCGTTTCGGATACTTCAGGGTCATCAATAAAATCAAACCAACCAAATCGCATCTTCTTTACGTTTTGATCGTTGACCTCTAGGTGGTTGATAATGGCAACAACTCTACCAACAAGTTTATTGTTCTTATAGGCAAGGTAGAACCAACCGCTTGCATTTTTAAAAGCAGGATTTTGGTCTTTATCAAAAGTGGCCATCTCATCCGCTATTAAAGGGGGTACCCAGTATGCAGAATCTTTATAAAGCGAAAATGGAAATTTAACGAACTCTTTGAGTTCGTCTTTTGAAATCGCTTCTTTTAGGGTGACCATACAATTCATTTTGTAAGGTCAATATTAGGGATAAATAGGGTTAGAATAAAATTATGAAACTTAATTTTATTAATAATGAATAAGTGAACATCAGTTAAAAATCAATAGCTCCACTACCGCGTTCTTTATTTTTATTCTTCTTTCGCTCTTCTTTCTTTAGTTTTTTCAATTCTTTTTTAGACGGTCCTAGATCAATATCTTCGGCGCCACTACCGTTTTTCTTGTTTTTCCGTTCTTCTTTTTCTTTCTTTTTCATGGAGTTCTTTTTAATTGGACCACCATTTTCGCCAGCGCTTTGTTCATCTATAGCTTTCAACTTATCTTTGTGAAAATCAAAACGGTAGGACCCGCCCACAGTTATAAAAATTCGAGAAGGCGTGTTTTTAAAACTAGCCCCAAGATTAAAATCTACTTGTAGGTCATCAGTCAATAAATGAGCTACCCCACCACGAATCAAAGCATCTGAGTAGCGATCACTTTGTATACCTTGGTTTTCTACAAAAGCACTCCATTTAGGGTTGCGGAAGGCATGGGATAAAGAAATTAGATAGCTTAATTCAGGGTAGTCTGTTGTAATGCGGTCGTAGGCAATATTTGTAATAAGAACAAAACGAGGTGTTAATCTGCTTTGTGTGGCTACCATTCCGCGGTATGAAACTGTTGGGTCTCCAACATAAAATGGATTTTCTCCTAGGTTAAAAGTAGCACCACCATAAAGGGAAACAGATGGAATTAAATTTTTAAATTTGAAACCATAATTCGCTTTCCAGCTATAAAGGTTAGGCTTATTGCGTTCTGGATTCTTGTAACGGTCATAAATTAAGAATTTAAGTCCCACACGATTTCTTGAAAAATCAGTAAAACTCTCAGATGTTCCTAAACTATTATAAGTGATATCTTGGTTTACGTAGGTTCCTTCGTAATTTATTTCTAGTTGCTCAAAAAGTAAACCATAACGTAAAGAGATATCCGAGCCCCAAATATTGCTTTTGGTATCTAAAAGCGTGTGATCGCGTTGTTCATAGAGAAGACCTGCTTCTACTTGCAACACATTTCTACCCACCGCATAAGCACTAACGGATAAACCGGGGCGGTTAGAATTTATTACATCTGTATATTGAGCGGTTCCAATTAATGGGAGGGTGAAAAATAAGGATAAAAGATATTTTTTCATTTTGGTGTTACTTTCTTATTCGTTTCAAATTGTTCATTTGTGCAGAATATGGATATACACTAAATATCTATCAGAGCTTCTTTTCAAAAGAAAATGGTTGCTACCCACTGCTTTTTTGGGCAGTTTATACCAACTATCATTTCTGTAAGGTTCTTCAAAGAGGGTACTTTAATAATATTTTAGCACTTCTACACTGTTATTACAACGTTAGAATCGTATTTTTGATATAATCATTTTGAAAAAAGTATGGCATTTTTAAAGACAATCTTAATTATTGTATTGATCTATTACCTTTTTAAGATATTGGTAAAGATGTTTGCACCTAAGATTTTTGGGTATGCGGCTCGTAAGACACAAGAGCACTTCAATGAAAAGTTTGGTGATTTTGCTCAGCAGAACAATGCTCAGAGACAAAATGACCAGGTAGGTGATGTTATAATTGATAAGAAACCTTCTAGAAAGACCTCTTCTAATAATAAAGTTGGGGACTATATTGATTTTGAAGAAATTGATTAATATTTTTTATCCGAGAACATTTTTTCCTTTTGATAATAGCCTCTACTTTCGTGGGTCTTGAGCCAAATTATTCAATGTTTATTTTCTTAAACTTATAGCTCTGTCTTAAGTTAAGATCAAAACAAATTCCAAAGTCGAGATAACTTCATTATTTTAGCCAAATCAACCCGATAAATCCCATTATGCAAAAAGGATTGAAGGCCTTCTTCGTACATTTTTTTGTTACCGTTTTTTTTGTGATTGCCGCTTTGGCGTATTTCAATCCTGTGCTTCAAGGCAAGGTTATTGAACAGTCAGATATTGTTCAGTTTACAGGCATGGCCAAGGAGCAGAATGATTTTAGGAAGAAAACAGGGGAGGAGCCCTATTGGACCAACAGTGCTTTTGGTGGCATGCCTACATATCAGCTTGGGGCTTATTATCCTCATGACTATGTGAAAAAGTTAGACAATCTCATTCGGTTTTTACCAAGACCAGCGGATTATCTATTTTTATATTTTATCGGATTTTACTTTTTACTTTGTTGTTTAAAAGTTGATTACCGGTTGTCTATTGTTGGAGCTTTAGCTTTTGGGTTTTCAACGTATCTCATCATTATTCTTGGTGTAGGGCATAATGCGAAGGCCCATGCATTGGGATATCTTCCCATGCTATTAGGTGGAATTGTATTGGTGTTCCGAAAAAAATATCTCTGGGGATTTATTCTTACCGCTATTTCCATGGCATTGGAAATTAGGGCCAATCACTACCAGATGACCTATTATTTTATGCTTCTAGTATTGATTTTAGGAGTAGTATATTTAGTTGATGCTATTCGCACGGAAAAATTGAAACATTATTTTAGTTCTGTAGGGCTTTTGTTGGTAGCTGTTCTTTTGGGTATTGCAGCAAATGCCACAAGCCTAATGGCTACAAAAGAATATGCGGATTGGAGTACCCGTGGAAAATCTGAACTAACAATTGACCCTGAAGGGAACACCAAAGAAAATACTGGTGGATTGGAAAAGGCATATATCACCCAATGGAGTTACGGTATAACTGAATCACTCAACCTATTTGTACCAAGATTATTCGGTGGCTCTAACAATGAAAATTTAGGCGAAAATTCAAAAAGTTATGACTTTTTAATTGATCAAGGTGTTTCTCGTAGTCAGGCTTTGAACTTTTCTAGTGGATTGCCTTTATATTGGGCAGACCAGCCTGGTACATCGGGTCCAGCTTACATTGGGGCAATTATTTTCTTTCTATTTATTCTGAGTCTGATCTTGGTAAAAGGAAAGGCCAAATGGTGGCTACTTGGTGGCGTAATCATGTCCTTGTTGCTTTCTTGGGGAAAGAATTTTAGTTTCTTGACGGATATAATGATAGATTATTTCCCGTTGTATGATAAGTTCAGGGCGGTTTCGTCTATACAGGTTATTTTAGAATTATGTGCTCCCGTATTAGCTGTTTTAGCTTTGCGAGAACTTTTTAGACCCACGGTTGACGTATCAGAAAAGCTAAATGCACTAAAGATTTCATTTTTCACAGTTTTGGGTATAAGTGTTGCCTTGTTCATTTTTAAAGCTGGTTTTGATTTTGAAGGACCAAGTGATGAGTTCTTAAAAAGAAACTATGGGGATGAATTGGTTTCCTTAATTGAGGCTGATAGAAAAGCGGTCTACAACTCGGACCTTTTACGATCTATGATATTTGTGTTCTTATCTGCATTAGCATTATGGTTTTATATCAAAGGAAAGCTAAAAGAGAACTTGGCTATTGTTGCTGTTGGAGCTTTAATTCTTTTTGATTTGGCAGGGGTAGGTTTACGTTATGTAGATTCGGATAATTTTGTTTCAAAGCGAAAAATGACACAGCCTTTTCCAGAAACGGCTATTGATCAAGAGATAAATAAGGATAAAGGTGTTTATAGGGTTTATGACCCGCAAGAAGGAATAAACGGAGCACGTACATCTTATTATCATCAATCTATTGGGGGGTATCATGCTGCAAAACCTGCCGGTCTGGAAGATTTGTTCAGCTTTTACGTATATAAGGGCAATATGGGTGTGTTGAATATGCTAAATGTAAAGTATGTAGTGCAACAAGATGAAGAGGGAAAAAGTTACCCGGCAGTCAACCCAAATGCAAACGGAAATGCATGGTTTGTCAAGGAACTTGTTAAAGTAAACTCAGCAGATGAAGAAATTCAAGCTTTAGATAAATTGAATACAAAAACTGAGGCAGTTGTTAATTTAGCCAAAGTGAAGAATCTAAACAATTTTGAGTTTAAAGTAGATTCAACGGCGGTAATAATTCTCACAGATTACGAACCCAATGATTTAACGTACCAGTCAAAGAACGCAAATTATGGATTGGCTGTTTTTTCTGAAATGTATTATCAAAATGGATGGAATGCCTATATAGACGGAAAACTAACAGAACACATTAAAGTTAATTACACACTTAGAGCACTTGAAATACCTAGCGGAGAGCATACCATAGAGTTTAAATTTGAACCTGAAGTCGTAAGGATAGGTAGTCAAATTACTTTGGCCAGTTCTATTGTAATAGCACTTATAGTTTTAGGTGGAATTGGTTTTACAGTCTTCGGTTCAAAGAAAAATGAGGGCCAAGAAAAGAAAGAAGTTCAAAAATAGTCTGTAAAGATTCCCCAATCTTACACCTAGTAATTTACACTTATGAAAAAAGTCCTCATTATCACCTATTATTGGCCTCCTGCTGGTGGTCCGGGTGTGCAGAGGTGGTTGAAGTTTGTAAAATATCTTCGGAATTTTGATATTGAGCCTATTGTTTACATTCCTGAAAAGCCACATTATCCTATAGAAGATGCAACTTTGACGTCAGAAATCCCTAAGGATTTAAATGTGTATTCCCAACCTCTTTTTGAACCATACGGACTCGCGAAACTGTTTTCGTCAAAAAAAACAAAACGAATAAGTTCAGGTATCATACAGACTAAAAATCAATCATTTTTTGAAAAGACGATGTTATGGGTCAGAGGCAATTTTTTTATTCCCGATGCCAGAAAGTATTGGGTTAAACCCTCTGTAAAATATTTGACCGAAGTCTTATCTAAAGAAAATATCAATACCATAATAACAACAGGACCACCACACAGTGTACATCTAATTGGTAAGCAATTAAAGAAGGACACAGGTGTTACATGGTTGGCAGATTTTAGAGACCCTTGGACGTCTATAGGCTATCATAAAGAGTTAAAACTTACCAGTAGTTCAGAAAAGAAACATAAAGTATTAGAGCATGATGTTTTAAACGAAGCCGATAGAATTTTGGTTACGAGCCATACTACAAAATTAGAGTTTGAGCAGATTACAAATCAGTCAATTTCCGTAATTACGAATGGTTATGATTCCGATTACCAAGGAGATGCCCATTTAGATCGTAGGTTTACAATTTCTCATATTGGTTCTTTGTTGACAGGTAGAAACCCAAAAAACTTATGGCAAGTGTTATCGCGGCTTGCTGCTGAAGATGCTGTTTTTCGTGGGGACCTTCAATTGGAATTTATGGGGGTTGTTAGCCAAGATGTAATGGATTCAATGTACCGTTTTGAATTAGGGCCATATATAAAAATGCTTGGTTATGGTTCTCATGCAGAAGCCCAACATAAGCAACAACGGTCTCAACTTTTGTTAATGGTAGAAATAGATAGTGAAGAAACCAAAGGAATAATACCAGGAAAACTTTTTGAATATATGATTGCGAAAAGACCTATTTTGGCTATTGGTCCAGAAGGTTGGGAAGCAGGAAGTATAATTAAAGACATGAATGCAGGTGAGGTTTTTAATTATGAAGCTCAAGCAGAACTAAAGAAAACGATTCTTGAGTGGTATACTGCTTTTAAAAAGGATAGGATTATATCAGAATCTACGGGTATTGAAAAGTATAGCCGAAAGGCACTTACCCAAGAACTTTCAAAATTACTGTAATGGGGTTGGTATTTAAACAGTCATTGAACAATTCAATTATTACCTACCTTGGTTTTGGTCTTGGCGCCTTAAATACTTTGGTGCTGTATTTACAATTTATGGAACCCGAGTATTACGGTTTGCTGCAGGTAGTCTTATCAGCATCTGTAGTTTTAATGCCTTTGCTTGCTTTTGGGGTTCCAAATACGCTAGTAAAATTCTATAGCGGCTTTAGCGATGCGAAATCTACAGATGGATTTTTAACCCTCATGTTATTTTTGCCTTTAGTTTTAATGCTCCCTATAGCTGGTCTTACGTATTTGGTAAATGATACTATTGGAGATTTCTTATCTAAGGAAAACCCCATTGTTAAAGGCTATGTGTGGCATATTTTTTTGATTGCGATGGTCATGGCCTACTTTGAAGTTTTTTATGCTTGGGCACGAGTACACATGAAATCCGTTTTTGGTAATTTCATGAAAGAAATTTTTGGCAGGGTAGGCCAGTCTACACTTTTAATCCTTTTATATTTTGATGTCATATCTGTAACGTCATTTATAGACGGACTCGTAGTTGTTTATATACTGCGGATGATTTTTATGAAAATTTACGCCTATACTTTACATAGGCCAAAATTGGTTTTTGACTTTCCGGACAACACGCGAAAAATCTTAGTGTATAGCGCACTAATTATTCTAGGAGGGTCCGTAGCAATCGTACTTCTAGAAATAGACAAAGTTATGATCAATCAGTTTATAAAGATTGAGAACGTGGCTTATTATAGTGTGGCTAGTTTTATTGCTTTGGTCATAGCTGTTCCATCACGCTCCATGCACCAAATAACGTATCCGCTTACGGCGGAGCTTCTTAATAAGAACGATTTAGCAGGGTTGAGCAGACTTTATCAAAAGAGCTCATTGACCTTATATATTATTTCCGGACTTCTGTTTGTTCTCATATTTTTGAATTTAGATGATTTATACGAACTGTTGCCCGATGCTTACCGAAACGGATATATGATTTTTGTTTGGTTAGGGTTAGCGAAACTCTATGACGCCATATTAGGAAACAACAACTCCATTTTATATAATTCTGATTATTATAGGGCAGTTTTGTATATGGGATTGTTTTTAGCTGTAGTAACCGTACTTTTAAATATTTGGCTTATTCCGGCGTATGGTTTAGACGGTGCTGCTATTGCTAGTTTTTCTGCATTTTTCATTTACAATACCGTAAAATTAATATATGTAAAAATGAAGTTTAATATGCTTCCATTTACCAAAGAAACGGTGCAGGCATCCGTATTATTGGTAATAACTATACTAGCATTTTACTTTGTAAACCTTTCTTTTCACCCTATTATAAACATTATCATTAAGGGCGCTGGGATAAGTATACTTTATATAGGAGTCCTATATAAGTTTAGAATTTCAGAGGATGTTTTTCAGCTCTTATCCAAAGTATTTGGAAAGGAACAACAATAATTCTACCTTAACATAACTAAATTGTTAAGCTGTCCCCCAAAAACAATTGATATTGGCCTTGTGCTGTTTAAGTGAATTTTTATTAGAAGTAAGATTAAAAAATATGGGGTACATCATTAAAGGAAATCTAAGGGCTTGTTTGTATTTAGATTTTTATGAAGCCCTAGATAATGTTCAGGTAAATATTTATAAGGCGTTGGAAGGGGTTGAAGAATCTAGTGCCTTCAAAAACCAGCTTGAGATGCTATCACCCAATGCGGTTATGGCTAAGGAAAAAAGGCATCTAGGAACCGGTTTTACGGATGAGGATGGAAATTACAGAATCAATGTTTGCGATTTATATACTGAGGGCGCTATTGAAATAGATTTAGTGGTTTCCGATAAATTAGCAACACTTAAGAAAAGAAGTAATCCTATTCACTTTACCGCTCGTCGTTTAATGCCCATCTGGCGGAATAATAACAACAAGATTAAAGAATTTAGCTGGAATTATAGTTTCAGTTTTCAATTTTGGAGTCAATTAAGACGGCAGTTCGATATTTGGACGATTCTTGGGAATGTAAAATCTGCAGTAGATAAAACAACTCCCATTAAAGGGGTTGTGGTCTCGGCGATTGACGTAGATTGGGTAAAAGATGACTTTTTAGGAAGCGCAGTTTCCGATAGTATGGGGCAATTCAGAATAGATTATAAAAGTATTGACTTTAAGCAAACCTATCTCTCTCCGCTCATTAGTATTGAAACTCCTATTTCTTCCATTCCAGGGCCAGGTGTTTATTTCAAAATTCACAATTCTGAGGGTATTTTGTTATATGAAGAGAATAGGGCTATGGGTAAGACCCAACAAAGGAGAAATATTCCGCGTTGTTTCAATATTGACTTGTATATTTAGGGTCAATTAAGGCTTAAGGTTACTTTTACTAGCCAACAACAATATTGTCTCAAATGAAAATACGGATAAAAGGCAACTCCATACGCATGCGTATTACACAGACAGAAGTGTCTCAACTTTGCAAAACTGGGTATATTCAAGAAGAAACTCAATTTCCCCAAAATACTTTCACTTATGCTTTGAGTAGTAAGGCAGATGCGTCAGAGCTAATTGCCAATTTTGAGGATAATAGAATAACCTTGGTTTTACCTTCAGAAACTATTGAAGGTTGGGAAAACAGTAAAAAAATTGGATTTAGTAATTCTACTTCTCTGAAAGACGGTAATAAGTTATCTCTTTTGGTTGAAAAAGATTTTACCTGCTTAGATGATAGAGGGGAAGATGAGTCTGATAATTACCCTAATCCGAAATTGCAACATTAGAAATAGAATTGAGTATGTCCAATAAAGAATTCCATAGAAACGTATCGGTAATAGGTTCTGAAAATTTTTCAAATATTAAAATTACTGAACCAGTAAGGTATGCCGCAGGAAAAATAGGAGTAAAAGAAGCGTTACGTCACGGGTTTAAGGAAATGGGTGTTGTACGATCTATGCGCGCTTTTCTAGAGCTTAATCAAGAAGATGGTTTTGATTGCCCCAGTTGTGCATGGCCTAATCCGGAACATCCGTCTTCTGTTGCGGAATATTGTGAAAATGGAGCAAAAGCAGTTGCGGATGAAGCTACTACGGATAAAATTGGAGGGGAATTTTTTAGGAAATATTCAGTAGAAGAACTTTCTAAGCTCACAGAATATCAACTTAACAAATTTGGCAGAATAACGGAGCCGCTAGTATTAAGACCAGGCAATGTAAACTATGAACCTATTTCTTGGGAAGAAGCGTATGAGCTTATTTCAATAGAACTTCATAAGTTGAACGCTCCTGATGATGCTATTTTTTACACCTCTGGACGTTCTAGCAACGAAGCGGCTTATTTGTACGGTATGTTTGCTCGTGCCATAGGAACTAATAATATGCCAGATTGCTCTAATATGTGTCATGAATCTAGTGGTGTAGCGCTATCCGAAACATTGGGTATTGGCAAGGGTTCTGTAAAACTTGAGGATTTGTACGGTGCAGATGTGGTAATTGTAGCGGGGCAAAATCCAGGTACAAACCACCCAAGAATGCTTTCGGCCTTAGAAAAGTGTAAGAAAAATGGGGGTAAAGTAATTAGTATAAACCCGTTAGAGGAGTCTGGTCTAATCAACTTTAAAAACCCTCAACACTTAAACGGACTCATAGGTAGTGGTGAAGACCTAACGGATATTCATTTGCAAGTTCGTATTAATCAAGATATAGCTTTAATGAAGCTAATTCTTAAAAGACTTGCTGCACTGGATGAAAAGGGGCAGAAAGTTTTTGACCATGCTTTTATGGTTAAATATGTAGAGGGGTATGATGCGCTCATTACAGATTTTAAGAATTATGACGAAGAAACACTCTTGCGTCTCAGTGGTGTAAGTGAGGAGAAAGTAAATGAAACTGTAGCACTGTTGGCAACCAGCAGTAATATAGTAGTTTGCTGGGCTATGGGACTTACTCAGCATAAAAATGGTGTAGCTACTATTTGTGAATACCTTAATCTATTAATGTTAAAAGGATCTCTAGGTAAACCAAATGCGGGAACGTGCCCTGTACGCGGCCATAGTAACGTGCAAGGTGATCGTAGCGTTGGAATTATGCACTTTGTAAATGAAGAGTTGAATAAGCGTATTCAAGAACATTTAGGATTTACGGCACCGGATAAAGAAGGTTTAGATGTGGTTGGCGCTATTAAGGCTATGCATGATGAAAAGGGTAAAGTCTTTATTTGTTTGGGCGGTAATTTTTTAATGGCGGCTTCTGATACCTTATATACGGCCGAAGCTATGCAAAACTGCGAATTGACAGTTCAGGTGAGTACAAAATTGAATCGTTCGCATTTGGTTACGGGAAAAACTGCATTGATTCTACCCACTTTTGGTCGTTCCGAAAAGGACATGAAAGATGGTGCTATACGCTATCAAACTATGGAAGATAGTATGGGGCGTGTAAGACAATCTCGCGGATTGTTAAAACCTACATCTGATAATATCAAAAGTGAACCTGAGTTGATTGCAGAATTGGCGCATACCTTTTTTGGCGGAAAGCATTCTGTGAATTGGAAGGAAATGGGTGAAAACTATGACCTCATTCGGGAGAGTATTGATAAGGTAATTAAGGGTTTTGATAATACTAAGGAACGTTCTAAAGGCATAGGCTACTATTTGCCAAATAATGTTCGTGATTTAGACTTTAGTATGTTACCCAATGGTCGTGCCCAGCTAACGGTGAATCAATTGCCTGAACATGATTTAAATTCGGAAGAATTTATGTTGATGACCATTAGATCGCACGATCAGTTCAATACTACTATTTATGGTATGGATGATAGATACAGGGGTGTTTATAATGAACGACGTGTATTGTTTATGAATCCTAAGGATATGGAAAAGAAAGGCCTTAAGAAGAAAGACGTTATCAATATCAGTAGTACTTACGATGGAAAAGTTCGTACGGCGAATCGGTTTTTGGTTATTCCTTATAATATTCCATCTGGAGATTTAGCAGCATATTATCCGGAGACCAATGTTTTAATACCTCACGATCAGTACGCAGATAAAAGTAAAACACCAATCAGTAAATCCATTAAAGTAACGGTTGAAAAGGTTATCTGATACTCTTTTATAAACAAAACCCCCGCAGCACATAAATATCCTGCGGGGGTAACAACTAACCAACCTAAAAACTATTTTTAATATCGTCTAGAAGAACTCCTTGAAGATGAACTTCTTGAAGAAGTAGTGTTTCTGCTACTTCTAGATGGAGCTTTGCTTACTGAGCTCCTAGAAGAAGAACTTCTTGTTGAAACACTGCTTCTACTTTGTGCAGGGGCCTTCCTTACTGTTCTACTTGTACTTCTGTTATTTTGCGGACTTCTATAAGTCGTTGAGCTTCTTTTTACTGTACTGCTTCTAGGCGAACGTGTTACTGTTCTTTTGGTAACGGTATTGCTAGAGGGCTTTCTTACTGTAGTAGACCTTTGTGTAACCGATCTATTTCTAGATGGAGTGGCAGTGGTTGACCTTGCAGTAGTGCTTCTATTTACAATTCTTCCGTTTGAATTATTTGCACGGGTTGTGCTACTTCTAGAAACAGTTCTCCTTTTCAAATCACCTCTGTTTGAAACTGCTCTATTTGTGCGTGTATTCGCATAATTTCTCTTAGAAACGGATCTATTATTTCTAGATGTATTACTTCTTATGGCAACTCTCTTGTCATTTCTATAGATTCTGGCTCTATCGTTTCTTACCTTGTTATATCTGTGTGTTCTACCTATTGAGGCATACGCACGTCTTTTGTTATACCTATACGGATTGTAGTATGTATAACGAATGGGGCTATAATGCCTTCTGTATGGCTTATTGAATACCAAACTAAACCCAATTATTGGCCTCGCGAAAAAAGAATGAAACGGTCTGTATACATATCTTCTATTGTATACATTAATGTACCCTGTATGGTAATCATAAAGCCCTCTTCGGTTGTAGTATACGTACATTCCACCTACACTACGAACACGGTTGTTGTTATAGCTAATATCTACATCTCCAACCTGAGTTACGCGTCCGTAATAATCATAATATATAGGAACATTCTCAACTTGGATTACGGCTCCATAATCATCGTATTGCGCATAAGGACTATAATCAAAACCTGAATTAAAGGTTACTCCGTTACGACGGCCACTTACGCGGTTGTCTATATAAAAATCGAATTCACCATCAGGATATACTGAAAACGTAATGCCATTCTCTACAAAAATAAATGAGTCGTTGTATCTATAAGCATTGCGTTCTGCAACCTTATCTTCAACTGTACTTGTGGCCATAACACCAGAGGTGCCTAAAATAAGGGCCGAAAAAAAGAGTAGTAAGTTTCTCATGATATAAGGTTTTTAATTTCTGAATGTTATTATTGACATTCGGGTAGTAGTATACAAACAGCATGCCAAAAACCTTAACTTGCTATTATACGCTTGATATTCAGTATTTTAAATATTGCATTAAAATTTTAAAAACCAGAACGTATAAGGTTCAATTGTAGTTAAAACAAAAGACCATACTTTCAATAATGAAAATATGGTCTTGCTTTTTGAGTTTTGTATAGCTACAATTTCTCTTTCAAGTATTTTGCTGTGAAGGAAGTTTTACTGTTAATAATTTCTTCTGGAGTGCCTTCGGCAAGAAGCTGCCCGCCATTCTCTCCACCTTCAGGTCCAAGGTCAATAATATAATCAGCACATTTAATCAATTCAATATTGTGCTCTATGACTATTACGGAATGCCCTTTAGAAATTAACGCATCAAAAGATTTAAGAAGTTTCTTAATATCATGAAAATGCAAGCCAGTTGTAGGTTCGTCAAAAATAAATAAAGCTTTATCTTTTGTTGTGCCTTTTACTAAGAAGGAGGCAAGTTTAATTCGCTGCGCTTCTCCGCCAGATAGGGTAGAGGATGATTGTCCTAAAGTAACATACCCCAAACCAACATCTTGTAGGGGTTTCAGCTTATTTACAATTTTGGTTTGCTTGTTCTTATCAAAAAAGGTAATAGCATCATCAATGGTCATATTCAAGACACCATCAATATTAACATCTTCGAACTTTACTTCTAAAACTTCCTTTTTAAAACGTTTACCATCGCAGGTATCACACTTTAAGTGTACGTCTGCCATGAACTGCATTTCCACTGTTATTTCACCTTCGCCCTTACATTTTTCACATCGGCCTCCATCAACATTAAAAGAAAAGTGTTTGGCTTGGTAGGCTCTTATTTTACTAAGTTTTTGAGAAGCAAATAGATTTCTTATATCATCATAAGCCTTTATATAGGTTACTGGATTAGAGCGAGAAGACCGCCCAATAGGGTTTTGGTCAACAAACTCAACATGTTTTATAGACTTATATTTTCCTGTAACGGAAGTAAACTGACCAGCTTTTTCACCGTAACCACCAACTTCTTTAAGAATGATAGGGTATAACAGTTTTTTAACCAAAGTGCTTTTTCCACTACCGGAAACTCCGGTGATAACAGTGAGCATATTAAGAGGAAAGGTTACATCTATATTTTTTAGATTATTTTCACGAGCCCCTTTTATAGTAATATAGTCTGTAGAAGTTCTTCTTTTACTAGGTACCACAATTTCTTCCGTACCGTTCAAGTAACTTGCGGTTAATGAAGTTGACTTTAAAACTTCCGTTAATGTGCCATGGGCAACTACCTCACCACCATGAGTGCCGGCTTCTGGGCCAATGTCTATAACTTCGTCTGCAGCTTTCATGATATCCTCATCATGTTCCACAACAATAACGGTATTTCCTAGGTCGCGTAAAGACTGTAACACTTCTATGAGGTTTTCAGTATCTTTTGGGTGTAGCCCTATACTAGGTTCGTCCAAAATATACATGCTTCCTACAAGGCTACTACCTAAGGACGTGGCCAGGTTGATGCGTTGACTTTCTCCCCCTGAAAGTGAATTTGATTTTCTGTTCATTGTTAGGTAGCTCAACCCCACCTTATATAGAAAACCTAATCTGGTATTGATTTCCTTTAAAAGACGTGAGGCTATTTTCTGGTCATATTTGTCAAGAACCAATTCTTCAAAAAACGGAATTAATTTTTTGATAGGTAATTCTACCAAGTCAGATATGTTCTTGCCGCCAACCTTTATATAGTTAGTTTCTTTTCTTAATCGTTTTCCGTTACAAACGTTGCATCTCGTTTTTCCGCGGTATCGAGAAAGCATAACCCTATTCTGTATTTTATAGCTTTTTTCTTCTAACTGCTCAAAAAACTTGTTGAGGCCTATAAAATGGTCGTTACCTTTCCAAACCAATTGTTTTTGTTCTTCAGATAGTTCAAACCAAGGTTTATGAATAGGAAAATCGAATTTATAGGCAGAATTTACAAGTTGATCTCTATACCACCCCATACTCTCACCGCGCCAAGGAAAGACTGCATTTTCATAAACAGACAGGGCAGTGTTAGGTACTACAAGGTCTTGGTCAATACCAATAACATCTCCGTACCCTTCGCACTTTGGGCAAGCCCCATATGGATTATTGAAACTGAATAAATGTACATTCGGTTCTAAGAAAGACATTCCGTCTAACTCAAACTTATTACTAAAAGGAGTTTGGTTTTGGGTAGAAAGTTCCTCAATAGTACATTCGCCCTTGCCTTCAAAAAAAGCGGTATCAATGGCATTGGCCAAACGATTGTAAAAATCTTCATCGTCTTTAACAATAATACGGTCAACGACCAATTCAAAATTTCTTTCAATGTCTTCTGGCGCATTATCTATGCGAAACACCTCATTATTATACTTTATTCTCGCATATCCTTGTTTGGATAATAGTTGAAGAGATTTTAACGTTTCTCTAGTTTCATCTATGGTAATAGGTGCTAATAAAAGTAGTTTAGTTCCTTCTTCATATGATCTTACATGCTCAACAACATCTGTAACGGTATCTTTTTTTACCTCTCGACCAGAAGTAGGGGATATGGTACGTCCAATACGGGCATATAATAACTTTAGATAATCATAAATTTCTGTAGTGGTACCTACGGTAGATCGTGGGTTTGTAGAATTTACTTTTTGTTCTATAGCAATAGCAGGTGCTATACCTTTTATGTAATCTACCTTTGGTTTGTCTAATTTTCCCAAGAACTGTCTTGCGTAAGAAGAAAGACTTTCTACATATCGTCTTTGACCTTCTGCATATAACGTGTCAAATGCCAAGCTAGACTTTCCTGAACCAGAAAGCCCTGTAATAACAACAAGTTTGTTACGAGGAATAACAACATCAATATTCTTTAAATTATGCAATTTTGCACCTTTAATTATAATGTTGTGTTTGGGATTTACATCTACTATTTCAGCCATGTTCTTATCTAAGTTTGCAAAGATACGATATGAAGAATTCAATAACTAAAATTGTATGGATCGCATTAAAAAATGTATGTATAACAATAGAAATTTTCAAAAGTCATTTAATTTTATCTATATTTGAACCCTAATAAAACGTTAATAGGCCTATAGCATAAAATTACTTTTAGAAAGATTAAAACATTAACTACAAGACCTTTCCATAGGGAAGGCGTCTAGTTTTAACTATTAAAGTAATTGTTATGGATATATTGACAGAAGACTCCCTTCTTATTAAAAATTACGTTTCCGGTGATGAAAAAGCACTGGAAATATTGATTGAAAAGCACAACCAGCGGTTGAGTAGTTTTATTTATTCCAAAGTAAATAACCGTAATATTACCGAAGACATTTTTCAGGATACCTTTATTAAGGTAATTAAAACACTAAGACGTGGTGCCTATAATGAAGAAGGTAAATTTTTGCCTTGGGTTATGCGTATTGCCCATAACCTTATCATAGACCATTTTAGGAAAAGTAGTCGAATGCCTATGTTTGGAGGGGCAGATAGTTTTGATATTTTTTCTTTGATAGGAGATGAAAAGCTCAATGCAGAGAGACAATTGATCAAAGACCAGATAGATTGTGATTTAGAAGCTCTTGTTGCGGAGTTACCTGCGGACCAGAGAGAGGTTTTGATTATGCGTATATATAAGGATATGAGTTTTAAAGAGATTTCTGAAAATACTGGAGTAAGTATCAACACGGCTTTGGGAAGAATGCGCTACGCTTTAATAAACCTTAGAAAGATCATTGATCAACACAATATTGTTTTAACGAATTAATAAGCGGTAGGTCGAACCGATTCATTATATTTACCTTAGTGACGTTATAATGCTGTAACAATACTAAAATAGATATGGAAAAAATTTACGCTACAGAATCGGACAAATGTAGATTGGCTAAAGCAAAACCTTCAACAGTGAAGTTTCTATTAGATTATTCAAAGGCATTAGAAATAACAGAAGTAAATGGCTTACAGTTTGAATCGAATTTGAACTAGTACTAGTTCTTTAAAGTATATATAGCCCTGGCAATGAAAATTGCTGGGGCTTTTTTGTAGGAAATAACCAGTTATACTTACTGTCTTTATAGTACATACTATATGTTATATCTTATTTCTTGTAAAGAGACATATTATAACCCCACATTTGTGGTATTCTTCAGAAGTCTGATTTCGTGTGGCTAACGCACTACATTGCATTTTATTTTGCAGAAAAATAGAAAAGTAGCTTTTCACATCAAAAACTGGCGGTTTTACAACAATGTTTTTTTCTAGAGGCCTCTATTATCTAGTTTTATATCATAATTAACAACAAGGTCATCCACCAAAGGATAAAAATAGAACTCAAAATAACTAAATAACGAAAAGCCTTTCTTAGAAAGTCTCAAGTCAAAAACTAAAAACCCTACACCATGAGCTCACAAATCGAAGATTCAGTATTAGTAAGAGATTATATCAGCGGAGATGAAAAAGCACTTGAAGTCCTAATCAACCGTCACAACCAAAGAATTTCTAGTTTCATTTATTCAAAAGTTCTAGATAGAGACGTTACTGAAGATATCTTTCAAGATACTTTTATTAAAGTGATTAAAACTTTAAAAAGAGGTTCGTATAGTGAAGAAGGTAAATTTTTACCATGGGTAATGCGTATAGCACACAACTTGATTATTGACCATTTCAGAAAGAACAAAAGAATGCCAATGTTTGAAGGTAGTGATGACTTCAATATATTTTCGGTAATTGGCGATGATAAGTTGAATGCAGAAAAACAAATTATAAAAGACCAGATTACTTCTGACTTAAAGCACCTGATCGAAGAGTTACCGGATGATCAAAAAGAAGTTTTAGTTATGCGTATCTATAAAGATATGAGCTTTAAAGAAATCTCAGAAAATACAGGAGTAAGCATCAATACTGCCTTAGGTAGAATGCGTTACGCTCTGATTAATCTTAGAAAAATCATAGACAAGCATAACATAGTTTTAACGAATTAATAGATCGCTAATAATTTTTGACAATATTTCCATTCTAGTTGCGTTATCCTTTGTATAACAATACTACTATTATGGAAAAAATTTACTCTGAGAACCTTGAAAGAGGTAAAGCTATACAAGCAACAAAAGAAACAATCAACTTTTTGCTTAGTTTTTCAAAGCAATTTCATATTGTTGAATACAAGAATTTTCAATTTGAAAACAGCTTGAATTAAAATATATATTAAGACCCGATTTTTAACGGGTCTTTTTTGCTTTGTAATAGCCGTCTATCACGGTTTTTCTGCCAATGGTCTTGGTAATGATGTCATTATCTAAATTCCATCCTCGGGCAGGCGAATATTCTCTACCGTACCAGATAATCTGAAGATGCAGGTCGTTCCATATTTCTTTTGGAAATAAACGCTTGGCATCTTTTTCTGTTTGAACCACATTTTTTCCATTCGTAAAACCCCAGCGGTACATTAACCTGTGAATATGGGTGTCCACAGGAAAAGCTGGAATACCAAAAGCTTGTGAAACTACAACACTTGCCGTTTTGTGCCCCACGGCGGGAAATTCTTCTAAAAGTTCTATCTCTTGTGGAACTACACCATCGTATTTTTCAATCAAAATTTCTGAAAGCCCATGAATTCCTTTTGATTTCATAGGGGATAATCCAACCGGTCTTATAATATCACGAATTTCCTCCACAGATAGTTTTACCATATCGTACGGATTATCTGCTCTTTCAAATAAAAGAGGGGTGATTTGATTTACTCTAACATCTGTACTTTGAGCAGACATGAGTACGGCAATCAATAAAGTGTAGGGGTCTTTATGGTCTAATGGAACCGGAATGGAGGGATAAATTTCCTTGAGAGTTTTAATAGTAAAATCAACCTTTTCCGCTTTTGTCATTTTTGTCTAATTTTGGCAATGAAAATTGAAACACAAAATAAAGAAGTGCTATGAACACATTGCAAGTAGGAGACAAAGTACCCGATTTTTCATCGAAAGACCAAGATGGTAATACAATTAAATTATCTGATTTTAAAGACAAGAAATTAATTGTCTTCTTTTATCCAAAAGCAAGTACTCCAGGTTGTACTGCAGAAGCATGTAATTTACGAGACAATTATGCGGAGCTGCAAGCCGAAGGATATGAGTTGTTGGGAGTAAGTGCAGATTCAGAAAAGAGACAGACTAACTTTAAGAGAAAATATGATTTTCCATTTCCATTATTGGCGGATGAGGATCATACTGTAATTAACACTTTTGGTGTATGGGGACCTAAAAAATTCATGGGTCGTGAGTACGATGGTATTCATAGAAAAACGTTTGTTGTTGATGGTAATGCAATTGTAATTAAGGTAATTGATAAGGTAAAAACCAAAGACCATGCAGCTCAATTACTTGAAGAATAATTGTATTTGTAAAAATTTATTCAAATTGATTTAATTAAAAAGGGGGCTTAAGCCCCCTTTTTAATTATTATTCTATTTTGTCTTCTTTTGATTTTACTAACTTCCTGGTAAACAGGTTTTCATCTTTAATTATCTGAGGTATACCTTTAGGAAGCATTTCTTCCCATCCTTCTTCATTATTGATGAGTTTTTTAAGAGCATCTCTTGAAAAAATATGCATAATCTCGGGGTCATAATCTATAATGTCCATGACCTTTCCATTGTACTTAAAGAACTTGTACAATTCTTTCATTCTTGGGTGAACCTTTATATTGTTGCTGGTCATGATTTGACCAGTTTCAGCATTTTTCATAGGGTAAAGGTAAACCTGTAATTCTTTGAAAAATAGTTTTCCGAAAGCTTCCAAAATACCTCCGGATAAATGCCTGTAGTATTTCTCATCAAAGATATCCACCAAGTTGTTAACCCCCATGGTAAGACCAATTTTAGCCTTAGTATATCTATTAAAGTATTCTACTAGCTTAAAATACTCTTGAAATTTTGATATCATTACGGTGTGACCAAGAGAGCAGAGCAACTCAGCACGATCCATGAAATCTTGTTCATCTATTTCACCCGAAGCCTTTAAGTTAGAAAGGGTTATTTCAAAAATAACCATAGTATTTTCTTGGTCTACCGCAGGATCACGAACAAAGATGTCATATGATTTATGAAACATGTCCATATTTACCTTAGTAACCGGTCTAAAACTTCCGCGTAATGCCAAAATATTTTTTTTGTACAATGCAGAGGCAGGAAGGAAGTTATTCCCGTCAGGGCCAAACATAACCGCATCGGTCATATCATTACGTATAAGCTGAAGACTCATTAACCTATTGTCTACATCTTTAAAATTAGGACCAGAAAAGTTTACCATATCAATCTCTACGGTATCCTTATCTATATGGTCGTAAAGATATTTCAACATTTTCCTTGGCTTGTGGTACTTGTAAAAAGCACCATAAATCAAATTAACACCTAGAATACCTAAGGTTTCTTGCTGCAAACGTGCCTCGTTCTGCTTAAAACGAATGTGTAGTATGATTTCATCTAGTTCCTTCTGGTTAGGGTCTAATTGAAAGCGAATCCCTACCCAGCCATGGCCTTTATATCTTTTAGAAAAATCTATGGTCGCAACCGTGTTGGCGTAAGAAAAGAATAAACGATCAGGGTGTGTTTCACGACTAATACGCTCTTCCATAAGGGTCATTTCATGAGAAAGCATCTTTTTAAGTCGCGATTGTGTCACATAACGCCCATCTTTTTCAATACCATAAATGGCATCGCTAAAATCCTTGTCATAAGCGCTCATCGCCTTGGCAATGGTACCTGAAGCGCCTCCGGAACGGAAAAAATGACGCGCCGTTTCCTGGCCCGCACCAATTTCCGAAAACGTTCCGTAAATGTCAGGGTTTAAGTTGATTCTCAAAGTCTTAGCTTTGATAGAAGGGATATTCTCAAATACGGTATCTCGTTTTAAAACTGAAGCCATTTGGTCGATTTTGCTTTCAACAAAGTTAACAAGATCGGGTTATCTATTAAATTTTTTAGTTATAAATTTGACTCTAGATGAACGATGCGTTAAAAATAACCTTTTTGGGTACGGGTACTTCTCAGGGAATCCCAGTAATAGGCAGTAATCACCCGGTTTGTAGTAGTGAAGACCCAAGAGATAAAAGACTGCGAGTTTCTGCATTGGTTTCATGGAAAGATTATAATTATGTCATTGATTGTGGTCCTGATTTTAGGCAGCAGATGCTTACAAACGAGGTAATCACTTTAGATGGCATTCTTTTTACTCACGAGCATTCTGATCATACCGCTGGCTTAGATGATATAAGACCCTACTTTTTTAGACAGGGAGATGTACCTGTATATGCTCATAAACGAGTGGCCGACTCTCTTAAAAAGCGTTTTGATTATATCTTTGCCGATGAAAATAGATATCCTGGAGCACCAGCAGTAGCGGTCAATCTTATTGATAAGGATAATCCTTTTACGGTTGGAAGTGTTAAGGTGATTCCAATTGAGGCTAGCCATAATCGCATTAAGGTTCTAGGTTTTCGCATTAAAGATTTCACCTATTTAACGGATGTTAAAACCATTACTAGTGAAGAAGCGGAAAAAGTAAAAAACAGTAAGGTTCTTGTTATTAACGCACTTCGGGAGGAGCCTCATCATTCGCATTTTAACTTAAAAGAGGCTCTGGAGTTTATTGAGGAAATGAAACCAGATGTTGCTTATCTCACCCATATTAGCCATATGTTAGGGTTTCATGCACAAGTTGAAAAAAAATTGCCCAAAAATGTACATTTGGCATACGATAATCTAACCATTACAGTTTAAAGTACAAACCATATTTATTTATGAAAAGTAGAATCGTTTTTTATCTATTGATTTTTGTATCACTTATTTGCCTTTATCTTTTTGTGAGTAATGGAAAGATGGCCGATGTAAAAGATGAGCGTATTGCTAAGTTGGAAGCTGAAATAGATCAGTTAAAAGACTCGGTGCAAGATGCAAAATTAAAGGTGTTGGAAATGCAATACTTTTCCTTGGAAAACAATGATGATGCTTTGGCGTATTATGATCATTTGCAATTGGAAAACCCATCAAGATATATAGCAGATAAGCTCCTTGAGACCAATGAAAGTAAGGGTGATAACCCTTTAGTGCCTTACGAGGGCATGGAAAGCGATTTTAAGATAAATAAAATTAAAGTTTTAAATCATAAATGGATTCTAACGGATTTTTCCGATGGAAAATATTGGGGAGAACTTTTAATTAAGTACGAGCTTAAAGATGATTTGGGAGTAGACTTCACTATGCTAGACCATTTGCTGTATACCCGCAGCGAATAGGTTAGATTTTATCTGCCAACCACTTCTTAAAGGAATAGAAGTTTTGAGGAGCAACGCCATGACCTACGGGGAATTCCTCATAAACATGATCAATGTTCAAATTCTTTAGAAATTCTGGTGCACGTTGTGCCCATTCCGGTGGAATCACTTGGTCTACCTGGCCATGCGACACATAGATTTTTAAATCGGAATGGTCTTTTTCTGTATAGCCTTTCTTTAGAATGGCCTCGTTTATATATCCGCTTAAGGCAATTACATTTTTTATTTTCTCAGGATAGGATAAAGCAACGGCATAGCTTAAAATGGTACCTTGACTAAATCCTAAGATAGTAACACGTTCAGAATCTAGGTTGTAGGTGTTACAAGCTTCATCTATAAAAGCGACAATCTTGTCCCGTGAAGTTTTTGCTTGCTCATCATCGCTCCATTTACCTTGCTGGGCATCAAAATTAATAGCATACCATGCATTTCCATAAGGTTCCATAGGGTAGGGCGCCCGCACTGAAATCACACAAAGTTCTTCGGATAGTTCAGGTGCAAAAGAAAATAAGTCTTCTTCATTGCTGCCATAACCATGAAACATAAATAGAACGGGAGGTTTCCCGTCAGTTAATGAAGATGGTCTGATCAAATGTTCTAAGGATAGGGGAGCTGTTGTCATTATATAAATTTAAGCCATTTTTGAATCAAGCCTCCAACAAGGGGCACGGATTGTCTTTTTTCCTGTAAAGCGCCAATAAAACCATACCACCAAAGTACAAAATAGCAAATGTATAGCCCGTACCAGGCATATTGATTAAACCATTGGCTAAGAAATAAAGCGAAACCTAAGAAGAATAAATGTAGCCCAAGAGCTTGACGAATATGAAATCTGGCAAACTCATTTCTAGTTTCGGAGTTCATACTCAGGGCTATAAGCGAGCCTATTAAAGTAAAATAAGCCGTTAGGGCCGCAGTTTTTCCTTCTTTTACTGTATTCATGGAGCCAAAGTTAGTGTAAGCGATAGTCATGCACAAAAAAAAGAGACCTTGTTCCGGTCTCTTTTATCTTATATTTTAAAGTTTAGTTTATCCGATATCACCTACCAAAGGAATCTTTTCCACTTTACCGTTCATAGCATTTAGAGCCCCTATTATAGCTAGGATCAACCCCACATATTGCAGATAACCTAACATGCCTATACCGGTAAACATAATTAAAAGTTTCGCGATAAAGCCAACGACTATTCCTGTAATCCACGCTCTAAGTGCTTGGCCTATGTGAAAAGTAGTGAATTCATTATTCTTGCCTCTGTTCATAAAGTATGCGACAAGTGTACCTAGAAGAGTTATATAGCTAATAATAGCCATTGTTTTTCCTTCTTCAATTGTATTATGGTTCATGTGGTTGGTTTATAAAATGGTGGATTTATTTTATTCGTTTGTAATGTATTGTCCATTGTTGATAGTGCTGTACACTTTCCCTATTAATTCGGCGCCAATAAACATACTGTTTTTTGACGTAGATTCTATATGTTTTTCATCAAAAACGTATGTCTCGTCGGGGTTGAAAAGGGTAAGACAGGCAGGCTCTCCTTCTTTTAATATAGGTGATTTTATCCCGTATCGCTCTCGTCCTTTAGATAGTAAATCTATTGTGGTTTCTATACCTAGAAGCTGATTAAGACTGCCAAATATAGTTTCAAGACCAGTGGTTCCAAAGGAAGCGTTATCAAATTCCACTCGCTTTTCCTCTATGTTCATAGGGGTGTGGTCACTTGTAATGAAATCTATAGTTCCATCTTTTAATCCTTTTATTAGCGCCTTGGTATCTGCTTTTGTGCGTAATGGAGGCAATACTTTGTATGCAGAATCAAACTGTTCCAGAACAGCATCAGTATATATTAAATTGTGAACTGCTACGCTGCAGCTTACATTCAATCCTTTTTTCTTGGCATCGGAAATTAATTTTACAGATGTCGCTGTTGAAATAGTGGGTATGTGTAATTTACCTCCTGTATATTCAAGAATAAAAAGGTCTCTGGCTACCTGTAGGTCTTCTGCTAAAGTTGGAATTCCTTTTAAACCTAGTTTAGTGGATACCTCTCCTTCGTTTACGATTCCTTTTCCGGCTATTTTTGTATCCATGGGAAAAGAATATACCAAGCCGTCAAAATTCTGAACATATTGCAGTGCTATTTTTAATAGGTTAGCATTGGTCATAGGTAGTTTGTAATCATAAAAACCTACAGCTCCAGAATTTTTCATGTCGTATAACTCGGCCAAATCATTACCATCCGCTTTCATGGTGAGGGTACCTAACGGATATAAGTTGGTGAGTTGATTTGCAGCGGCATTTTTAAGATATACAATATCTGAACTGCTGTCTGGGCAAGGGTGCATGGTGGGGTTAAGGATTACATCTGTAAATCCACTTTGTGCAGCTACCTGGAGTCCGTTTTCAATAGTCTCACGCTCCTCATAACCAGGTTCACCAAAAGAAACACTACTATCAAACCAACCGATTGACCCATGTAAATTTTTGTGCTTCACAACCTGAGTTTTACCTTCTGGCTCTATTTTGGCAGCAATCTTGACGATAATACCATTTTTGATATGAATATCTCGCGTCTTTAAATGAAGCGATTCATTATTCTTATCAATTATTTTTACCGATTTTAAAAGAATGTTCATTTAAGATATTTTTGAATAAGTGCTTCAATAAACAGCAATACCAACGCTAAAATAACAAACCATTTCCAAAGCTCTGTAACACTATTGTCTTTTTCAATGGTTTCGAACAAAGATGAAATTGTGGTTGATGTAGTTGCTATTTTTTGTTCGTTCACATTTATATAGGAAAGATTGCTTTCATTTCTATTATAATTAAAGCTTATATATTTTATGGTTTTACCGCTTTGCCGTATTGCATAACTACCGTCTTCTTGAAGGCCTTCATCAAAAGAAAGCGATACTTTATTGTTTAGTGATTGTTGTTGCGGAATAAACTCATAATCTCCTTTTTTCAATTTTAGAATATCATCTTGGGCCAATGAGGTTGGAATATCAATAGATATAGATTCTCCCAAAACGGAATATAGAGGAGGCAACTTTAAGCTGCCTGCTGCCATATTGTAAAAGGTTGGGACCACTAACGGTGAGTTGATGAAATTGGAATTTTCTGTGGATAATGATGCAGTGAATAAAAAGAACGATTTACTACCCACCAAAAACGGTTCGTTCCCTTGAAAGGTCAATGCGCTTGGGGCAGTGGTGGTTATTTGATAAAATTCGGATGCTTTGGGATATTGAAAGTTCGTTACATTTTTCTCAAATACATTTTGATACAGCGGATGCGAAAAAGATATAGTTGTTATCTCACGCGCACCACGTACTTTTTGCAAAATGGTAGAGGAACTATAGCTTGCTGTTAGTACATCATAAGAATTTAAATTGATGTCCGCAGCGGGTATAACGGCTAAATGTCCTCCGTTATCCGTAAATGCTTTTAAGCTGGTTGTTAGAGATGAGGGAATCTGATATAAATTATTCAGTATAATGAGGTTTTGCGATGCCAAAGAAATATAATTCAGACTCTTTAAGTCTGTTGCTGTATAAATAAACTCATCATCGGTAAAGATTCTATCTAGGAAATTATTTTGCGAATCAATTACAGCAAGTACTTTTATTTTTTCCTTTTTGTCTATCGTAAAATAAAGCAGGTTGTCATAAGTAAGTCCAGAATCTGATATTTCAATTTTTCCGTCAAAAGCTTCATTATTGGGAATTGAAAAATTTACGGTTGCTGTTTTTGAATCATTGAATGAAGCAGATGTTTTTGCCACCAATTTTTCTCCGTTAAATAGCGAAACGGGGATGTTTTCTAAACTACCGGAACCGGAAAGATTTACCAGTAAATTTAGGTTTTCTGAAGTCTCGGATTCTATGTACGCAGAATCGATAGCCACGTTTTTAATGTCATCAAAACGTAATGCCACCCAGTGCGAATTTATGCTAGTAACGCTATCTGTTTGAGGAGCTCCCATAAGTTGTTGAAAATCAGAAAGAATAATCAAATTTTTCTCTGTAGTTGGATCAGAGGAAAAAAGGGTTCTTCCTTTTAGATAGATTTCATTTATCTTTAACTGATTGTTGCTATTTTGCAACGCAATAATCTCATCTTGAATGTCTTGTAAGTTTGTGTTTTTGAATATTTTTGAATTGGTAAATAGTGAAAATCGATCTTCTGGATGTAATTTTTTGATTAACTCCTGAACAGCATTTTCTAAGAGCGTATTACTCTCTTCTTTCAGTTGCATACTAAAAGAATCATCTAAGTAAATGACAGTTTCCTTATCCTTCAAGGCTGACTTTTTAGCAAAAAAAGGTTGTGCGAAAGCGAATATAAATGCTGCTAACAATAGCATTCTGGTGAAGAGTAACAACCACTTTTTTAAGGTATTGCTCTGACGTGATTCTGAAACTACCTTCTTTAAAAACTTAACATTGGTAAATGGTGTTTTCTTAAAACGGCGTAGTTGGAATAAATGAATAAAAATAGGAATCAGGAGAAGAAAAAGGGCCCAAAAGAGTTCTGGATATTTAAATTGCATTTCCTGAATTGAGTTACCAAAGATAGGCATTTCGTGCTTTATTGCTACTCAACTAGAAAAGTAATTTTAAAGGATGTAAAAAAATATTGGATAATGCTTGGTGTTCAGTTTTTAACAAAAAAAGAAATAGTCTTCCATGGGTTTTTTATTGAGTTTTGAGAAGAACTTTTTAATTTGTACTTGTGCGCCTGCATTTGCTACGGTAATAATACTTTGAGCATTAGACAATGACTTTAGTTTGCTAAAATGAAACATTTCTTCACCATAAATATGTTTTCCTATCTTCTTTGGGTTGTCACAGACCCAATAAAAATCTATGTTTTGTTCCTGAAGACTTTTTATGATTTCTTTTCCTTTTGCGCCGGCACCCCAAACGGCTAAAGGTCGGTTTGGTATATAATCTAACTTTAGAAAATAGCGTAGTTTAATATCTAGAAAATAGTTTTGGGCATAATGCTCACTCGTTCTTGAAGTTCTTGTGTCATAATCACGCCACATATGCAGTAATTTGAAACACGCAATGCATTTGAGTCCGTTTTCATAGAAACGAAACGCCAGGTCATAATCTTCCGGATATAGGTTAGGGGTAAAGGCACCACAGAGGTCTAAATCTTCTCTGTGAACCATCCAACAAGGAGAAGGTATCACACATTCTTTGTATATTTCGGTATAGTTATCTCCTGTTTGGGTGAGTGCGTTCAGCCATTTTTCATAGCGTTCATAACCATTGCTGATACCACGATGAGAAAAGTAATGTACCTGTCCAATTGCTAGATGTCCCTTTCCATGTTCTAAAAGTGATTTTACCATGATTTCCAGTTTTTCGGGAGTCATAATGTCATCAGAATCCATTCGGGTAATGAATTGACC
Source organism: Zobellia roscoffensis (assembly GCF_015330165.1). Lineage (NCBI taxonomy): Bacteria > Pseudomonadati > Bacteroidota > Flavobacteriia > Flavobacteriales > Flavobacteriaceae > Zobellia > Zobellia roscoffensis. The sequence continues at coordinate 3,916,200 of NZ_JADDXT010000002.1, forward strand.
ATTACTATGTTTGTATGCCGTTCGTAGAGCTTCTATGATGCCATTTCCCTCATTATCAATCAGCTGTATGCGAGAGTCGTTTTTTGCGAAAGCATGAACCAAATTCCGGCTACCATCCGTACTACCATCATTTACGGCAAGCACTTGCCAATTCTCGTAACTTTGCGACACAATGGAGGTAAGGCATTGATTTATAAAGGATTCTGTGTCTTTAAAAGGAATAAGTATACTAACAAGAGGCTGCTGCATAAGCTGCAATTTAGGAAAATTGACATCCAAATGAAGTGACGAGGAATAAAAATTTAAAAAAGATTTTACCAACTAGAAAAAGGTTACTATATTTGCACCCGCATTCAGGGAATACCTGATGAGGCGCTCGGGAGAAATGGCAGAGTGGTCGAATGCGGCAGTCTTGAAAACTGTTGAGGGTCACACCTCCGGGGGTTCGAATCCCTCTTTCTCCGCATAAAAACCCTGTAAACATTATGTTTACAGGGTTTTGTTTTATAGTTAGTTTTCCAATTAATTTACTTTGAAGACTTTACTACAGTTTCATAAGTTCACCAATTTTCTTTTTCAGTATCGGGTTCCAAAGGGTATAGCCTAACGCGTTCATGTGAAGCCCATCGTTTAGAAAAATGTCAGAACGGACCGTACCATCTTGTTGTAGCATTGCTGTAGAAATATCAACAAATTGCATATGTTCTTCATTTTCACAATATTCAAAAAGAAGTTCATTGGTGCGTATTTTGTTTTTGGCAACTTCCTTTCCTAAGAAATCATCAATTAAAGTAGGCTTCATGGCAAGGAGTAGTACTTCGGTTTCAGGAAAGTCTTTCTTTATCTTGGTGAGCAACTCATCATAAGCGGCTACGGCAACGCTTGGGGATTTTCCGGCCTCTACGCCTATATCCGAATAGATAACTAAAACAGACGGTGCATGTTTCTTTATAACATCGTCGTAATAATAAATTATTTCAGGAATGCTTGCTCCGCCAAAACCTCTGTTAATAATAGGAAACTCAGGAAAAGCCTTGGCTGTTTCCCAATGCACTATACTTGAACTGCCTACAAAAAGAACCGAGTTTTTAGGAAAAGTATTTCTACTGTCAAAACGCTGAAAGTTTTCTATTGATTTTTTGAATCGGTCAAGAGCAATAGTGTTGTTCTTTTTGAACTTTTCTTGATTAAGGTGATAAAGAGATAGTGCTTTTTTATATTTTTCAGGAGATTGGTTATAATCAATTTGATGCTCAGACCAATACGCCCAAGATTTTTGTCGGAATTCTTTTTTGTTTTTCGATTTAACTTCTTCATCTAATAGATTTTCTAGGTATTCCAAGAACTCTTGGTCATTGAAGGTTGTTGAAGTTTCTTGAGCAAAATTAGAAATGCTGAATGCCAGAAAAAATATGGCAGAGAATATATTTTTCATAGGGTTTGGAGTGTCTTTTGCTAAAGTAAAGAATTAAATAAATTCAGTTAACCTTAAGTCAAAATTATTTATTCGGAGTTGAGATTAGATATAATGACGGGTAGAATTAATTAGATTGACGTATGCTCACCATCCACATACACCCAATGTCCGTTTTCTCTTTTAAAATTTGAGTTTTCATGAATGACTCCCATTTGCCCGTTTTCCGTATAATAAGCTTTGAATTCTACAGAGCCTTCCGTGTCATTCTCGGTTCCTTTGGTGGAATGTAGGATTTCTAATTTTATCCAGGTAACAGATTTGGCCCAAGCTTCTATTTCTCGTTTTTCGCGTTTATTTGGTCGGGTAGAGCTATGTTGGCTTTTTTGCAGATAATTAACATCCCCTAAAACAAAAGCACTGTAGCGGGAGCGCATCAAAACTTCCGAAGTATTGGCATTGGTAATGCTTTCATGAGCTTTTTGACAGCAGCTACTGTAAGTGTTTTTAGGGTTACAAGGGCATTGCATCTGTATCAATTTTAAGTCTAAAATACACATTTGGATTATTTTTAATAGGATATAGTATCTTAGCATTCTTCACTAAATTCAAATAATTGAAAATGAAAAAAATTAATGTACTTCTTGTTTGTCTTCTTATGGGGGCTACTTTGTTTGTAAATGCCCAAGATAATTATGGTGGATTGGCACTATATACTCTGAGAGATGATATGGCGTCTAATGCGGAAACTACGCTTAGAGCCGTTGCGGATGCGGGCTATAAATATATTGAAGCGGCAGGTTATGACGATGGAAAGTTCTATGGAATGACCCCGGTGGAGTTCAAGAACACTCTAAAAGAATTGGGACTAAAACCAATTAGTAGTCATCAAGCATCGGTAACTCTAGAAAATGCAGATGCCATGATAGCGGATGTAAAAACCGCAGGTTTTAAGTATTTCGTAATTCCTATTCCACCAATGGGACTTTTTACTTTTGAAGAAGAAGGTATGAAAATGGGAATGACCGGAGGTGCAGAAAACTTAGCGAACATTCTTGACGAATTGGGCGCTAAATGCAAGAAACAAGGACTTAAACTGCTTTATCATAATCATGATTTTGAATTTATGAAAGATGAAGATGGAGTAGTGGTCATAGATTACCTATTGGAAAACTGTAACCCTAAGTTGGTTAACTTCCAAATGGATTTGTTTTGGGTAACAAAAGCGGGCGCCGATCCAGTTGAATACTTCAAAAAATATCCAAAACGTTTTAAGATTTGGCATGTTAAAGACATGAATGAAGAAGGTTGGTTTGCTCCGGTAGGCACTGGTAGTATTGATTTTGGCCGTATTCTAGCACAAAAGAAATTATCGGGTATGAAGTATTATATGGTAGAACAGGACAAAACCTTTAAAATGAAACCTTTGGAGGCTATTAAAGTGAGTCATGAAGGACTAAAAAAGTTTGATTTCAACTAAAACAAATTAAATATACATTATTAACCACGGTCAAATGATCGTGGTTTTTTTATGGTTTAAATGTTAAAATTTAGGTTCTTAAAACTTGTAAATCAAACACTTATTTTTCTTCTATTTAGATTGAGTATAAATAACTTGGTCAAGTATTGGTGGTGACTTACATTTGTGTCATCAAAATTATTTATAACAAGTCTAAATAAAATTTAATGAAACCAACACTCTTACTATTTATGTTCAGCTTAGTTTTTGGCTATGCTCAAGAACAACAACATACAATTCAAGGAAAAGTAACTGCCGGTGACGGGGAACCCGTTGCTTATGCCCATGTTTCGGTGGTAAAAAGTAAGAATGGTGCCGCTGCAGATGAGAATGGCGTTTATAAGATTTCAGGGGTAACTTCAGGTACATATGAACTTTATGTAAGTGCAGTGGGCTTTAAGCCGCTTAAAAAACTAGTAACTATTACTAATAGTAACGTAACCTTGAATTTTATTGTCCGTATGGATTCCGAATTGGATGAAGTAGAAGTATTCGGCTCGCGATACGAACATCCGGATAAAATAGAGGCTTTAACGCGATTACCTTTGGCGACCTATGATCAGATACAGAGTATATCCGTAATCTCTGAAAAAGTAATTGAAAACCAAGGTAACTTAACAATTGCCGATGCTACCAAGAATGTTCCCGGTGTATATTCTTTTGCTACTTATGGAAACCGGAGTGAAAGTATGTCTTCTCGTGGATTTAGGGGAATTCCCATTCTTAAAAATGGCGTGCGTGTACACTCAGATTTTAGAGGGCAAGGTATTTTAACCGATATGCAAGGTGTAGATAATATTCAAGTTTTAAAGGGTGCGGCTTCCATTACTCAAGGTGTAGCCACAGATTTAGGTAGTCCAGGTGGGGTTATTAATATTGTAACCAAGACGCCTAAGTATCAGTACGGAGGTTCTGCTTCATTACGTGGAGGCAGTTTTGGACAAGCAAGGCCTACTTTTGATGTTTACGGACCTTTGAACGATAAAAAAAACACGGCGTTCCGTATTAACGGAGCTTTAGAAAGGGCAGATAGTTACCGTGCTAGTGTATCCTCACAACGTTTTTATATCAACCCTTCTTTTGAATGGCGAATTGATGAAGGTACGACCTTAACCCTAGAAATGGATTATTTTGATGATAGTAGAACTCCAGATCCGGGTACCGTTAACCTTAGTGCAGATGACACCAATTCCATTTATGATTTACCGCATGAGCAGTTTTTGGGCTATAAAGAGGATAAATACCTTACTCAGAATGCTACCTATTCTGCGCGTTTCAAGAAAAAGATTAATGATAAGCTAAGTATAAATGCAGCGTATTTCGCTTCTAAATTAGACCTTGATGTAAAGAATGCCAGTATTGGCGGTGTTGTTAATGACGCAGATGGAAACCCTGTTTACAACCTGAGAGAAAGAGGGTACGCTACATCTACCAGAGGCGATAAGAACAGCGTTTTACAAATTGATCTTATTGGGGACGAAGTACAAACAGGAGGCATCAGTCATACCTTTCAGGTAGGAATGGATTATAGAAAAACAACATTTAGTACGTTTAGCAACAGCGCTGCCGTTGTAGATACTCTAGATGTTTTTGGTACAATCTCAAATAGTACACCTGATAATATTGAATTAACAGGGGATGTAACGGGAGGTTCGGAATCTAGGTCCATTGGTTTTGTGGCACAAGATGTAATTACCTTCAATTCCTGGTTGAAATCTTTCTTAGGGTTCCGGTACAGTACTACCGAAACCAGCACAGATGCGGAAATCACCGATAGCGATGCCTTTAACCCACTTGGGGGTATTATTATTTCTCCTTTAGAAAACGTGAATGTTTTTGCTTCCTATACCAATAGTTCCTATCCATTAAATGGGACAAGGTTAAGCGCAGACGGCACAGAACTGGGTAATGAGCGTTATGATCAACTTGAAGCAGGAATAAAGACCAACTGGTTAGATAGTAGATTACGCTTCAATCTTACGTATTTTAAAATTAACAACAAAGACATGAACCTTCCTGTATACGATGAAAACTGGGTGGCTACAGGTTTTTACGAAAAAGGAGGTAACGACCAACGCCAAGGGGTTGAAGTAGAACTTACGGGTCGTATTCTTGATAATTTTGAGGTCATTACGGGTTATTCCTATATTGATGCGCAGTATAAGGAACACACGTCTTACGTTTACGGTTCAGCGCCTTTGAACACGCCTAAACACACCTTTAACGTTTATGGAAACTACTCCTTCAAAAACAATTTAAAAGGGCTTTCGGTTGGAGCTGGAGCGTACTATACGGGAGAGCGCCCTATAAACAACTGGAGTGCAGGTCCTGTTACGCATGAGGGAATTGTTCCTCTTCAAGAGCCTTTTGATGTTGAAGCATATACGCTTGTAAATGCACAGGTAGCCTATCAAATTAACCAAAATTGGGGTGTTCGTGTATTGTTGAATAATATTTTCGATGAAATTGGTTACAATGCTTATCGTACTCGTTACATCAACCAAACAGATCCTAGAAGTTTTTACGGAATGGTTACCTATAAGTTCTAGATTCAAGAGTTTTAAGTAAGTATTTTTTAAGGATGTTGATGCCATTGTATCAACATCCTTTATTTTTTCTGTGGATGCTTAGCAATCAATCTTCTATCCACCAAGAATACCATTTGTTAATAATTTCTTACATCCTAATTCTTTGAAAACCGTTTGAAGCCTTTAATTTTGGATGCTTTTTAGACCCATGGAAGAACTCAAAGTAGGCGACAAATTATACAACACTAAACAAGAAGGTTTTAACGATTTTGTACGATATTCTTTTTCGGAAGTTGTTAAACTCACTAAAACTTTAGCGGTATTAAGAAATGGCGTAAAGCTGATTAATCGTCCTAAAATATCCTATATTACTGAGAGTATCGGTTATTCGGTCAATCGTCAGAAAGGTGTACATTGGCACTTGGTTTCCCTTGAGGCCATACGGAACGCTCAAATCGAAAATGAAAAAATTGCGGCTCACGACTGGTTTGAAAACAAAGAGTTTACCTTACAAGAAAAACAATGGATCTATAGACAGTTCAAAAAAATGAGCGAAAAAAGTTAGTTAATAGATTCTTCTACTTTAAACTATCGCTTTTTAATTTGTAGTTATATTTATGGGAATGAAAAAAAGAAAGCTTAGTATTAGTGATGGTGTTTTGTTGGTCTTTATACTGTTACTAGTCATTCCCCAGACACGTAAACCAATACAGGTGGCGCTTAATAGCGTGAAAATGCAATTTTTTTCTCCTTCTAAAATAAGCGAAGAAAATCAAACGGTTATAGAGTCTTTTAACTATAGAGTTGAAACCTTGAATGGTGAAAACATTTCTCTGGAAATCGGAAGAGGTAGAGTCACATTTATTGGGTATTGGGCAACTTGGTGCCCTCCGTGCATTGCCGAAATGCCCAGTATTCAAAAATTATATGATGATTATGGAGATTCTGTAAACTTTCTCCTTCTAACAAATGAAGAACCTGAAGTTGTAAAACGTTTTTTGGAGAAAAAGAAATTTATATTACCCGTTTATATTCCCAGAATGCAGGCGCCAGAAGCGCTTTATGACAGAAATATACCTACTAACTTTGTAATTGACAAAACAGGTAAGATAGTTGTAAAAGAGACCGGTTCTACAGATTGGAATGCTAAAAAAATCAGAGCAATTTTAGAAACTTTAATTGCGTCTTAGTCTCTAAGTTTAAGTCTTACACCTTTTGCTTGTGTTTTAGATGCTGGCCATAATGCAAGAAGAAATTAATCCAAATATTTCTTGATAAACGAAGGACAATAGGTAAGACCAATATCATTTCTGCCACTATTATAAAAAAAGTGGTTAGGAGACTTATATCTAAAATAAAAAAACAAAAAAATAAGGCAACACTTGCAAAAGCAAGACCTACTGGGTAACTCACGTACATAGCCCCATAAAAGAAAGAAGGCTCTATTTTGTACTTTGTATGGCAGTGTCCACAGCGTTCTTCCATTTTTAAAGTACTTGACAGTTTGTACGGGTTACTTTCCAAGTACATGCTTTCATTTTGGCAAACGGGACAGGCCCCAGTGAAAATGCTATAAATTTTTGTGCCTTTTAAAAATTCCATACCTCACTATTTAGTTTATTTATAAAAGATGTTATACAAGTTAAAAAGAATTAATATCTAATTGTACTTTTTAAACCTATAGAAATTCAGAGGGAACAAGTATTTGTTAGATTATTCAACAAATATATGTCCTTTGAAACTATTATGTCTTATATGTTTATCGCAGTTTTTTGTACTTTTAGGACATAATTAGCTCTCATGAAGATTGTACCGGTACTACAAATAGAACAATTTGATGAAGAAAAAACTTCGGTTGAGTTTTATAGCAATGATTTGGCAGCACATTTAAAGAAGAACGTGGCCATTGTGTATAAACCACACAAACATGATTTTTTCTTGTGTGTTGTATTTTTAAAGGGAAGTGGGACGCATGAAATAGATTTTAGTTCATACACTATTGGCGATGGGAGTATATTTTTTCTTAAACCTGGGCAAACTCATAGTTGGAAGTTTGACTCTCAACCAGAGGGTTATATTTTCTTTCACACCCAGTCTTTTTTTGAGTTCAGTATTGCTGATGTGAAACTGCAACAATTCCCTTTTTATTATTCGTATAAGAATCCGCCTAACTTAACTTTGTCCTCCTTAGAGTTGGAGAAGGTGACTAATCGTTTCAGAGAAATTAATGAAGAGTATCATGGTAAAGCCACTTATAGAAAACAAAAATTATCCAGTCTTATCAATCTAACTTACATAGATTTAAGTAGAATGTATACTGCTTTTGATACTCCAGAAAATGTAGTGTCTTCTACATATTTAAAGATTCTTTCTGATTTGGAAAGAATTATAGAACAGTTTTATAGAACTGAAAAGCAGGCTCATTTTTATGCAGATAAACTTAATATTACTACGAAGCATTTAAACCGAGTAACCAAGAGTACTTTAGGAAAAACTACAACAGAACTTATTTCTGAACGTATTCTTTTGGAAGCTAAACGGCTGATTGTGCATTCAAAAAGTTCACTGGCTCGCGTCTCAGAACAACTTGGGTATGAGGATTACGCTTATTTTTCACGTGTTTTTAAATCGAAAACTCGGTTAACTCCAATGGAATTTAAAAAACGATATCAATAATTGATTTCGTTAGAGTGTAGATGATGTTCAGCTTTATACATTTTAGAATTTTTCAAAAACTCCCAAACCAAAAAGGGCAAAGTCATATTTGACGGGGTCCACAGAATCAAGTTTGCGTAAGTTTTTATCTAGTTCGGCAAGTGCTTTTGCATCATTCTGTTTCCGGGTAAGTAGTTTTAATTTTCTACCCACGTTTCCAGAATGAACATCCAGTGGGCAGGATAGCAGACTAGGGGAAATACTTTTCCAAATTCCAAAATCAACAGAAGTGGCATTGCTGCGTACCATCCACCTTAAAAACATATTAATGCGTTTTGCCGCAGAACCTTTCAATGGGTCACTAACATGTTTTTGAGTCCGGGAAGGATGTGGCAGTTCAAAAAACGTTTTCTTAAATTCAGAAATAGCTGTCTGCATAGATTGTTTATCTGCGTGTTTGGCAAACACAACTTCTAACCCACCATGGTTTTGATAAATATTTTGCAAGCTCTTTATAAAATAACCCAAATCTTGACCATTAAAAGTACGATGAACGAAGGACGAGAGCTCCTTATTATTCTCATCTGTAAACTCTAAAACGTAATCATAAGGAGAGTTGCCCATAAGGTTCATTAACTTATTGGCATTGTTAATGATGCTCTTACGATTTCCCCAAGCAATAGTGGCCGTGAGAAATGCGCTAATTTCAATATCTTCTTTACGAGAGAATTTATGCGGAATCTGAATAGGGTCCGTTTCCAAGAATTTGGGGTGTTCGTACTCCAATACCTTGGCATCTAAAAATTGCTTTAGTTCGGTACGGTTCATTCGGGGTAAAATTTTAATAAAAATGTTACAGTTCAGGAGTGTCAAGAGCCACTTCTTTATTGACGATAAGGCCGTCTACCATGGTGAGTTTTCTATCGGCCATATCTGCCAATTGTTCGTTGTGGGTTACGATTACAAAAGTTTGTCCAAACTCATCACGTAACTCAAAAAAGAGTTTATGAAGGTTGTCTGCACTTTCTGAATCCAGATTTCCACTTGGCTCATCGGCAAAAATTATGGAAGGTTCGTTTACCAAAGCTCGTGCCACAGCAACCCTTTGCTGCTCACCACCGGATAACTCACTGGGTTTATGGTTATATCTCTTGGAAAGTCCTAAGAAGTCCAATAATTGTTTTGCCTTAATTTCAGCTTTCGCTTTAGGTGTATTTTTTATAAATGCAGGAATACACACGTTTTCCAAGGCAGTAAATTCAGGAAGCAATTGGTGAAACTGAAAGATAAAACCAATGTGTTCATTTCTAAACTTTGCCAGGTTTTTGTCCGATAGTTTGGTCACTTCCGTACCATTAATTAGAAGTTCACTTTCGTTGGGATTAGACTGAACGTCTAATGTTCCTAAAATCTGTAACAAAGTTGTTTTTCCTGCTCCAGAAGCCCCTACTATGGAGATAACTTCACCTTTTTTAATGTGAAGATCAACACCTTTCAGGACTTCTAAATCTCCATAAAACTTTTTAATATTACTAGCTTTGATCATATATGTTAATTCTTAATCCGCATGAAATCCATCAGAAAAACGAATCCTAAACTTTAGGAGATCGTAAAAGTAATGAAATTTGATGTGTACGGACTGATGATTCAGGAGTCCATTTTTGCTACAAAAAGAGTAAATTGGCCTTTTGGTATAGAAAACTGTACTTTTGTTCACTATTTTTACACTTTAAATAAACAAATAGCTTTATGGCACCCTATAGAAATTTAGAAGAGTACAATTTGGAAATCACAACGGAAGTCAAAGACCGATTTTCAAAAATAATAGATGGAATAGGAGAGGATGTTACTCGTGAAGGATTAGTAAAAACTCCCGAAAGAGCGGCAAAAGCAATGCTTTTTCTTACGCAAGGGTATCAACAAGATGCGGTAGAAATATTAAAAGGTGCTATGTTTAAGGAAGATTATGATGATATGGTCATTATTAAGGACATAGAATTATATTCGCTTTGTGAGCACCACATGTTACCATTTTTTGGTAAGGCTCATGTAGCTTACATACCAAATGGGCATATAGTTGGTTTGAGTAAAATACCGCGTGTGGTTGATGTGTTCGCACGCCGTTTACAAGTACAAGAGCGTCTTACCCATGACATTTTAGAATGTATAAACAACACATTAAAACCTAAAGGCGTGGCCGTGGTTATTGAAGCTTCTCATATGTGTATGATGATGCGTGGGGTTCAAAAACAGAATTCCGTTACAACAACATCAGGTTTTAGAGGGCAGTTTGAAAAAATTGAAACCCGAAATGAATTCTTGAAACTTATCAGTTCAGATTTATCTTAGCTCCTTTCTCTTCTACAGTTTAAAGTGAAAAGTTTCTTTGTGTTATTTTGGCACTCTTATTGCTTTTAATTGAGAGAATAAACAACTTTTCATCATGTCAAAAGAGAAAGAAGATAAATATAAAAAACTACTTCTAAGTTTGCTTTTTGATGGGATTGGCATGCTCTCGTTTGCTATTCCGTTTGTAGGCGAATTTTCGGATATTGTTTGGGCACCACTGGCCGGTTGGCTCATGACTCGTATGTATAAAGGTAAAATAGGTCAAGGTGCAGGTATAGTAACTTTTTTAGAAGAAATTATACCTGGTTTGGATGTAGTACCAACGTTTACTATAATGTGGTTGTATACGTATGTATTTAGAAAGTCCAAGAAAGCGGAAACATTAGGAATTAGTTCTTAATTTTTTGTTAAATCATATAAACCTCAATTTATCACCTCGCGACAAATTATCTAAAAAATCTATCGATTTAGTAGGTGTTTGTTTACATTATTCATTTTTAATTCTTTAAGTCCTATTCAAGGTAAATTGTGCTCATCTATTATGTTTAATAGGCTCAACAATGGTAAGCTGGTTTTGTTCAATCTTTTTTGAGAGTAACACAACTAAAACCTTAAAAAAAAATTAAATTCTTAAAATAGCATAGAGGGGTATATTAAATAGCTATAACTTTGAGTAAAACCCAGACCTAGATTTTATGCAAAGAAGAAAGTTTATTGGTAAGGCTGCGCTTGCATCTTTGGCCAGTATTGTGGGAGCCGATATTGTTTACGGTTCTAAAATGACCGAAAATTATATTCCATTGGCTCTTCAAGATCCAGACCCTTTTAAATTGTTTAAAAAAGATGAGGACATGGTGGTTCTGAATGACAAACCATGGAACATGGAAGCTCAGGCTCATCTTTTAGACGATAAGATTACTCCTAACAGGGCTATTTTTGTTCGTAACAATGGACTTATACCAGAAGAGATTGATGTAAATAACTGGACGCTCACCATAGATGGAGAATCTGTAAAACAGAAGAAGACGTATACTCTTGCAGAGCTAAAATCTAAATTTAAACAACATACATACCAATTAACACTAGAGTGTGGAGGTAATGGAAGGAGTGAGTTTGATCCCCCTGCAAAAGGGAATCAATGGACAATAGGAGCAGTTTATTGCGCCAGTTGGACAGGAATTAGATTGCGTGATGTGCTTGAGGATGTCGGAATAAAGGATGATGCCGTTTATTTTGGGTATCACGCTGCAGATGTACATTTAAGTCGGGACCCTGGTAAAGAGCCCATTTCTAGAGGTGCTCCAATGGCAAAGGCGCTTCAGGATGAAACTATATTGGCTTTTAAAATGAACGGAGAGGACATTCCGTTGGTGCACGGTTATCCACTTCGTGTTATTGCTGGTGGTTGGCCTGCTTCGGTTTCAGGGAAATGGCTGCAACGTATTAGTATTAGAAATATAGTACATGACGGCACTAAAATGACTGGTACGGCGTACAGGGTGCCTTGTAAACCTGTAGCCCCTGGTGAAAAAGTAGCAGATGAAGATATGTGCATCATTGAATCTATGCCGGTAAAATCATTGATAACCTACCCTAAATCTGGCGCCACTATCTCCAAAGGGAAAAAATTAACCGTTAGAGGTCATGCTTGGGCGGGTGAATTGGAAGTGGCTAAAATGGAATTTTCCATAGATTTTGGAGCTACTTGGAAATCATGTAGCTTGGATAAGCCTGCCAACAGATTAGCATGGCAGCATTTCTCTGCAGAGGTAGAATTTCCTCAAGAAGGGTATTATGAGGTGTGGGCAAAAGCAACGGATGCTACAGGAGTTAGTCAACCTATGCTGTTGCCAGGTTGGAATCCGAAGGGATATTTAAATAACGCGTGTCATAGGATAGCCGTAAAAATTGCGTAGATGAAAAAACATAATCACGACAAACTGAAGCAGGAGTTTCAGGGGTTTTATCGTATATTAATTTTGACTTGCGTAGTAGTAGCTCTTTTTTCAGTGGCTATGATTTACTTTATGGCAGACCCTACTATGTCTACTTTTAAAAGTACAGTGCCAGATCCTGATATCGTTTCGGTACCGGCAGAAGAAGATGATTTTGATAAAATAGAAGACGGTATTCATGTGCGTACTGGTTTTGTTGAAGCACCAGGGATGATGGAGACTGTTCAAAACTGTACAAATTGTCATTCTGCAAAACTGGTAATGCAAAACCGAATGAATAAGGAACGATGGAAAACGACCATCAAATGGATGCAGGAAACCCAAAACTTATGGGATTTGGGTAAAAATGAGGATATAATCATCGATTATTTGGTGACTAATTACCCACCTAAAAAGAAGGGTAGAAGAGAGGTTCTTACTGATGTTGATTGGTATGAATTGAAAGATTAAACCTTTTTTACCGACTAGTTTAGAGCTAACCAATCCAAAACCATGGAAAAATATTTAGATGCATTTCTGAATTCCTTTATAGGAACTCTAAATTGGACATGGAAATCTATTCTGTTTGATGTGCCTTGGTATACCAATTATTTTTGGGGAATTATATTGCTGTCTATTCTAGTTTGGATTCTTGAAATTGCTTTTCCTTGGCGGAAAAATCAGGCGATTTTCAGGAGTGATTTTTGGTTAGATGCGTTCTATATTTTTTTCAATTTCTTTTTATTTACTATTGCTATTAGTGGGTTTTATAAGTTGTTGGAAATGTTGTTTTTAGATACGGTAATTTCATTTAATACTTTGGCTATTTTTAATATAGAAAATTGGCCGTCCATATTACAATTAGCAGTCTTTTTTGTCTTATTGGATTTTGTGCAATGGTTTACCCATATGCTATTGCATAGGTATGCCTTTTTATGGGAATTTCACAAGGTGCACCATAGTGTGAAAGAGATGGGTTTTGCTGCACACATGCGTTACCATTGGATGGAAAACATCTTCTACAAGCCGCTAAAAACTTTTGCTGTAATGATTTTAGGCGGATTTGAGCCTGAGCAAGCGTATATAGTTCATTTTTTTGCCATTTCTATCGGTCATCTGAACCATTCCAATATAAAACTTACTTGGGGTCCATTGAAGTATATTTTCAATAATCCGGTTATGCACTTATATCATCATGCGTACGAACTTCCTGAAAATCGAAAGAACGGGGTTAATTATGGTATAAGTTTAAGTTTGTGGGATTACATATTTAAAACAGATTATATTCCAGAGGATAGCGGTTTGGTTCCTTTAGGTTATGAAGGTGATGATGAGTTGCCCAAAAGCTTTTTCGGTCAGCTTGTTCATGGATTTAATTTCAGACAGAAAAATAAGAAGGCAAACTAATTTCAAAGTGATTTTCTAAGTGGATGCTTGTCTTGAAATAGTCCTGCAGTTTAATGAGAAATAATATTAAAGTATTACATGTAATAAATGCATGTAAATTAATGTATTTAAGTGAATTAAGAGTTTAAAAATAGAGTCTAGTGTGATTTTGTATATTGATAACGGAACTCAAATCTATTTAATGCAATGAGAATATTGAATGATGCTCATAATCTTATTTAACTCAGTTGATTAAAGTAGTAAGTGCGCATAGATTAGACTAAGAAATACACCAATTACTTTAGAAGAAATCCGAGCCCAATTCTACTGATCATTTTCTTTTCAAAATTCCAAAAGAATTGAAACTGACCAAAAAGCCATCCAAATGCCACTAAGAGTACTTGGTATATGGGGAATATAAGTAATATACGGGCCGTCCAGTACAGCCAAACGTTTGTAGTTTCACTATCAAGGCCTATGAATGTTGTTACAGGAGCCGCCAATTTAGCCGCTGTTGAGCCAGTAATAGCAAACACCAAAAAAATAACTGCAATCTGAAAATTAGAGTCTATGCCCCAACGTTGTTTTAATTTTTTCATAACATGAATGTCCCGCAAATATAAACAATCAAATTCTTGGTACAAAAGGACCTAGGCGTTGATTGTATTTTCGTTGAAAATAAATAAAATAATTATAGAGCTTGTAATTTACTTCGTAACCATAATCCGTATGAGGTTCATAGTTGATTTGTTGTTCATATAGACTAGGGTTAAAACGCATGGGTTGAGCAACTCTTTGGTTGTAATTGGTAACGAAAACCTGATTTCTATTTTCCATGTATGATTGTGAATAGAAATTACGGGGCTTGGCTATACTCTGTAGCCAAAAATTAAATCCAGGCTCAATAATTATAATTTCATATTCGGTGGAATCATCGGCAATGGTAATAGTGTCGCCTTCTTTTTGTTGAAACGCAGCCTTTTCGTCTTCAGAAATAGAAACAGTTTCTTTTGTTGTTTTGCAGCTACTTACGATGCATAAAGTAAAGAAAGAAATTATTCCTAAAAGAAAATATAGCTTTTTCATGACTTGGTCCTTGTTTAAAACTGCAATGCGATAAAAATCAATTTACAAAAAAAACCGCTCGTGTGAACAAGCGGCTTTTTGTATTTTAGTAAGGTGTTCCGATTATTTTCCGAATAAACCACCTAGCATACCGCCAATACCTCCTTTATTCCCACCAAGAGCCATAGAAGCTACATCGTCAAGAATACTACCATCGCCATCAGAATCCAAGAAAGATTCTATTAATGATTGTTGTTGGTTGCCAGAATCGCCGCCACCCATTAGTCCGCCAAGAAGGTTGCCAATGCCACTTGAGTCACTAATATTTTGTTCTTGTGTTTGCTTGCCTAGAAATCCAAGAAGAATAGGGGCTGCTACCTTTAAAATTGTAGAAACAGAGCCAGCGTCCATTCCAGATTTTTGACTTAAAGCATTTTCTACGGTAGCTTGTTTGCCTCCTAAAACATGACCTAGTATACCTGCGCCATCATCCATAACAGATTGGTCTACGCCACCGCTAAAAAGGCCACCAAGATTATCTAAAATACCACCGTTATGTTTCCCTGAAAGGGCACTCATTAAACCCTGAGCACCTTCTGGAGAGGATGCGTTTTTTTTCATTGCGCCCATTAAAACTGGCAAGGCCATACTTAATACACTGCCTGTTTGGTCCGTAGAGTTACCGGTCTGGCTGGCTACACCACTTATTAACTGTTTGCCCATTGGGCTACTTAATAAATCTAATAATCCTGACATAATGCTTAGTGTTTTATAATTGGATAACAATTTACGAAAAAGATTTCTTCAAAATTGTGTAAAGAGAAAAAGAACAATATGTAGCAAAGAAAAAATAAAGGTTTCAAAAAGTGGTAATGTATTATTTTACAAGTTTTTAATGCTGTTATTTTAATGGTTAAATTAACTTAATGATCGATTTTTAGGCATGGATAAAACGTAAAAAAACCTCGTTGAAAACAATAGATCAACGAGGCGTTTTGTATTTTAAAAATTTCTCTATTTATTTTAGGAGCGAGATAATCTGTTCTGCTAATTCCGTTCCAATTCGGTTTTGAGCTTCTCCAGTAGCTCCTCCAATATGTGGAGTTAGGGAGATATTAGGATGCATAAGTATTCTAATTTCCGGATTGGGCTCTGACTCGTAAACATCAAGACCGGCAAAAATGACATTACCATTTTCCAAAGCATCAACAAGGGCAACTTCATCCAAAACTCCGCCACGTGCAGCATTTATAATACCAACACCTGGTTTCATCATTTCAAACTCTTCTTTTCCTAAAACATAGTTCTTTTGAGCGGGAACATGAAGGGTTATAAAGTCCGAGGTAGATACTAGTGTTTCTTTTGTTTGAGACTCAAGATTAAAGGTTGCCGATTGTCCGTCGTAAAATGCAACGTCAATTGATGCTTGTTCTAGATATGGGTCGTAAAAAATAACTTTCATACCAACACCTATGGCTATTTTGGCGGTAGCTTGACCTATTCTTCCAAAACCAATTATTCCTAAAGTTTTCCCGCGAAGCTCTATTCCGGAAGCATAAGATTTTTTTAAGCTTTTGAAGTTGCTATCGCCTTCAAGGGGCATATTTCTATTGGCATCGTGTAAATAGCGAACACCTCCAAAGAGATGTGCAAAAACGAGTTCTGCTACAGAAGATGATGAAGCAGCCGGTGTGTTAATGACGTGTAGTCCTTTTTCTTTGGCGTATTCCACATCAATATTATCCATACCAACACCGCCTCTACCTATCAATTTAAGGGTAGGGCAGTTATCAATAAGGTCTTTTCTTACCTGTGTGGCGCTTCGTACCAGTAAAGCCGAAATGTCGTTTTCATTTATAAAATTTTGTAACTGCTTTTGAGCCACTGTGGTAGTAAGCACTTCAAAACCGGAGTCTTCAAGTGCTTTTATGCCAGGTTTTGCTATTCCGTCGTTTGCAAGTATCTTCATTCTATTCGGAAAATTTATTAGTATTACTCTCAATAAAAAAATATCGTCCGTTGGTATGTACTAACGGACGTATTTTTAAAACTATAGTGACTAGGGTTTGTCTACCCTTTTCTTTCCATTTCGCTCATAACATCTACAAGAACACCTACGCTCTCTAGTGAGAGTGCATTATACATAGAGGCACGGTAACCACCAACAGAACGGTGACCATTTATACCATTTATGCCAGCTTCTTTACATAGGGCATCAAAAGTATCTTTTAGTTTATCATCTGTCAAATTAAAAGTAGCGTTCATGTTAGAACGGTCTTCTTTATTTGCATAACCTTTAAAAACAGGATTTAGGTCAATTTCAGAATAAATTAACTGTGCTTTCTTCTCGTTAATTTCGTCAATAGCAGTAATACCACCTGCATTTTTCAACCATTCTAAAGTTAACATAGAAGTGTAAACCGCAAAAACAGGAGGTGTATTAAACATACTGTCTTTTGAAATGTGTACTTGGTAATTCAACATGCTAGGAATTTGTCTGGAAACTTTACCTAGAACATCATCTTTTATAACCACTAGAGTAGCTCCTGCCGGCCCCATATTCTTTTGGGCTCCTGCGTAAATTAAATCGAACTGAGAAAAATCCAATTGACGAGAGAAAATATCTGAACTCATGTCGCATACCAATGGTACATTGGTGTTTGGAAATTTCTTTATTTGCGTTCCAAAAATAGTATTGTTTGAAGTCAGGTGTAAATAGTCAAGTCCCTCGGGAATTGAATACCCTTTTGGTATATAATTGAAATTTTCATCTTTTGAAGAGCCAACCTCAACAATTTCACCGAACATTTTGGCTTCTTTAATGGCTTTTTCGCTCCAAGTACCCGTGTTAAGATATCCGGCTTTTTTTTCTAGAAGGTTGTAGGCCGTCATTAAAAACTGCATGCTAGCACCACCTTGAAGAAAGATTGCTGAATATCCCTTTCCTTCTAATCCTAAAAGCTCAATAGCCAAGCTTCTAGCATTTTCCATTACTTCTACAAAATCTTTACTACGATGTGAAATCTCTATTAGGGAAAGCCCCGAGCCATTAAAATCCATTATAGCTTCTGAAGCTTTTAATAATACTTCTTGAGGCAAAATACATGGGCCGGCACTAAAATTATGTTTTTTCATAAGGCTTATAAAAATTTAAGAGGTAAAGGTCTTCAATTTAAAGGAAAATAGAGTTATGTATTAACAAAAAATCTACTAGGTTCTTAACAGGAAATCAACAGTATCTATATTGTCCGCATAGTCACTTAAGGAAGGTTTTTGGGTTAGCCCAAAAGCTATTTCTTCTTTGGTAACATGTTCTCCTACAATACACTGCAATTCATTTGAGTCTGTAGCGAGACGTTCTTTTAATGAATCTAAATTTTTATAACGCTCATAAAATAGAGAAGCAATAGGAGAGGAATAGCTCTTGTCTTCTTTTAAGATAAGAAACCCATTATCTAGTATTTTGAATTCGGACATAAGGTAAACAGCCTTATTATAATCGTAATTATTAGCATATTTATCATGGTCTACAATGGGGTGGTATGGGTAAATTGCTTCAAAAAGCGTAGCAAAATCATACTCTTCAGGAACAAAAACTTTGCTCACACTACGGCACCCTAATCCGTAATATCTAAAAATATCCTCGCCCAAAGCATTCAGTTGTTGCTTTGATTCATTTCCGGTCAGTACAGCAATAGAATTTCTATTCTTCCGTATAATATGAGGACCTTTGCTGAAATAGTGTTCAAAATAGCGGGAAGTATTATTACTTCCCGTAGCGATTACAGCGTCAAAGCCTTTCAGTTTTCCATCTACTATCTCAATTGTTTCTTTAAATACAGGTTCAATAGAGCAGAGGTAACTGTTTAAAAACAAAATAAGTACATTATCATTGGAAGATAATTTAACCAACACTTTATTTCCTGTGATGAGTACTGATAAAAAATCATGAAAACCGACTAACGGAATATTTCCTGCCATAATCAACGCTACGGTTTTTGGACTATTCTTATTCAAATCATAAGACACCAACCAAGCAGAAAGGTTTTCTTCCGTTAATAGTTCTCCCCAGCTTTTTAGTGAGTGGACAACATTTTCTCTTGTAAACCAACCGTTTTTATGTCTGGACAAAGTAATGGCATCGTCTAATTTTTGAGACCGTTCGTCCGTTGGTGTTTCTGATGTAACAAACTGCCTTAGAAAGTGGCCGAGTTTAACAAATGCAATAAAAGTTTTGTGATGGTCGTTCATATATTTGTTCAAAATTGTATTCCGAAGTACCTTTGTGCAAAAGTAAGAATACTGAATTGATTTTTCTTTTTGATTACGAAATGAAAATATAACGAACAGCTTTTAAGTCTGTTCAGCTTAAATTGAATAATATGGCAATAGTTATAACGGATGAATGTATTAATTGCGGAGCTTGTGAGCCGGAATGCCCTAATACTGCAATTTACGAAGGTGCTGATGAATGGCGCTATAATGATGGTACTTCTCTTGAAGGCGATGTAGTGCTTCCTGATGGGAAAGCTGTAAATGCAGAAGAGGTGCAAGAACCTATTAGTGATGAGATTTATTATATTTCACCAGATAAGTGTACGGAATGTATGGGCTTTCATGAAGAGCCGCAGTGCGCAGCGGTATGCCCTGTAGACTGTTGTGTACCGGATGAAGACCATGTAGAGTCTGAAGAAACGCTATTGGCAAAGCAAAAATTCATGCACCCCGACGGTTAGTAAATTAAAGAACTTTTCCGGTCGAAAGACCAAGAATAAAACCCGAGCAATGCTCGGGTTTTTTGTTTCTTAATTTTTGAGGTCTATATATGCCTTTATACGTTATCTTTGCAACCTGAAAAAGAAAAACGAAAGATCAAAAGCGTCAATCGCTTCTAAAATTTAACGTTCAATTACATGAAAGCAGGTATCGTCGGGTTGCCAAACGTAGGAAAATCAACCCTTTTTAATTGTCTCTCCAATGCCAAAGCGCAAAGCGCCAATTTTCCTTTTTGTACCATAGAACCTAATATTGGGGTTGTTAATGTACCCGATGCAAGATTGCAAAAATTAGAGTCTTTAGTTGATCCAGAGCGTGTTCTCCCGGCAACTGTTGAAATTGTTGATATTGCAGGTTTGGTAAAAGGAGCAAGTAAAGGAGAAGGATTAGGTAATCAGTTTTTGGGGAACATCCGCGAAACTGACGCTATTCTGCATGTATTACGTTGTTTTAATGATGATAATATTGTGCATGTGGATGGTTCTGTAGACCCTATAAGGGACAAAGAGACCATTGATATGGAGTTGCAGCTAAAAGACCTTGAAACAGTAGACAAAAAACTGGATAAGGTAAAACGTGCTGCCAAAACGGGTAATAAAGAAGCTCAAAAAGAAGAAGCTGTTCTTTTAAAATTGAAAGCAGGATTAGAAGCAGGAACGTCTGTTCGTGCCATTGATATTTCTGATGATGATAGAGAAGAATATGTAAAACCATTACAATTCATTACGGATAAACCTGTAATGTATGTTTGTAATGTTGATGAAGCAGCGGCTGCTACAGGAAATGACTATGTTGAAAAAGTAAAAGCTGCCGTTGCTCAAGAAAATGCTGAAGTAGTTGTTTTGGCCGTTGGAACAGAAGCAGATATTACAGAGTTAGAAACATATGAAGAGCGTCAAATGTTCCTAGAAGATCTGGGCCTTGAAGAACCTGGTTCTGCCAAGTTAATCCGTGGGGCTTATAAATTATTAGATTTAGAAACCTATTTTACTGCGGGTGTAAAAGAAGTACGTGCATGGACTATTCCTGTTGGTGCAACTGCTCCACAGGCAGCAGGTGTTATACATACAGATTTTGAGAAAGGCTTTATTCGCGCAGAAGTTATTGCTTACAATGACTATGTACAGTTTGGTAGCGAAGCTAAAGTAAAGGAAGCCGGTAAAATGCGAGTAGAAGGTAAAGAATACATAGTTAAGGATGGCGATGTAATGCACTTTAGGTTCAATGTATAATTCGTTAAGAAGGAAAGAACTATCATATAGCTCTCTATATTGAGTTTTTCGTAAAATCATATTTTAAAGACCACATAAGTATAACTTTTGTGGTCTTCCTTTATTTTAACAGTTATTTGTCCATACTGTTTATAAAAGAAATCAACATCATTTTAGGATAAGCCTATTTATGGTTAAATTCACAATTCTAAAAAATACTCTAGCAAATTGAAGAATTTCATAGATGAATTGAACGATGCCCAAAGAGCGCCCGTTCTTCACAAAGACGGTCCACTAATGGTTATTGCGGGTGCAGGGTCTGGCAAGACAAGAGTGCTTACCTTTCGGATTGCCTACTTAATGCAGCAAGGCGTTGACCCTTTCAATATTTTGGCACTGACCTTTACCAATAAGGCGGCGCGTGAAATGAAAGAGCGTATTGCTAAGATCGCGGGTAGATCCGAGACCAAAAACCTTTGGATGGGAACGTTTCACTCTGTTTTTGCAAAGTTGTTGCGGTATGATGGAGATAAATTAGGCTTCCCGAGTAATTTCACCATTTATGATACACAAGACTCTCAGCGTTTATTAGCTTCCATAATTAAAGAAATGGGGCTTGACAAGGACATTTATAAGTATAAACAAGTACAGAACCGTATTTCGTCTTTTAAGAATAGCCTTATTACGGTTAAAGCATATTTGAACAATCCTGATTTGGTAGAGGCAGATGCCATGGCTAAAAGACCTAGAATAGGAGAGATATACCAAAATTATGTAGACCGCTGTTTTAAAGCGGGTGCAATGGATTTTGATGACCTTTTACTTCGTACAAACGAACTATTAAATCGTTTCCCTGAAGTATTGGCAAAATATCAGGATCGGTTTAGGTATATTTTGGTAGATGAGTACCAAGATACCAACCACTCGCAATATCTTATTGTAAAAGCTCTTGCAGATCGTTTTCATAACATTTGCGTTGTGGGTGATGATGCACAGAGTATTTATTCTTTCCGTGGTGCTAACATTAGTAATATCTTAAATTTCCAGAAAGATTACGACAATGTAGGTATGTATCGTCTAGAACAGAATTACAGGTCTACTAGAAATATTGTAAACGCAGCCAATTCCATAATTGCGAATAATAAAGAGCAGTTAGAGAAAGTAGTTTGGACCTCAAATGATGATGGCGGAAGCATAAAAATACACAGGAGTACCACTGATGCAGAAGAAGGTAGGTTCGTTGCGGGTTCCATTTGGGATCACAAAATGAACGAACAATTAGATAATGGTCAGTTTGCAGTTTTGTACCGTACCAACTCGCAATCACGTGCTATTGAAGATGCCTTAAGAAAGCGTGATATTCCCTACCGTATTTACGGTGGACTTTCTTTTTATCAACGTAAAGAAATTAAGGACGTTTTAAGTTATTTGCGCTTGATCATTAACCCTAAAGATGAGGAAGCGCTAAAACGGATTATCAATTTCCCTGCTCGTGGTATAGGTCAAACCACTTTAGATAAGCTAACGGTGGCAGCCAATCATTATAATCGTTCTATTTTTGAGGTTATTCAAAACCTTGATAAGATTAATTTAAAAATTAATGCTGGTACGCAACGAAAACTTCAGGATTTTACCACCATGATCCAAAGTTTTCAAATCATGAACAAAACAACCGATGCTTTTGTTTTAGCCGAACATGTGGCCAAAAAAACAGGTGTTCTTTTAGAGTTTAAAAAGGATGGTACACCAGAAGGAATTGGCAAGATGGAGAATATTGAAGAGCTGCTCAACGGTATTAAAGATTTTGTTGAGGGGCAGAAAGAAATAGACGAAGCTACTGGTAGTATTAGTGAGTTTCTGGAGGATGTTGCCCTGGCAACCGATTTGGATAATGACAAGGGAGATGATGATCGCGTGGCTTTGATGACTATTCATCTAGCTAAGGGGCTTGAATTTCCGTATGTGTATATTGTTGGGATGGAGGAAGACCTTTTTCCTTCCGGCATGAGTATGAATACCCGTAGTGAATTGGAAGAGGAGCGAAGGTTGTTTTACGTAGCATTAACGCGTGCAGAGAAACAGGCCTATCTTACATATACCCAAAATAGATACCGATGGGGAAAATTGATAGACGCTGAACCGAGTCGGTTTTTAGAGGAAATCGATGAAAAATATGTAGAGAACCTTACGCCAATTGATACTGGGTATCGCTACAAGCCACTTTTGGATAATGATATTTTTGGGGAAGTAGATAAAAGTAGATTAAGGCAGGCTAAACCAGTAGGCGGAACACCTCCTAGCCGTAAAAAACCGAATGAAACACAGCTTAGGAAGTTAAGAAAATTGAAACCTGAACTGGCTACTCCTGTTGGGAATACCAATTCTGTAGACCCAAATTTAGCTGAAGGCAGTGTTATTAACCACACTCGTTTTGGTCGTGGTAAAGTAATAAAAATTGAAGGCATAGGTAACGATAGAAAAGCCGAAATTCAATTTGAAAAAGGAGATATAAAGAAATTGCTACTTCGTTTTGCTAAGTTAGAGGTAATAAGCTAATTGATAACTATTTTTCTCGATAACCGAGATTAAATGCCTAGTGGACTTGCCCGGAGGTAGTTTTACATGAAACAAAAAGCCCCATGAATAGATTTCATGGGGTTTTTCTATTTGTCATATATGTGGGCGGGGTATGTTAATGCTGAAAAACAATTGAGAAAGGAATTTCATAGGTTACTCCATTATCAGTAACCAAGACCTTACCATCACTTTTTTGATCCATTTCATTAAGATAATTATCCTCTAGTTGGCCTGTTACTACAGAAGTAGGGTAGTTTAAGAAGTTCTTCACACTCAACGAATTTTCTACAAAAAGTATTTCATCAACCTGAATGCCTTCAATGCTTTCATTGAATGTTATTCTTGCTTGTTTGTAAAATGGTTTATCTGACTTAACACCTATAATGGCTTCGGTTACAACTAGTGTAGGATGTGTTGAAGCGGGTTGTAATATTTCAATCTCTATACCTGTCTCAGCATCATTATTGTTATTGTACCCTATAAGGTTATTTTTCAATTTAAGTTCATAACTGCCACTCTGAACTTTATCCGGAATCGGAAGGCTCAGAGTATTTTCACTGTTTGACTCTACTGGAAAACGATATGAAAGGTCTTTTCCGCTAGCATCCGTTGATGCTAAAACTATTTCAGAAAACTCTCTAAATATATACTCTCCCTTATTTGCAAAGTATAGGTTTTCTCCGGTAACGGTCAGCATATCACCTTTTGTATATACATTTTTGCTAACGGATGCATTTTTAGGACTTCCTCCAGAAACCACTGGGATAGCTTTTCCCCAGTAGTCTATAAGATTGTATTCATATATTTCTCCATCAAGATGAATAGCAAATTTGTAATCGATACCGTTGGGCGCATCTGCAGTATCCAGGTCAGGAAGGGTGAGAACAAAACTCTCATTACCGGACCCAGAGCTATAGGTTGCATTTGTAAATTCATATGCTACACCATCCTTTTTGAGGCTAAAAGTATAATCTTCTAAGCGAGAATGATCTAAGTACAAATTAGCAGAAATGTGAGCTCCAGGGCGGCTTATAACCCTGTCCAATTCGCCATTAATACTAGCATGGCTAAAGTTGGGTGTTCCTTTGCTAAAACGAAGGTCACTATCATTAGTTTCTGTACTATTATCATGTTCAATAAAAATCTCAATCTCATACCTTCCATTTAAATATGATTCTGGTAATCTAGCTGTTACAGCATCACTTCTATAGGATGTATTTTCAATCTTTTCAACAATTAACGGTGTACTTTCACGGGTATGGCTGTTTATCAAATTGACTTTAACACTGTCCAAAATTGGATTGGTGGGATAGGCGTTAAAAGTAATGGTTTCGCCAGGTGCTTTATCGGCAAACATATTTATGCTAAAAGGTGGTAGCTCAACTTGATCAAGACGATTGTCCACACTAACAATATATTTCTTAGAGTCTCCTGAATGGAAAGTAACCGTATAAGTAACTGGATTGGTAAAGTCTAATGTTTCGTCAGATTTAGGTATACTAGTAGCTCCCTCAGGAAGATTAAGGTGAAGCTTTAGAGCCGGAATATTGCTTAGATATGGAATACGATACTGAATTGAATCTGCCTCAGCTTCCGGTTGTTTAATATGGTTAAAATTACTTCTACCTTCAGCCAGATTCATGAAACTAAAAACGACATTTTTGTTTTCGGCATCTTCGTCTTCATTGGCAAGGTTAACTTTATAAATATTGGTGGTGCCGTTTTCCGCGGTAACCGTATAAATTACTTCTTTGGTAAAGTCTTGTGCAACACCGGATTTTGGCGAGATTGTTGCTTTTTCTGAAATGGTTATTACAGGAGTTAAACCCGTCAGATTAATTTCAGCAGGAAATGTGTGTAAGATTTCATTGGAATTGATCACTAGTTGATTTTTTGTGTCTTGAATAGTTACGCTAAATTCCAGTAATTCATTCTTGTCACTTTTTGATTGTGTTTCTTCGGTTTCATTAGAATCTTTAGAGCACGAGACAAAAATTAAAAGAAAACACATTGATAATTTAAATAAGGGGGAGAGTTTCATAAAATAGGGTCTTTAGTTTTATTTCATCGATTTTTATAACGTTTTACGCTATATTTTATTTGTATAATTCGATGAACGGTTTTTGGTGAAATTTTGTTCTTTTGGTTTAGTTATGGGAATAAATTGGTTAGCCAAATTGGATAAAGAAAAATGGATTATTTTTGAAGTGGAGTTAATGATGATAATGTTATGGCTGAGTTTATAAGAATTTACGAAGAGAACCCTAACCCTAAAGAAATTAATAGGGTAGTGGAGGTACTAAGAAAAGGAGGTTTGGTTATCTATCCTACAGATACCGTTTATGGTTTGGGGTGTGATATTACCAACTCGCGTGCACTTGAAAAAATAGCCCGAATAAAGGGTATAAAATTAGCCAAGGCCAATTGGTCTTTTATATGTGAGGATCTCAGCAATCTTTCTGATTATGTGCGTCAAATAGACACGGCTACATTTAAAATATTGAAAAGGGCATTACCTGGTCCGTATACTTTTATTCTTCCGGGTAATACAAATTTGCCTAAAGACTTTAAAAAGAAAAAGACCGTAGGCATTCGTGTGCCTTATAATTCTATAGCTAAAGCTCTTGTGGAGGGTTTGGGCAACCCTATAGTGTCAACTTCTATTAGGGATGATGATGATTTATTGGAGTATACTACCGATCCGGAACTCATTTATGAGAAGTGGGAGAATTTGGTAGATGTTGTGATTGATGGCGGATATGGAGATAATATGGCGTCTACAGTGATTGATCTGTCTACTGGCGAGCCTGAAGTTCTTAGGGAAGGCAAGGGTAGTCTAGATATCTTTTAAGTTGGGTATTAGTTGTTTATTTATAAAACGAGAATATTGGACATAAAAAAACCGCTACTTAATTTAAGTAGCGGTTTTTACTTATGCTTTTATAGCTTCTTAGTTGTTGATGGCAGGATCATCCATACCTTCTTCAATCATGCTATAGAACTGATCAATTTTAGGAAGTACAACAATACGTGTTCTTCTGTTTTTTGATTTTTCAGTTGTAGAAACAGGAACATACTCTGATCTACCGGCAGCAGTCATACGCTTAGGGTCAACATTATAATCATTCTGTAAAATTCTAACTACGGCAGTAGCACGCTTTACACTTAAATCCCAGTTGTCTAATAAAACGCCATGTCTTCCGTAAGGAACATCATCAGTATGGCCTTCTACCATAAACTCAAAATCTGGCTTGTTGTTCACAACTTGTGCAACTTTTCCAAGAATATTTTTTGCTTTGCTAGTAACATTGTAGCTACCACTACTAAACAATAATTTATCTGAGATAGATACAAAAACAACACCTTTTTCTACACTAATTTGAATGTCTTCGTCATCTAAGTTACCTAAAACACCTTTTAAGCTCTGAACCAAAGAAAGGTTTACAGAATCTCTTCTAGTGATTGCATCTTGTAACTTACGAATAGTAAGATCTTTCTCTTGTAAGCTTTCCAAAGACTTCTCAAGGTTCTCGGCACCTTTAGATGTCAAGGTAGTCAAGTTGCCCATGTTATTGATCAACTCTTGGTTATTCGCTTTTAAAAATGAATTCTGATCTTGTAATGTTTTTAGTCTAGAACTAGCAGTAGCCTTTTCTTCTAAACAATCGTTCAATTTAACCGTTGCGGAATTTAAAAGATCCTGAGCTTCCTTGTGCTTGGTTTCTAAATCTGAATACTTCTTCTGTGAAACACATGAGGACAACAACAAGGTCACTCCTAAACAGCCTAAAATTAATTTCTTCATAATGAGAGTTACTAGTATTTAATGTTTGTTATTTGATTTTTTTATAAGCGTCACTAAGCTACAAAATTATATAATCGTCAAGCTCAGTATTGGTAAAATTAGTTAATGTTTTACTAAATCGTTAAAATTCTTTATATGATGTACGAAATGCTGCCATACAATGGACTTCACCTTATAATACTTTGGGATAAAATTAGCTTTTTCACGCCTTTTATACATCTTTCCAAAATGTCTATAAAAACTTAAATGCGCCTTTAAAATGGCAAAACAGTGCGTGAATTTTAGCTGAAAAATGAAGCGTAAAGCCGCAACACCATCTGACAAGAGGCGTATGAGTACTAAAATCAATGCTTTTCTTCGTGGTAAGTTTTTCATCAAGGAAAAAAGAGAATTTCTAAAATTAAGAAAAGTCTTTTTCGGATTCATGTTACTTAGGGTTGAACCTCCCAAATGATAGACATGAGAAGTACCTACATATAAGATTTTATATCCCTTATTTTTTGCTCTCCAACATAAATCAACCTCTTCTTGATGGGCAAAGTAATCTTCGTCAAAACCTTTTAAATCCCAAAAGACATCACTTTTAATGAACATACATGCTCCAGTAGCCCAGAATATTTCAATAATATCATCATATTGACCTTTGTCTTCCTCTAGTTCCTGAAAAATTCGACCTCTACAAAACGGATAGCCCAGCTGATCAATGAAGCCACCACCTGCACCTGCATATTCAAAATGATCTTTACGCATCAAATCGAGGATTTTTGGCTGAATAATGGCCGCATCCTTATTTTCGTTAAATGCTTTAATGATAGGTTCTAACCATCCCTCTGTAACTTCTACATCAGAATTTAGAAGACAGTATACATCTGCTTCAACACTTTTTAAGCCTATATTATAGCCTGTGGTAAATCCGCCATTTTTAGCGTTTTGAACAACGGTGACATTAGGGTAGTTGGTCTCAACAAAAGCCACAGAGCCATCCGTAGATGCGTTATCTACAACGTATATATCTGCACCATCGGAATATTGAATGACCGATGGCAGGTACCTTTCAAGAAGTACCTCTCCGTTCCAATTAAGTATGACTATGGCTATACGCAAGACGATGGCAAATTAACGGCTAAAATCAGGAATATTCCTTAGAAAAGTATACTTTTCTGACGTAAAATCCATTTTACAATAAAAATGGTCAAGTCCATTGGTCACCATCAGGAAGTCTGCTTTAAGTTCTAGGTTATAGCGCGCTATTTGATCAAAGGTAATTTGGCTAATACTTATTTCGGGAGCTTTGCATTCTACGAGTATGTGAATGCTCCCATCTGAATTAAAAACAACTACATCATACCTTTTTTTAATGTTATTGATAATCAGCTGTTTCTCCACATTTACTAAGCTTTTTGGGTATTTTTTTTCTATCACAAGATAATTAACCACATGTTGTCTTACCCATTCTTCCGGTTGCAGAACCACAAATTTTTTGCGTATGGTGTCAAAAATACGCACGTTATTTTCGCTACTTTTGAAACGGAATTTATACTCAGGGAAATTAAGGGGTACCATATAGCAAATTTGATGATTTTTTTTGGATGGATGAAGCAAAACAAATAGTTAACGATATTAAAAACGGCATAATTAAACCCATATATTTTTTATTTGGGGAGGAGCCCTATTATATTGATGCCATTGCCTCATATATTGAGAAAAATTTACTTGCGGAAGAGGAAAAGGGTTTTAATCAAATGGTTCTTTATGGAAAAGATGTAACCATAGATGATATTGTTGCTAATGCAAAAAGATATCCTATGATGGCAGAACGTCAAGTAGTCATTGTTAAAGAGGCTCAGCATTTAGTGCGCACCATTGAAAACTTGACCGCTTATGTAGATAACCCCCAAGTAACAACGGTATTGGTTGTTTGTTATAAGTACAAAAAATTAGACAAGCGTAAGAAGCTATATAAGTCGGTGCAAAAGGCTGGGGTTCTTTTTGAGAGCAAAAAGCTATACGAAAACCAAGTTTCTGATTGGATTAGGAAAAATTTACAGGGAAGGGGATACAACATTTCTCATAAAGCTGCAATTCTACTTACTGAGTATTTAGGAACTGACTTGAGCCGTATTAATAATGAAATAGAAAAGCTTCAACTGGTATTGCCAAAACAGAGTGAGATTACCCCAGCAGAGATTGAAGCTCACATTGGTATTAGTAAAGATTATAATAATTTTGAGCTGAAAAAGGCCATTGGTGAGAGAAATGTGCTGAAAGCCACGCGGATAATCAATTATTTTGCGCAAAACCCAAAAGATAATCCATTTGTTCTCACCGTTACTTTATTACATACCTTTTTTAGTCAGCTTTTGCAATACCATGGTTTAAAGGATCATTCTCCCAAAAGTGTTGCGAGCGCACTACGAATTAACCCGTATTTTGTGGGTGAGTTTCAGACAGCGGCACGAAATTATCCTATGAGAAAAGTAAGCGGAATTATATCTGCTCTTCGTGAAATGGATTTGAAAGGAAAAGGAGTAGGAGCTAACGTTAATTCACAAGCAGATCTTTTAAAAGAACTATTGGTGAAAATTTTATAAGTTATCTTTTGTCTATACTGAATTTTCCGGGTCCTAAAAGAATAATAGAAACGAATACCGCAAAATAAATTAAGGCTAACTCTTTCTTCTGAAAAGGGTCTGCTCCATGTATAAGGAAGGCTGCAACTGCCATAGTAACAGCTGTAGGTATGGCTACCCATCTGGTCTTAAAGCCAAATATGATTAAAATTGGACAAACCAACTCTGCTAGCACAGCTAAAAATAAAGAAGGTGTTGCGCCTATACCTATAGGGTCCGCAAATTCAACACCATTGATTAACATTTGCAATTTTCCATATCCATGAACAGCCATCATTGCAGATGCTGAGATTCGTAATAGAGCTAGGCCAATATCTTTCAAAAGTGTGTTAGACATGTATTTTTTAATTTGTATTAATGATAAAAGTATTGTTTTTTACGAATTGACCAAAATACAAATGAAACAAATAATTCTACTGGAACAACTTGGTTTATGGTGCTGTTAGTAAATTAAATACCAATAGGTTTGATAACGAAGTGTTTAGCGTAGTTTAGGGAAGCTTTCAGGGTCTAATTCATTCATAATCGCATATACTTTTTCAAATACATCTTCTGTATTGGGTTTTGAAAAATAGTCGCCATCCGTGCCATATGCGGGTCTGTGAGGTTGGGCGCTTAAAGTTTGTGGTGCGGAGTCTAAATAGGCATATGCTCCTTGATTTTCTATAATTTCGCGAAGCAAATAAGCTGAACATCCCCCAGGGACATCTTCATCTATCACCAATAATCTATTTGTTTTCTTTACACTTTCTAAAGTGTCATGGTGTATATCAAATGGCAGTAAAGTTTGTGCATCGATTACTTCGGCGTCAATACCAACTTCTTTTAATTCTTCAGCAGCTTTTAATACAATTCTAAGTGTAGATCCATAGGAGACCAAAGTAATGTCACTCCCGTGTTTAAGAGTTTCAACTTTACCGATAGGTGTACAGAATTCCCCCAGGTTTACCGGTTTTCTTTCTTTTAGCCTGTAGCCATTTAAACTTTCAATTACAAGCGCAGGCTCATCTGTTTTTAAAAGGGTATTATAAAAACCTGCCGCTTGCGTCATGTTTCGCGGAGAAAGAATATACATGCCACGGAGTGAATGAATCAATGTTCCCATAGGAGAACCTGAATGCCATATACCCTCTAGACGATGCCCTCTTGTACGCACAATTAAAGGTGCTTTTTGTTTTCCAAAAGTCCGGTACCTTAAACAGGCTACATCATCTGTTAGTGTTGCTAGAGCATAAAATATGTAATCTAAATATTGAATTTCGGCTATAGGTCGGAGCCCTCTCATGGCCATTCCTGTTCCTTGCCCAATAATGGTAGTTTCCCGTATGCCCGTATCTGCTACTCGGAATTTACCATATTTCTTTTGCAGTCCCTCAAGGCCTTGGTTTACATCACCAATAGCACCACTGTCTTCACCAAAAACCAGACTGTTGGGGTATTTTTCAAATATCTTGTCAAAATTATCGCGTAGAATAACGCGTCCGTCAACGTTTTCTATTGTGTCTGCATAAACCGGTTTGATTTCTGCAACATTCTTAGCACCTGTAGGGCCATCATTATATAAATTGGCACTATATTTTGGTTGAGTTTCTTTAAGGAAAGAGTTCGTCCAGTTTAAAAGTTCCTGTTTTTCCGAAAATGACTCTCCAATTAAATATCTTAACGCTTTTCTTGAACTTACAGCTAAATCTTTTTTAACGGGCTCTTCAATGGCTATGAGATCGTTTTTTACTTTTGCTATAAAGTTTTTGTTCTGGCTTTTAGCAGATGTTTTATCCAATAATTGGACTAGCTCTTTTTTGAGTGCTTTGTGCTCCTCTAGGTATTCTGACCATGCTTCTCTTTTTGCAGAACGTACTTCTCTAACGATATTCTTTTCTATTGCTTTAAGTTCTTCGTCCGTAGTAATTCCGGTTTCAAGAATCCACTCACGAAAACGCTTGTTACAGTCATTTTCTTTTTCCCATTCTAGCCTTTCAGCATCTTTATAACGTTCATGTGAACCAGAAGAGGAATGGCCTTGGGGCTGCGTAAGTTCTGTTACGTGAATAATAACGGGCACATGTTCGTCTCTAGCAATGTCAGAAGCATTTTCATAGGCATGCATAAGAGCCGTGTAATCCCATCCCTTAACTTTAAGGATTTCATAGCCTTCTTTTTCTTCGGTGCGCTTAAAACCGCTGAGCATTTCAGAAATATCTTCCTTAGTAGTATGATATTCAGCTGGTACGGAAATACCATAATCATCATCCCAAATACTAATTACCATTGGAACCTGAAGTACGCCTGCAGCATTAATTGTTTCTAAAAACATACCTTCACTGGTACTGGCGTTACCAATAGTACCCCAAGCTACTTCATTACCTTTGTTAGAGAAATTGGTTGCATCCACACCTTCTAAATTCCTATACATTTGCGATGCTTGGGCAAGTCCCAGCAACCGCGGCATTTGCCCGGCCGTACAAGATATATCTGCACTACTGTTTTTCTGTTCGGTAAGATTTTTCCAGCTACCATCCTCGTTAAGGCTGTGGGTCACATAATGACCGCCCATTTGTCTACCTGCGCTCATAGGCTCTTTCTCAATATCGGTAGTGGCATAAAGTCCATGAAACATTTCCTTAGGGTTCGTTAACCCCAAAGCTAGCATGAACGTTTGATCGCGGTAATATCCGCTTCGGAAATCACCATCTTTAAAAGAGCGGGCCATGGCCAATTGCGGCAGCTCTTTACCGTCTCCGAAAATCCCAAATTTTGCCTTACCGGTCAAAACCTCTTTTCTACCCAATAAACTTACTGTTCTGCTAAGAACGGCAATTTTGTAATCGCTTATAATTTGGGTCTTGAAATCATCAAACGTAATATCGTTACTTGTTTTAGGCGATGTATCCATTAAGCTGTGAGAATTTTCACAAAAATAGCAAACTAGAAGCATTTTTACAATGCTTGCACAACATACTTTATTAAAATATATTTAAAAAAGACTACGAACGAATGGTATTATGATAATTATCAGTTGTGAAATTTATTTTTTATTAAGAATTCAATAACCAAATCTTAAAACCATTTTCTAGTAAATAGCCCTATCAAGGTTTTTGGACTTACAGTAACGATAAATCTAATTTTCTCACCATACTGAGGTTGTGAGACTTCCCATCCATTATTGGAATATACGGGTAGATAGAGTTCAAAATAATCCGTAAGAAGGTTAAGACGAACTCCTGAATCATAAACAAACTTGCCACTTACACCTTTGTTCTTTACGTAACCTAAATCACTATATACTTCAATCCACTTCCAAAGATTTACACTTGTGTTAATGGTGGTAAGGTAGTCATTGGCAAATCTATATTCCTCTGGAAGAAAGGATTTAAAACCACCTTCTGCAATAATAATCTGTTGGCTATAAATACCAGAATCTTCCGATCGTCCCAAATACCCATAATCAAACAAATAATCCGTAGGGCGGTCTAAAGCAAAACTATAGTAGTTAGGGTCTGTATAATCTGTTGTTTTGTTTCTTATAAATTTACCTGCATAAAAACGAAAGTTGAATTGACGGTTGCTCTCAAATAACTTACGATACTCTAACTCAAAAGCAACTTTGGTAAAGTCATTGGCATGCTGCGCATCTGCAAACCAAGAAACATAATTTATTATGCCTGGGTTTCTGTTGGTGTATCTAACGTTTAGAATACTATAATCTGGCGGGGTTTCAAAGTCACCTAAATTCTCATCTTTATCTCGTAAAACATTTACATATCTAAAATTCAGGAACTCTCTTTTGTTTGAAATTAAATTTTCAGGTCGCCATCCAAAAGTAATGGAAGGTGTTATAGTAGAATATCTAGAGTTTTCTTGAAAATGATACGTAGACCCACCAAGCCTAAAATTGGCTACATACAAACCACTTTTGCTAAGGTATTTACGATATGAAAAACTTCCTGAGCCTACGAAACTCTTTTCTCGAAAAGAATAAGAAGGTGAGAAATCATAAACAAAAGGACGCTCCAAGAAGGTTTTGTTATACAATCGCATGCCTGGGGTCCATCCATCATAAATATTAAAGTTGAGAATGGGAACGTAGAAAACCTGATTGTAATAGGGGTTTTCAGAATCTTTAAAGAAAGTAAACTTTAGCTTTTTATTTCCAGAGAAAAAGCCGCCCAAAGACTTCCAATTGTCCCGTTGGTTGAATTCTGGAATCTTTTGATCATAA
Source organism: Zobellia roscoffensis (assembly GCF_015330165.1). Classification (NCBI taxonomy): domain Bacteria; kingdom Pseudomonadati; phylum Bacteroidota; class Flavobacteriia; order Flavobacteriales; family Flavobacteriaceae; genus Zobellia; species Zobellia roscoffensis. Next base: position 3,950,268 of record NZ_JADDXT010000002.1, read on the forward strand.
TTGAGAACCAGACGTTTTTCTTCATTTCTAGGGATAGTCACCGTCTTTATATCGTTAATACCCGAAAACCAATACTTGGATACCACGGAATCTTTCTTAAGGCCAAATAGAGAAACCGGTACGCTAGTCCCCTTTTTGTTTTTTATAGTAACCTTAAGTGAGTCTTCGGTTTTTTCAACCTTTTTAATTTTAAAGTCTATTTTGCGATCCGTAGTTATATAATCTTTAAAGAACCAATCAATATCCGTCTCTGTAGACCTTTTTAATATGGATTCAAAATCTAAAGTCTTGACCTGACTCAGTCTATAATGCTTGTAAAAGGTCTTTATACTTTTATCAACTTTATCTTTGCCAATATAACTAGCTAAGTAAGCTAGCCCCAGACCTGCTTTATATTTGTTGGCTATTTTTTGATTGAATTTAATAAGAGAGTCATTGCTGGTGCTTAACGGTTGGTCCAAATTGGTACGTGCCGTAAGCATATACAAAAATGGATATTGTTCATTAAAGTCCATTTTTGCAAGATTGAAACTACGAACACCCCATATCTTGGATAATTTGCCCAGTAGTTTCTGGTCAGGGTAATACTGTTCTACAAATTCTATCATTAAGTAATTGGCAATAGCATCACTCAACCATTGTTCTTTTCTTGGGTCTAGAAAGAGTGTTTCTTCTAGAATATTGATGAGAGCGGTTTTCAGGAATTTCATCTCAAACTGAAACTGTTCTTCGTAAGGTCTTATAAAAGATGGCAGTTGATTAATTCCGTACAGGGGATTTTTCTCATAGTCTAATTGGCTTACCAACAATTGCTTATGTGGGTATTTGCCCAAGTTATCTTCTATAAATTCAGTAACCCTGTTGATGGATATTCCTTTAAAAATATCTTCATATTTAAAAGCTTCTAAATCTGTAATTACTGTTATTTGCGGAGTAACATGGGTCATGAAACGTTTTTCCGGACTGAGAAGGATTTCGCAATTTTTCTGTTGTTCCGCAGTTAACTGTGCCATTTGTCCATTTGGGATGGGGTCATCGCCCAAAACGGTAAAATTGGTAACCAGATTTAGATTACTGGGGTAAACAAAGTTTACCGTAGTTTCTGTAACCCCGGTATACAGGTCTTCCAAATTTTTGTTAGAATATAAATGCCAAGCACCGTCAAAATATGCCGGGGTCAAATACCAGTCCTTAAGGTAATAACTGTTCTTTCTCTTGTCATAACCATAAGGCGTAAACTTGTTTTCGGGAAGTTTTATAGTGTAGGTTAGAAAAAGTTTAGTTGATTCTCCTGGGCCCAACGGACTATTTAAATCGATTTTTAATATATCCTCACCAGTTGTTCGCTGCCAATGAAGACCCCTGTATTCGCTGTCCACGGCACTCATTATATTGGTATACCCTCTTTCTTGTTTTTTTGCTAAATGAAGACTTTTTTTGAACTCTTCGGAAAAACGTTTGGCCAAACCTGTACTTTTACTTGCGTAGGCGTGTGCCCAGTCATTAAAGTACAGGGTATTAAGCGTAATGTTCGTATTGTTTTTATATGTGAATTCCTGCTGAACATGGATTTCTTTTTCCACGCCATCAAGTGTAGCGGTCAGTACATTTTCATGCTGCGCAACTAATTCTTCGGAAGCACCAAAAATAGTGGCTCCTAGATAAAAACAAAATATGAGAGATTTGATTTTCAAGCGTACTATTAAAAATTAGGACTCAAATTGCGACCTTTGTAGAATGCGTCAATAATGTCTACAACTTCATCTTCTGTGTCAACAATTTTAATAAGGTCTAAATCATGGGCGCTAATGTTTTTTACTTCTAGCATCGTATTTTTAATCCAATCCATAAGACCCGTCCAGAATTCACTTCCCACTAAAATAATTGGGAATTTTTCAATCTTATTGGTTTGAATTAAAGTGATTGCTTCAAAAAGCTCATCAAGTGTGCCAAACCCACCTGGCATTACAACAAAACCTTGCGAATATTTTACGAACATTACTTTCCTCACGAAAAAGTAATCAAAATCTAAACTTTTATCCGAGTCTATGTAAGGGTTGTCATGTTGCTCAAAAGGCAAATCAATATTTAACCCAACCGAAGTACCACCTGCTTCATGCGCACCTTTGTTACCTGCTTCCATAATACCAGGGCCACCGCCTGTTATTACACCATAACCGGCTTCAGCAATACTTTTTGCAATGCTTACGGCCAATTCATAATACTTATCGCCCTCTTTGGTACGGGCAGATCCGAATATAGAAACACAGGGGCCAATGGTACCCATTTTTTCAAATCCCATAACAAACTCTCCCATAATTTTAAATATGGCCCAAGAATCGTTGGTTTTTATTTCATTCCAACCTTTATGATGTTGTTCTTTTCTCATGTATAATTTTATTATTTAAGCAAAATATCCGACTAGCAAAAATACTAACGGTTTTGATCATGAATTAAGTGTACGCCAAAACAATTTCTATATCTTAATTCAGAGGATGAATTTATTGCTTTTATTTTATTGCAGCACACAACTAGATACATTTATAGTTGAACTTGCTATTAATATTATATTGATTTTTTTGATATTCAATCTTGAATATTCAATTCTGGTCTTAAGTATTTAGCCGTATAACTCTTTTTGTCTTGAGCTACTTCTTCCGGTGTGCCCTTTGCTACAAGTTTTCCGCCACCACGACCGCCTTCATACCCTATATCAATAATGTAATCTACCATTTTAATGACGTCCATATTATGTTCTATAACCAAAATGGTATTTCCTTTGTCTACTAAACGAGTCAAAACTTCCATTAATACACGAATATCTTCAAAATGAAGTCCTGTAGTAGGTTCATCCAAAATATAAAAAGTGTTGCCCGTATCTCGCTTAGAAAGTTCTGTGGCCAGCTTAATACGCTGAGCTTCACCTCCCGAAAGTGTAGTGGATTGTTGTCCCAAGGAGATATACCCCAAACCTACATCTTGTATGGTTTTTAACTTACGATAAATTTTGGGTATAAGTTCAAAAAAATCTACAGCTTCATTGATTGTCATCTCTAAAACGTCTGCAATAGACTTTCCTTTATACCTAATTTCTAGGGTTTCCCGATTAAAGCGTTTACCGTTGCACGTTTCACACTCTACATAAACATCTGGCAAAAAATTCATTTCAATGACCCGAAGACCGCCACCTTGACAAGTTTCACAACGCCCGCCCTTTACATTAAAACTAAATCTACCAGGCTTATAACCTCTAATTGCAGCTTCTGGAGTTTTGGAGAACAATGAACGAATTTCACCAAAAACACCGGTATATGTTGCAGGATTAGATCTTGGGGTTCTACCTATGGGCGATTGGTTAATGTCTATTACTTTATCAATATGTTCTAAGCCGGTAATTTTTTTGTAGGGCATAGGTTTTTTGACGCCATTAAAATAATGTGCGTTCATAATAGGGTAGAGGGTCTCATTTATTAAAGTAGATTTTCCGCTACCTGAAACACCGGTTACACCGATCATTTGCCCCAAAGGAATAGTAATTGAGACATTTTTTAAGTTATTCCCTGTGCAGCCGGAAAGGGTAATTTTTTTGCCATTCCCTTTTCTACGCTCGTCAGGAACCGCTATTTTTTTCTTTCCCGTAATGTAGTCTGCAGTAAGTGTATGTTCCTTTTTTAAATCTTTTGGAGCGCCTTGTGAGATAATTTCACCACCATGTTTACCCGCTCTTGGGCCTATATCGATAACATGGTCTGCACATTCGATCATATCGCGGTCGTGTTCAACAACAATCACCGAATTACCAATATCACGAAGTGATTCCAAGGATTTAATCAACCGGGTATTATCTCGTTGATGCAAACCAATACTTGGTTCATCAAGAATATAAAGAACACCTACCAATTGAGAACCAATTTGGGTGGCCAATCGTATACGCTGCGCCTCTCCACCAGAAAGTGATTTTGAACTTCTGTTGAGGGAAAGGTAATCTAGACCAACATCTAAAAGAAACTGGATACGGGTTCTGATTTCTTTAATAATTTCTTCCGCAATTTTAAGTTGGTTTCCTTCAAGTTTCTTTTCTAGTCCTTTAAAAAAAATTGCTAATTCCGCAATATCTAAATAGGCTAGCTCTGCTATGTTTCTTTCGTCGATCCTAAAGTAAAGAGATTCTTTACGTAGACGAGCGCCTTCACATACGGGACAGGTTATTTTGTCCATATATTCTTTGGCCCAACGTTTTAAAGCAGTCGTGGCGGCATCCTCATATTGACTTTTTATAAAATTGGCTATTCCTTCATAATCAATTTTATAAGTGCGCTTTACTCCTAAGCTTTTAGAGTCTACTTCAAAACTTTCTTGTCCGCCATTCAACAATACGTTGATAGCTTCATCCGAAATTTTTGAAATGGGGTCTGTGAGTTCAAAATTATAGCGCTGAGCAATAATTTCAATCTGTTTGAAAGCCCATGATTTTTTATAATCACCTAAAGGTGCAATCCCACCCGATTTTATGGATAATTGTTTATTGGGAAATATCTTCTTTTCATTTACTTCGTACACATGGCCCAAACCGTTACAGTTAGGACACATTCCTTTTGGGGAGTTAAATGAAAAGGTATTGGGCTCGGGAACAGGGTAGGAGATGCCGGTTGTTGGGCACATTAAATCCCTACTAAAATACCTAGCTACTTTTTGGCCTTCCTCGAGTACCATAAGTACATTGTCCCCGCTGTACATTGCAGTATTCAGCGTTTCAGAGAGGCGCTTGTCCATATCCTCTGAATCGACCACTTTTAACCGGTCAATTACAATTTCGATATCGTGGGTTTTGTAACGGTCTACTTTCATGCCCTTAACAATGTCTTTTACCTCACCGTCAATTCTAACCTTTACAAAGCCCTGTTTGGCAATCTGTTCAAAAAGCTCCCTATAATGTCCTTTTCTAGATTTAATGATCGGAGCAAGAATATTAATTTTCTTACCATCATAATCCTTTTTAATAAGGTCTTTTATCTGTTCATCACTATAACTTACCATTTTCTCGCCCGTATTATAACTATAGGCGTCACCGGCACGTGCAAAAAGCAAACGCAGAAAATCGTAAATTTCCGTAATGGTCCCCACGGTAGATCGAGGGGATTTTGAAGTAGTCTTCTGTTCTATGGCGATTACAGGAGAAAGTCCATCTATTTTATCCACATCCGGTCTTTCCAAACCTCCAAGAAACTGTCTTGCGTAGGCCGAAAAAGTTTCAATATATCGGCGTTGCCCTTCAGCATAAATTGTATCAAAGGCAAGAGAGGATTTTCCGCTACCCGAAAGTCCGGTTATGACAACCAATTTTTCTCTTGGTATGGTAACATCAATATTTTTAAGGTTATGAACGCGGGCGCCCTGAACCTCAATATTTTCTTCGTAATTTATCATTTTCTATAGCAAAGTGGCAAAGGTACGTTTTTGACCTTTAACAAAGAAGTGAGCTTAACTTATATCTATGTTAAGGAAATCATGGTGAACACCTTGAGTAAAAGGAAGCGACTGTCTTAAGAGTTCATATTTTATTCAATAAAAGACATAGGTTATGGGAGTTTTTTGATACCACGGAATTTTACATTTGGCTTACACGGCTTTCTTCTCACTTAAATATTTCCAATATCGCTTAGGAACGTGTTGTTTGTGTAATTTTAAGTTAATTCGGGATTTTATATTGGTGCTCTTAAAGTAATTGTTCCAAAGGTCTTGGTAGTTGTATTCTTCCTCACCAAAGTGAACACTTTTGTTTAGACTATTGGTATAGGCGGTATCTAGGTCTAATGTTATAATTTCAACTTGATTCAAATCATAGAAAATGCCATACTTGCGTTTAACATCATAAATCAACCATTGTTGGTCTGCATATCTAGATCTAAAATGTTTTGTTATCAATGGTATCACGTCAAAATCTGGTTCTATGTTGGAAAAGCAGATGTCATCTTTTGTTAATTGAAAACGAACAAAAGCCTCCATTCTGTGTTTTTCCCTACCTACAGATCTTGCTAGTTGGCTAATTTTTAGAACCGTGCCATCTGAGTAATCCGAAGAAATAGAAGTGGTAGTTGTAAACATTTTTCGAATGTAACTGTACAATAGCATTTCAACACCTTTGGTTTCACTTAAAAAGGCAAAGTAAATATCTTTTATTGCTGTATGACTCTTTTTGTCTATTCCGTTCCATACCCTTTGGGCTTTATCCATTTGCGTAAAAATGCTCTCTGTTTCAGAAAAAAGCCCGCTTTGAGAGGCTGTGTTTTTTTGAATATCGGCCACTCTTGTTTTTTCATCAAAAGCAACAAAAATGGCTGTTAGAAATCCATTGAAACTTCCATCGTAAATAAAGGTTTTAGTAGCGTTCATAGTTTCATATTTTGTTCTGTTAACACTGGCTTCTAAATGGCAAAATCAACTAAATAACTGTAATTGATTGCTGTATTCTTTTCTAAATTTCCCCACCGAATTCTGGAGAATCAAGCCTTTAATTTTGGTTCCTTCTATATCTTTGTGTTCCCATGAATTAGAATCACAAATAATAAAGTATTTAGCTCTGTTAAGAGCAACGCCAATTTTTTTTAGGTGTTCCCAATTCAACTTTCGGTAGCGTCTAGCACTAATTATTTTATGCACAGATTTCATTCCGAGGCCTGGTATGCGGGCTAAAACACTCTTGTCTGCTTTATTGATGTCTACAGGAAAGTATTGCATATTTCTCAGGGCCCACCCTAATTTAGGATCAACATCCATATCTAGATTTGGGTGGTCATTATTAAGAATTTCTTGAACCCCAAAACCATAAAAACGCAACAACCAATCCGTTTGGTACAATCTATTTTCTCTAAGCATAGGAACTTGAGTGCCAATAGCGGGCAACCTACTGTCTTCTGCTACAGGAACATAGCCAGAGTAGTATACCCGCTTCATATTATAGTTTTTGTAATAATGCGTGGCAGAGTACATAATATCCTTGTCTGATTCTCCAGTGGCCCCAACAATCATTTGGGTGCTCTGCCCAGCAGGAGCATATTTGGGAGTGCTTTTGATTATTTTTTTCTCTGACTTGTATTGAATAATTTCATTCTTCACCTTTAACATAGGTTTGGTAAAATCTTCATGTTTCTTATCGGGAGCCAATAACTTCAGCCCGGAAATGGTAGGTACCTCAATATTTACCGATAATCTATCGGCATATAATCCTGCTTCGCGCATAAGCTCGTCACTGGCTCCGGGAATTGATTTAAGATGAATGTACCCGTTAAAGTTTTCTACTAACCTAAGTTTCTTGGCTACCATAACTAGACGCTCCATAGTGTAATCTGGACTTTTAAAAATTCCTGAACTCAAAAAAAGGCCTTCTATGTAATTCCGTCTGTAGAAATTAATGGTCAAGTCTACTACCTCTTGAATTTTGAAAGCGGCACGTTGTAAATCATTACTTTTTCGAGTGACACAATAGGCACAGTCAAATATGCAATGGTTGGTCAACAGGATTTTTAATAATGAAACGCACCTGCCATCTTCCGTATAGCTGTGGCAAATACCCATTCCGCTGCTATCGCCTAATCCGTCAGAGTTATTTTTACGTACACTCCCGCTACTAGAACATGAAACATCATATTTGGCGGCATCGGCTAGGATATTCAATTTTTCCTTTATTCGATCAAAAGATAAAGACATATTGTTTTGGTATTTAATCCAAATTTATGGAAAAATTCCACATTATGGATATAATCCAAATAATATTTTGGAGTATGTCCAAATTGTGTATATTTGAGGAGCAAAGGGGAGAAGAGAGTTTTAACTAGATTCTCCCTCTTTTTTGAAAACCAGTCTCAATTTAATAGTGTGCTATGGAAAATGAAATTACTTTAAAACGCTTTACAGATGTTCGCCGAGAACTGGGCTATACCCAAGCAGAGTTTGCCAAACTTTTGGGCGTATCTAGTACAACTGCAGATATTGAACGTGGGCGGACCAAACTTTCTGGTAAAGTAGTGATGGAGCTCTTAAAACAGTTTAAGATAAACCCCCTTTGGTTGTTTGGTGATAGTGACAATCAATATTTGGAGACCTCAAAAGTTAGTGTAATTCCCAAAGTGGTTACGGTAGATAATTCTGGAAATGACAATATGGTTTTGGTAAATGCCAAGGCCGCCGCCGGTTACCCGCAGAATATTGCAGATACGAGCTGGTATGAACAACTTCCTGCTTTTGATTTACCAATACCTGAGTTTAGAAATGCTACATACCGTGGTTTTCAGGTAGATGGCGATAGTATGTTGCCCAATTTAAGATCAGGGGAATGGGTCTTGGCAAAGGCTGTAGAGCATATAGATGATGTTAGCCCTAATAAGATGTACGTTGTGGTTTTGGAAGATGCCGTTTTGGTAAAAAAGGTTGAAAAACGACCCAATTCAAATAATGTCACTTTAGTTTCTCTCAATGAAACCTACCCTCCTTATGATATTAAACCCTTTCAAATACAGGAAATTTGGGAGGTGAGTAGTAGAATTACCTTTGGTGAGGATGCTACTACGGAGAAAGGACTATTAAGACAATTACAAGAATCAATGGATGAGCTAAAAAGCCAATTACGGCATGTTAAAAAGGTGTAATTGAACCTTAAGAATCTGCTATTTTTAGATTGTAAACTCCGCTTTCCCTTGTTGTAAAACCTAGGCTTTTATAAAGTTTGATTGCCGCTGTTCTGTGATGACCTGAAAACAATATGATTTCATCTAGGTTTAAGTGCTCGGCCTCAGCAAGAAGCTTTTGCATCAATTTCCTTCCAATTCCTTTTCCTCGATGTTCGGAATCGACCACTACATCTTCAATTAAACCTCTATATCCGGAAATAACCTTGTACGTAGCTAAAAGGGCTATTCCAATAATATGACCTTCGTGCTTGCATGCTGCAAAAATTACATGATTTTCATCTTGAAGTATTTGATGCAAAGGTCTCTGTTTATTTTTGTCATTCAGTTGTTTATATAAATCCTGAATTTCCTGTTGAACCTGGTCGTTAAGATTAAATTTATGTAGAATTTCGATGGTCATGCCTAGTAATTTGAAATTTTAGGAATAAGTAAAACTAAGAATATAATGGAAACAAAAGTATTGGTAAATCTTAAAATAGATACAAAAAAGTGGTACCCTTACCTTTGAAGTAACCGATTGTACGGTTTTAATACATAGTATTGGGGTTGGCCGATGTTTTAGGAATTTGCTGAATGGAATCCCAGTGTTCACAAATCTTCCCTTTTTCATCAAACCGAAAAAAATCCATGGTGATGTACTGGTCATTATCTGGCCAGATTTGATGCGTGTGTAGCGCAACCAAATTTCCTTCTGCTATGGAGCGAACAAAGTTAATCGACTTTTTAGGGTATTCACGTTGCATACGTTCAAAATAATCGATAAAACCTTTTGGCCCGTTGGCTACATCAGGATTGTGCTGAATATATTGACCTCCACAATATTTCTCAATGGCAACTTTAGGATTGCCTTCATAAGCCATTCTATAAAAGGCTATTGCATTTTTTTTGTTTTCTGCTGTATTCATAATTTTCAAATTTAAATGAGAGCAAAATCAATATCCTCTTAGCTTATAGTGAGAACGATATTTTAATACCCTGAATAATCATATCCGTACCAATTATAGCAATGATAAGACCCATTATTTTTCCTATTACAGATATGACGTTATTTCCAATTTTCTTAATGAATAACTCACTTAACATAAAAGTAAAATAGGTCATTAAACACATGGCCGCAAAAATTAAAATTACGATTCCAATCTTAATATAACCCGCGTTGGAAACAAAGTTCATTCCGGTTACAATAGTACCCGGTCCGGCTAATATGGGAATGGCCAGTGGGGAAATTGCTATATTTTCATCAATATGCGTTTCTTTTAAGTGTTTTACGTTAGATTTTTTAGACTGGAGCATATCAAAACCTACAACAAAAACTAAAATACCCCCCGTAATCTTAAATGCGGGTATGGTTATTCCAAACAGGAGAAATATAAACTTCCCAAGTACAAGAAAAATGGTAACGATTATAAAGGCCGTAAAGGTGGCTCTTTTACCAATATTGCGTTGGGTTTGTCTATCGGCACCTTCAACTAAGGATAAAAAAACAGGCATATTGGAAAGTGGGTTCATTATGGCAAAGAAACCTGTGAATACGGTAATTGAAAAGGTAAGAAGGTTGTCCATTTACGATTTAAATTTCTATGAAAGAGATTTTATACGACAAGTTAACCAAAAAAACTGTATGCCAAGGTAGAGGTAGAAACACCCACCAAAACATACAGTAAACTACCTCGGGACAAGCCCGCGAAGCATTAAAAGCAATACACCTTGATTTCGAGGCAAGCCTCGGAGCATTAAATCTCGATTATCGAGTAATACTAATTAACCAACTATAATTACTTTATTGAAAATCAGCTGCCTTAAAAGGATATTTCCTTGGTGTTTTTTGAATGGTAATCCAATGAGCAACGGTAAATGATTTTACACCCCATTGTCCATTAAAACGACCTAGACCTGAATTCTTAACTCCTCCAAAAGGTGCATAGGCACTGTCGTTTACCGGTTGGTCATTAATATGCGTCATTCCAGCTTCAATACCTTGTGCAAACGCCATACCTTTTGCTTCGTCTTGTGTAAATACAGAGCTAGACAGTCCATAATCTGTAGCATTTGCTAAACGTAAAGCATCTTCCGTATCTTTTGCTCTAGCAATAGACACTGCTGGTCCAAAAATCTCATTTTGAAATAATGGGCAGTTTTCGTCAACGTCTACAAAAATGTGTGGAGGCATATGTAAACCTTCGGCTTCACCACCTAATGCCATTTTATATCCTTGTTCTTTTGCATCGTCTATTAACCCTTTAACAGTATCAAACTGGTTTTGATCAATAATAGGACCTACAAACGTATCCGGATCATTCATATCCAATCGTTTTAAGGTCTTTACTTTTGCTATAAACTTCTCTGTAAATTCGTCATAGACTTTATCTTCAACGATAATTCTGTTGATAGCCATACAGATTTGACCTTGGTTCATAAATTTACCCCAAGCAGCAGCTTCAACCGCTTGATCTATATCTGCATCTTCTAGTACTACAAACGGACTGTTACCACCTAATTCTAACTCGATATTTTTAATGATATCTGCTTCCAGAGCATTTTTACCAACTTGACGACCAACTGGTGTTGAGCCTGTAAACGAAATTAGTTTTGAAATAGGATGTTTTGTAATCGCAGTACCAATAGTACTTCCTCCACCAGGTAAAACGCTTAATAACCCTTTCGGGAAACCTGCCTCTTCTAAAAAAGAAGCGAAAATTAATCCGCCTGTTACTATAGACGTTGATGCCGGTTTTAACACCACCGCATTACCTACTGCCAATGCTGGACCTAAAGTACGCGCGGTCAATTGACCTGGGAAATTCCAAGGAGAAATTAAACCAATAACACCTAATGGTTTTCTAACAGCCATAGATTCTTTGCCATCAATATCTTGTGGTAATATTTTACCTTCTACTTGTAATGGTAAATGCACAGCACTTTCAAAAACGCTAGCAACCAATTCTGCTTCAAAATACCCTTTTGCTAAGGTTGCTCCTACTTCTTTTCTTGCCCATTCTGCAAACTCTTTCTTTCTGTTTCTAACTACTTCGGCTAGTTTTAGCATCATTCTACTCTTTTCAGGAGGTAATACGGCTGCCCATTTTTTCTGCGCAACTGCTGCTAGTTCAAAAGCCTCATTAACATTATCTGTAGTAGCTCCGTTTAAGGTAAATAACTCCTCTTGATTCCAAGGGTTAATATCCTTGATTGCTGGTCCTTTTCCGTCTTTCCATTCGCCACCAACAAATATTTTTCTCGTATAATTCGGTAATTTATCCTGTGTTTTCATTTTCATTGTGTTTTAATAGTTAATACTAAAGTGTCACGATTACTTTACCCACTGTTCTTCCTTTTTCAACTTCGGTATGGGCAGCAGCCATATCTTCAAAAGCAAACGTTTTGTAAATGTTTGGTTTAATGCTACCGTTTTCTAACATTCCTTTTAAGGTGTTCATATCTTCAGCACTAGAGTGTACTAAAATGTCTGAAACGGTTTTGTTCTCCTTTTTGGCTGATGCTTTTAAGTCATCTAAGTCCATACCTACTGTTGTGTAGGCTGTTCCACCGCTTTTTAAAACTTTTACTGAATTTTCTAATACTTCACCACCTTGCGTATCTAACACAAAGTCGATATCAGATAGAATTTCTTCAAACTTTTCAGTATGATAATCAATTGCGTTATCTGCTCCAATAGAGGTAACAAATGCACCGTTTTTTGCCGAGGCAGTAGTATTCACAAAAGCTCCCATTGCTTTTGCAATTTGGATAGCAAAATGCCCAACACCACCAGAACCTGCTTGTATTAGTACTTTATCACCTTTATTAATCCTTCCTTCTAAGATTTGTAATGCAGTTAAAGCAGCTAAGGTTGTAGCAGCAGCCTCTTCAAAAGAGACGTTGTCTGGCATTGTAGCTAAATGTGCTTCTGGCGCAGCAACAAATTCCGCGTAAGCGTTACCTACACCAGGAAAATTCACCATACCAAAAACCTTGTCTCCTACTTTAAAATTGGTAACATCAGTACCGACTTCTGTTACGGTTCCTGCTATGTCCCAGCCTAAAATTACAGGTCGTTTTTCACCGTACATCATATTCAGCATCTTATCTTGATACTTTGGTTTTACGTCTGCCGGGTTTAATGAAATAGCCTTTACCGCTACTAATACCTCGTTATCTTTTATGCTTGGTTTTGCTACTTCTGCTAAATGAAGGTTTTCTGGTCCTCCTGCTTTTTCTAATACTATTGCTTTCATAGTGTTTCTATTTTTAAATTATTTTTTATTGTAGACAACGGTCATTCCCTTGCCTTGCTTAAGTGTTAAGCGCATTTTGGCTCCTGTAACTTCAATTACAAGTTCATCATACCCTAAATCCATATCTCCGATTTTGCTTGTTCTGGTGAAGAAATTATTTTTCCAATCCCAAGTACCTGTCAATACTTTACCTCCAAAAACTCCAAATATTTGTCCGTCGTGAGTAGCAACAGATTGCCCGTCTTTGTCACCATAAAAATTATCGGCAGCTATCTTTAAGTATTCTTCTTTTGTGTTTATTCTTTTCCAATTTTCATCTACAGGTATAGCTTTACTAATAGTAGGTGGAAGTGTGTAAGATGCTATTGAATTACTAAAAAGAACCGGAGTAAATAACACATTGTTTTCTATAGTAATATCTGCTAAACCTTTCGGGAAGTTTCCAATTAATTGTCGCGTATTCTCATTTATAAAAAACAAGTCACTAACCGTACCTCCTGTTACTAAAAAACCATCATTAACAGCAGTTAAACCGTCTATAGCTCCTAGTTGATAACTGCTTTTAAACCGTGTTATCGTTTTATCTTTTAGGTTAACTTTATATAGACTGCCAAACTTATCTGGTGAAATTTCTAAAGTCAATTCTTCACCAAAATTTGCAATAACTAAGTCTTCATTTTGAATATAAAGTCCGTTTGGATGCTTAATTTCTGGTGATTGAAACCAAACCTCTAATTTGTTATTTACTAATGTGAAAATCTTACCACTTGCTATATCAGAAATAAAAACCTTTCCGTTTTTAGAAACCACGACATCATTTAATGACACAACATCTGGAGAAGTAATGCTATTTACAACTTTACCATTTTTAACATTGATAATATGAAGCTCCTTACCATCGCCAACGTATAATTTGTCTTGATATAATGCCAAGCCTGCAGGCGAATTTAAACCAGTTACCCATTTGTAATTTTCAACTTTTCCGTCCTTTGAAATTCTACTTATATACCCTTTGCTATTTTGATTTACATTAGAAACATACAACCAATTCTCTGTTGGTGATGCCACAATAGACTCAGGCATAGAAAAGCCATCTAACTCCCAGTTTTTAACTAATTGTTGTGTTGTATTTATGTGATTAGATGCTGTATAGTTTGTTTCTTCTAAAACTTCCTTTAAAGTAAAAATGCCATTATTTGCAGCAGGAAAGCCCGTATACAAGCTTAATAAAATCATAGTTTCTGAAATCTCATTTGGCGTAGCACCTAAATTTAAGGCAGCCTTTATATGTGATTTTAATTGCGATTTTGCATTAGCTTGTGTAGTAAGACTAGCAATTATTAATAATTCTTTGGTTTCAAAATCTATGCCTTTTCTATTATAAATTTCTCCAAAACCATAGCGAATAATATAATCTGCCATATCTGGAGAGACACTTTTAAAAGCCGCTTCTAATCCCTTTGAAGCTCCTTCACCATTAACCTCGTTAACAATTTTTACGCCTGTTTGATAGTTGTCTTCTTTTGTGTTTTGCGCAATACTGGAGTAAGCTAAAACTAAAGTGAATAGTAAAATAAATTGCTTTTTCATAATCTTTGTTTTTAATAAAGTTGGGTATCTTTTAAATTTCTGTAACGAAATTCATATACTGCTTTAAATCACCAATGACAGCTTCTTCCATTAGTTTGCCTGTTTTTACTGCATAAGGTTGATTAAAGTGAATATCCCAAACATCAGATTCTTTTCTCCAATGCTCGTAAACTGCTAGGGTATCTTCTTGATTATCTACTGTATATAAATCAAAAAGGATGTTGCCTTCTTCCTCTTTTCTTGTGTGGATAATGTGATCTTCAAACTGTTCAAGAAGTGTTTCTCTAAATTCAGTTCTTAGTTTAAAAATGAAGAAAATTATAAATACTTCATCTTCAGGATTTGCAGATTTAGAATGGTCTGGTAACGGATTAGTATCGCCTAAAAAGTAGAAATCAGGAGCCGACTGTAAGGCGGTCTGTCCTACTTCCATTAACTTTTTGGTATGTGGTTCGTTATCGTGAGATGTAATAGCAGCTTTGTCTGCCCAACGTTCGTAAACAAAAAACACATTGTCTTCTGCTTTAGATACAAATACTCTAATCTCTTTATTACCAGCCTCTTTTTGGGTTGCCGCTTGTGCTTCTTTAAGCGTTGTTACAAACGTATCTTTGTGTTCTGCTTTTGCTGTAAATTTTACTATTGTACTTTTCATAATAATGTTCTTTATAATTGAAGTATCTTTTATTTTAATGGAGTAAGTGGTACTTTTTGAATGATTGTAGCCTCTTTTATTTTTGCAAATCTGTCATTTGGATTATCCTGTACAATCCAATGGTGTGAAGTAGTTGCGGTTAATTTTTGGTCCTCTTTTGTTGTACCTTTCCAAACAAAATCTACGTTAACTTCATATTCGTTTTCTGAAATTACTTTTACAGTAAAGTTCTCTGGAAAATGACTGCTTTCTTTTAATTGTTTTGGTGTGCCATTTAACCATTTTTCAAGATGATCTATGTCAACAATCGGTTCATTGTCTGTTGAAAAATGAAGCTTGAAATTATCAACCAATAATTCTCTAAACGGAGTCACATTTCCATCTAGACTTTCCATATTAGCCAACCAGAAATACATTAACGACTTTGTCCTGTTAGTTGGGTAAGCATCTTCAAAATCCTCATCAGTTACTCCTACAGGTACGATCTCTACTCTCGTAAATTTTGGTAATGAACCAATCACTTTTTCTAACCTAATATCATTGTAATGCAGTGCATAACTTTGCTTTTCTCCATTAGGCTTAATATTTTGATAATGTAAATCGGCTTCCAAACCAATAGTATTATCATCCAATAATGATACTGCAATAGAATTAATATGATGTGCATTTTGCCAACCATCATAAACATTCAATCTTTCTGGATACCCTTTAGTTCCTTTGAATTCTCCAGTTGAATTGATCATCATAACATTTTCGTCCAACATTTGTAGCTGGTTATTAATTCGCTGATCGTTCATTGGACGTTCATATAATTGATACCATCGGTATAATTGAACTTTTGCTAAATGCTGGTCTCTTGTTGAAAGTGTTCCTTTTTTCATGTCTATTGTATGAAGTTTTTAATATTGTTTGCGACTTCTTCCGGCACTTCTAATTGAGGTGAATGTGAAGCGTTTTCAATAACGACTAACTTCGCATTTGGGATATGGTCTCTGTAGTACTCTGCCACATTAAAGTTTACCACTTCATCGTGTCTACCTTGCAAGACTAACGTAGGTGCTTTTATAGATTGCACATCATCTTTAAGATTGAAATATTTTCCGTTTTTAATTGCAGGAATTAACGAGCCATCAACAAAATCTTTACTGTTGTTAACCGTTTCAATCATATAATCTGCTATTGGACCTGGTAGTTCCGGCACTTTATAAAAGACGCGTGAAAGCACAGCATCCAATTCTTCTTTGTTTTTAATTTCTTTACCAAAACCACCATACACAACGTGGTCATCTATTTTAATACCCGCAGCATCTAGTAAAATGAGGTTATTAAGTTCATTTGGATATTTAATGGCATATGCTGCAGCGGTATGTCCGCCCATTGAGTTACCAACAAGGTTAAATTGATTTACGTCCAATTCCTCTAAAAAAGATTTTAAAAATGTTGCTTGACCATCTATGGAATAATCAAGTCCTTCTTTTCTTTCATTTTCACCGTGACCAGCTAAATCGGGTAGAATTAAATGATAATCTTCTGATAAAAATTTAGCCGTTTGTAAAAAACTACTTTTATCATCTCCCATACCGTGAACAAGAACAAAGTCTGGCTTATCATCTTCCCCTTCACTTTCATAGAAATGAACAGTGTAGCCATTTATTTCAATCGTTTTTTTCTCAAGACCGGCAGCGCGAGCATAACTTGCATTGGTTTGGTCTACAAGAACCTTTGGAAAGAAGAAGTATATGACCGCTACAGCAATCACTAATATTCCAATAATTCCTCCAATTATTTTTAAAAGCTTCTTCATAGTTTCTAGAGTTTTAAATTTGATTATAACTGTGTGATAACTGTTTCTTCAGGAAATCTAGATTTCGGTAATTTTGCATTAAAGTCACTGTCTTTTCTATAACCTAAAGACACAACTGCAAGAGCGGTGAAGCCTTTTTCGCGTAAGCTAAATTCTTCATCTAATGCTTTTACGTCTACCCCTTCCATTGGGCAAGCATCAATACCTAAGGCAGCTGCACCCAATAAAAGTGCACCCATATTTAAATACACTTGCTTTTCCATCCAGTGCGGTAAATCTTTAAGGTCGTAGCGGTGAATATTTGCAAATAGCATACGACCACCGTGCATTTGATTTTTAAACTCCTGTGCTGCAAAGCGTCCATCTTGGTCTTCTTGCTCCAAAATGCTATTCATATAATCATCGTCTGCATCTGTGCGAGCTGCGATAACAATTACGTGAGAAGCATCTAAGACTTTTGGTGTATTGAATTTGAAAAATCCTTGTGTCCCTTTTGCAATTCGCTCTTTACCTTCTTGAGTATCCGCTATTAAAAAATGCCAAGGTTGTAGGTTTACACTAGAAGGACTTAAACGTAATACATCTTTTATTTGTTGAAAATCTGCATCGGATATTTTCTTAGTTGCATCAAATTCTTTTGCTGAGTAGCGGTTGTTTAATATTTCTGTTAGATTCATTTTTACTATTTCTTAACTTGTTGATTTATAATACTATCAAAATTATAGTGCAAATGTATATGTAGAGTTGGTACGTGTCAATAACGGTCAAGAAGTATAGTATATAAAATTATTTGCAATAAACTGAATATCAATTATTTAACCACAAAATATTTTACTATAAAAAGTATAGTTGCATACTTTATTGAAGCTTATTATCTTTGTCATATATTTAATATTTAAGAAATGGACAGAAAAGAACTGTTTGAAAAAAAGCCAAAGATTAAAATCAATAATAAAATATCATTCTGCCCAACGAGCGCAGCAATGGAATTGATAGGTGGAAAATGGAAGAGTGTTATACTAACCCATTTAATAGGCGATAAAAAACGCTACAACGAATTGAGAAAGGAAATTCCTGGTATAACGGAGCGTACTTTAAGTTTACAGTTAAAACAATTAGAAGCAGATGGTATGGTAAACAGAAAAGTGTTTACTAAAAAACCACCTTTAAAAGTAGAATATACCCTTACGGAGTTTGGACAAACATTGGTTCCAATTCTAAACCTAATTGTTGATTGGGGATTACAGGCTGCAGAAACTAAGGGAGAGTTTTTGTTTGAAGAGTAAAATCGCTTTTAAATTTTAAATATAAAGGCAGCCCGTTAGCTGCCTTCATTTATTACTAGTTTATTTAGAATTTTCCGTTTTCATTTTTCCAATCTGCTTTAGGTGGTATGTTTTGCAGTACATCCCAATGTTCTGCTATTTTTCCGTTTTCTATTCTAAACAGATCATAAAACGCATTGTAATCTTCTCCTAAATGACCTTCACTAACGGTTAGCACAAAATTACCTTGGCCAATAACCATATGAACTTTATCATAAGTCATATAAATGCCTTGTGCTGCCATTGCTTCTAGAGCCGCACCTAAACCAGAAACTTGATCTGGTATATTTGGGTTATGCTGAATATAGTTATCACCGTCAAAATAAGTAGTCAATTTACTCATGTCTCCATTTACCAAAATATCAGTAACAAAGGAGGTAACTATTTCCTTATTTTCTTCAGTTTTACCTAAATCTGTAATTTCTACGGTACCATCTATCATGGTGTGTCCACTTGGGTTGGCTTCTTCGGGTGTTACTTGTAGGTTATCCCAATGTTCTACAATTAATCCATCTTCAAATCTAAAAATATCAAAACCTATTTTTAGTCCAAAAAAATTGTAATCCGTATGAGTAAAGATAAAATCACCATCTGTAAAGGCGCGTACTGTATTTACTTTTGCCGAATTTGCGGGCAAAGCCTGTAACGTTGCTCCAAAACCAGCTAATCCATCTGCAACATCTAAATTGTGTTGAATGTATTTATTAGCATTAATATAAGCCGCAGGTTCTTGATTTCCGGTTTCAATAGATTTAAGCAATGCCACAACTTTTTCCTGATTGGAAATTTCTTTGGTTGAAGCATCATCATCTTGACCGTTACATGATGTTAGGCTCAAAGCCGAAATTACTACTGTAAATAAAAATGTATTTCTCATTGTTTTTTCTTTGTTAATTAATGAAGCAAAAGTAAATGGAACACATAGGTCAGTACCTATTAAAAAAGGTCAAAACACTGTAAAAAAGGGAAAATATAAAAACGAAGGTTAAACATTTGTATTTTGGTCTGTTTTAATGGATAACCAAAATGATTAAATAATTTAATACAAACGTTCTACGAACGTGAATCGTTGATTTCGATCTGAACAAAAAAAGGTTGTCTTTTGTTTGAAACAAAAAACAACCTTCTGTACCTATAAATAGATTTATTTAACCTAAAGCTTCAACTATAGTTTTTGATAATGGGGTAGTGGGTCTACCCAATAATTTTGATAGTTGATGATTATCATCAAACAAATCTCCTTTTTCTGTAGATATGTGAGAACTTGCTAAAAACCCAGCAATTGGAGAAGGAACTCCAGCATCTTCTAACGCATGGGCATAATCTTTTTCAGGAAGATTCACATAAGAAATATCTTTTCCAGTTTGTTTTGAAATCTCTTTAGCGTAGTCGCTCATAGTAAAAGATTCATCACCTGCCAACTCGTAAATTTTGCCCTCTTGATTTATAGAAGTCAATACAATTGCAGCAGCTTCTGCAAAATCTTCACGTGAAGCGGATGAAATTTTACCGTCACCAGAGCTACCATAGACAGCACCCATTTTTATGGCATCTTGTATGGAACCCGTATAGTTTTCAGTATACCATCCGTTTCTTAATAACGTAAAAGGAATGCCGGATTCGGCTAAAACTTTCTCTGTGCCTAAATGTTCAGGCACCAATACCAAAGTAGAACTTTCAATTTTTAAAAGACTGGTATAGACAATTGATTTTACGCCCGCTTTTTTAGCGGCACCAATAATGTTGGTATGCTGTTTTATACGTTGTCCTAATTCACTTCCCGATATTAAAAGTAATTTATCAATACCTGTCAGGGACTGTACCATTTGTTCGCTATTCCCATAATCGAACGCACGTACTTCTACCCCTAAATCATTTGCTTTTTCAGGGGTTCTTGCTAAAGCTACAATGTTAGCTTTTGCTGTTCTCCCTTTTAGTTTGTTGATTACGAGCCTTCCTAATTGTCCGGTGGCTCCGGTTATTGCAATTTTCATATGCTATATTTTTTAAAAAAAATTAATTAAATTATATAACACAAAAGTATTGCGGATACCTAAGTCAAAGACTATAGAAAAATGAAGTTATACTGTAAAAAAGGGAAAGTTTCTAGATGTGCCTTTGTCTAAAAGCTTCAGGAGTAACTTCTGTATGTTTTTTAAAATATTTATACATATTAGTAGGTTCATCAAAGCCAGAGGTGTATGCTATTTCTGTGATGGACAAGGAAGTGTTGATCAATAAACGCTTAATCTGTGTAACTAGAATCTCATCTATGATTGTTTTGGCAGATTTTCCAATGATAGTTTGGCAAACATTGTTTAGCGTTTTGGGTGTACAACCCATGAGTTGGGCATAATCCAGTGTTTTTTTGGTCTCAAAACAACGTTTTTCTATCAATTGCTGAAACTGTATAAAGTCGCCTACATATTTGTGTTGGGAAAAGTGTGTGCCTTGCTTTAGCTTAATGCGAAACAATTTATACACCAAAATATGAAGTGCATTTCTAATAATACCACCTGAGAACTCATCATAATTCTTGGTATATTCTAACTCTATATATTTTACGACCGAGTAAATACCATCAAAGTCTTCGTCATTGATTGTTAGTTTTGGAGAGGTTAAAAATTGATTAAAAAGCTCATGCGAACGAACCACTTCTTTTTGACTTAACAGACTTGCGAGAAAATCTTCGGTAAAAAGTAAAAGAAAACCTTTTGTATCTGGATTCTTATAAAACTTATGAATTTGGTCTTTTCGTATCGTAAAAAGAGTGCTTTTGGTATACGGGTAATCGGTAAAATCAATGCTGTGTTTTGAACTACCTTCCGTAATAAATAAAATTTGGTAAAACTCTACCTTGTGAGACAGGGTAATGTCTTGCTCAATATCACGCCTAAAAAGCTCTTCTAAGTCTATAAGTTCAAAGCCGGATTCTGGTCTTGTTTCGTTATTGAATTTTATGTTTTGAACTTCAATCACCTTTCAGCTTGTTTTCAGCATTAAATAGGCGCAAAAATATGTTTTTCCACCTATTTTTACAGGTTTTGCCTATTAAGATACAAAGAAAGTTATAGGTAGAAACGTTTTTAATTTCACCGAACCATTAATTTAGAAATCGATGCTCAAATTCAAATTTGAAAGATGATGGGATTGTACGGTGTAATTGAATACTGTTACAAACATTGAACTCCATAAACGATTGTAATTCCTTGCCTAGAGCATCTGCAAAGGCTTCGGTTTTTCTTAAACTCGGTTCTAGGGTTAGTTGGTGAATGTGCAATACCTTTTCTTTTCTATCGGCCTTGCTATCCATTCGGGCTACTAATTTACCGTCCCATAAAATAGGTAAGGTAAAATAGCCATGTTTTCTTTTGTGTTGGGGTACATAGCACTCCAGGGTATAATCAAAATTAAAGAGGTCCGTCATTCTTTTTCTTTGAATGAGGAGATTATCAAAAGGAGATAAAATTTTAAGTTTCTTTCTGGCCAAAGGTTGGTTTAGGAGTTCTAGTGCTTCGGGAAGTACGTAATATGCAGTGTTTGAAACGTTTACCAGTTCTATTTCGCCAGTATTCAGCATGGTATCCAAAGCGTTCGTAACCAATGGTTTTACGTTTTTTAGCAAATAGGTTATTTCTGGGAGTGTTCCTAGTCCGTTTGTTTGTAAATATTTCTTAACCATAAACCGGCCATATTCATCTTCCGTAGGCATGACTGTATTGATATCACTAGGCAAAACCCGTTCGGTAAGGTCGTATACCTTATGAAAATTGATACGTTTGGTAATCATTAAATCGCCCTGCATAAACAGATTTTCTAACGCTTGTTTTGTCGGTGCCGTTTTCCATTCTCCATGTTTCTTCCCCTTTTTATCAAAGTCCTTTGCCATTAAAGGGCCTTCGTGTTTTATACGTTCAACAACTGCTTTCATGAGCTTCTCATCCCTTTTAAACCAATGTTTTTGTTTTCCGGAAGCAATGGCAGTTTTACGAGGAAGACTAAAGCGATATTCAGTCATAGGTAAAAAGGCGGCGGCATGAGACCAATATTCAAACACTTTTTTATCCGCAACTAAGGCTGACAGATGGTCGGCCTTATAGTTAGGATTGCGGTTGTACAGGGTGTGATGGTGTGCCCGCTCAATTACCGAAATAGTATCTATCTGAATATACCCCAAGTGTTCTATTGCGGAGAGTGTGGCATTTTGGGCAGAACCTATCCTTTTTGTAGAGGGTAAGCGCTGCGATAGCAATACCAGTTTTTGGGCTTCTTTAAGTGAAAGGCTTTGTTCTTTTAAACTCATGTATCTAATTCAGGGAAAATTTAGTGCGAAGATAAATGTACGCTCATCTTTATGGAATTTTTTGATGGATTTATGCAATACCCGTTAAAAATAGTCGGGTTTATTAGATAATGTTAAAAACTACTTAAAAAGTGACTGAAAAACATAAGAAAAAGTGTATTTCAACCGTTATTTAAGCAATTCAGCTTATTTTCGTTTATCTCAAACAACCAAAGTCCCTTTCACCAATGCAGAAATATAAAATTTTAATTGCTTCTGCGCTCATTGTTTTCACGCTATCAGCGCTTACGTCCCGGGTATTTCGTTCAGAATCAGAAACTAAAGTCCAAAAAGCAGAAACCGCAGTTACTACTGCGGATAAAGCACCAAGGAACACAAAAGACAGTCATCTTTATGAATCCCGTCAAAAGGATTTACAAATTGCGCTGAACGCTTATTTTAAGAAAGCAATCGCCAATGGAGATGTTGTTGGGGCAGGGGTAAGCATTGTAAAAGGAGATTCTATTATGATTTCTGAAGGTTTTGGAAGAAAAAATAGTGTTGAGAGTAGTACTGTAAATGGCGAAACTGTTTTTAGGTTAGGTTCATTATCTAAAGGTTTTGCTGGTATGTTAGCAGCAAATATTAAGGACGAAGGAAAAATAAACTGGACGGACCGGGTAAGTGATTATCTTCCGGAGTTTGAATTGGGCGATGGTTCCAATACCAAAAACGTAACCCTGGCCAATATTCTTTCGCATACTTCCGGGACACCGTACCACAGTTATACTAACTTGGTAGAAGCAGGCCTTCCTTTAAACGATATTGCCAAACGTTTTAAAGAGGTGATGCCCATTAGTAAGCCGGGAATTATGTATAGCTATCAAAATGCGATGTTCGCGCTTTGCGGCGAAATGATGAAAAAAGCTACCGGAAAAAAGATTAATACCCTTTTGGACGATCGTTTTTTTAAGCCGTTGGAAATGTGTACCACCACTACAAATTTTGAGACTTTAACCCACGAGTTGAATATTGCCATGCCTCACGTTAGAATTAGAAACGGTTGGAGAGCAGCACATATAAGAGACAATTATTACAATGCCATTGCAGCAGGTGGCATCAGTTCTAATGCCCATGATATGGGCCGTTGGATGCGTTTTCTACTAGGGCACAACCCAGAAATAATGAAGAGTTCCGCCATTGGCGAGGCGTTTAATCCTTTTATTGAGATTTCCGGTCATAGTAAGTACTATCAGCGATGGCCAGGTCATACAAGATCTTATTATGGTTTTGGTTGGAGAATACACAAGTTCACCGAAGGAGATGCGACTTATGAAAAAACCATTTGGCATCACGGCGGAAGTGTGAACAATTACAGAAACGAGATTGCTGTGTATCCGGAAGCAGATTTAGGTATTTGCGTATTACTGAACAACAATTCACCTATAGCCAAAACGGTAATTCCCGATTTGTACGAAATAGTAAAAAAGGTTTACAAAGAAGAAGAGGCTACCACTAGAAAAATGCTTTAAAAATATATTTTCATACCAAGGCTTTACTACTTACAGCTACCCAATGTTAAGGGCATGGCAGATGTATACGATATTTTATTTGGGTCTTTAAACTTGGTTCCCGTTTCGTTAACAGAGCCATAACCTTCCACCAAACTAGTGCCTTTTACTTGGAAAGCTACTTCACGAACACTTTCGGTTCCCTCGGAGGAAAACGTATATTTTCCAATTAATTTATCTCCATTCAAAGTACCCAGAAAACTACCTTTATTAGCATCCTTTTCATATAAATTATAACTCAACATTCCCTTTATTTTGTTCGCTTTTACAGAAGTGATATCAAATTCAATACTGCTTTTGCTATCATCAGATGCATAGCAACCCGTATTTAATAAGGAGGTGTCTTCCGGTGTTTTAACTGCAGTACTATTGTCCTTTACCTTAAAACGCATCATAGGAACGTCATCCATAAAAAGATTCAATTTCCCGTTCTCATCTATCGTATAGCCCGTTATTTTCTTCATGGTATTTACAAAGAACGATTCCCCTTGGCCACAGAACATCAGTGTAGTAGGTCCAGGTTCACCAAAAGAAAGTTTGTTCCCATTAATGCTAAATGGGGCGGAGTAGCCATTACAACTGTTGGTACCCTGAGCACGACCCGTTTCTTCTACAAATGTAATCTGCGGCTTACGGTCTGGGTACAGCCCCTGAAAAGCAATACGGGGCCCGGAAAGGTATTCCAGCTCCCAAAGAGTGCCGTAGAGTTTATTGTCTACCGTTTTTTTAGTGGATGAACAGGAGGTAAGAACAATGGTAAAGACTACTATAAATAGGGCATTGGGTGTTTTCATGGAATTGCTAGTTAGGGTTTGTGAGGTGAAAAATAACCTATTTCAAAGAAAGTTAACCAACAATACGATCAAAGACTTTGTTAATTTTCCGATATTATTTTTAAAGTGTTATTGTTGAAGGTTTTGTTAAAAACCTTACAGATTTCTGTAAGGTAGATTTTGTTAATAGGTGTATCTTACAGGTCATATAAAAGAGATATAAAGCAACTTGTTGCGTTATATGATTGTTGGCATGCATTATGACAAAATATGGAACATGAAAAATACTTTCAATATTTCGACAGAGCCGTATTAAATTACTATCGAGCAAATTCCCATGCTTATCATTTAATTGAAGATGATATGGGTGGAGAAATTCGCATTTCAGATAATTGGGAGGAAAATTTAAGTGAAGAACATCCATATATTGAATTCAAATTTGCATTTAGAAAATTAGAAAATAATTTCGTTTGTATTGCAGCATTCATGCCTTCTTTTAAAGATAAAATTTCTGAGAAAGACCACGCAAAATGGATTGCTTTTTATATTAAAAACCCATCGTTTCATAAAGTAAACAAAGGATTTGAGAGATGGACAAAACGATATTTGGATGGTTCTTGGGATGTAATGGATGGTCCAAAAATTGGAATTCAACGAGAATTAAAACTTATTAATTCAATTACCGAAACTAAACTGAACCACAAATTATTTAAGCAAGATGAATATAGGTTAGTAAACTATCCAGCTGCTGAAAATAGTGAAGAATACACGAAATCAATATTAGAACTTTATAGACTGGTTATCGATGGAATGGAAAAGAACTGCCTAATTAAAATTGCAAAAGAACAAAACATTACTCTGAAAGATGAGGGAAAACGTTTAAACAGTTTTAAAGAAATAATTCCTAGTAATCTACAATCCAAAATATATACGCCATTCCACAAAATAAATAGAAAGAGAATGCCCATTCATGGTATCCCTTCCAAAGGCATAACTCCTTATGCTGCATTTGAAACATTTAATTCTGATTTAGAAGATATATTTAGTGCTTTAAAAGAATTAAAAAATCTATTTGAAATAGTTTTTGATTTGGATTCAGAATCATGCTTACAAAGACTAGAGTCTTTGTCAATATTTCCAAAATTTGACAAACCACCAAGGCCTGAATTTAAGTTAGAGGAAGCTTTAAAAATGAAAGGAAAAACAATTGAAAGCATTGAATTTGGAGAAACTAAATTCCATAAAGATGTACATGCGGGAGAAGGTATAAATATATATTTTACTGATGGTACCGCTGTTAGTTTACAAATTGGTTCAAATGCATACAATATTGCGTCCAAGTACAACGAGATAAATCCGCCAGATATTCATACCGATATTATGTTGTTTTGGGCGGAAAAATTACGCAAGAAGAACGAAAAAAAATAACGCATGCCAACACAGATGCTAAACGTAATGGCGACTTCAGGGCAGAACCGAAAGCTCTGAGTACATTTATTGTGTCGCTAAATCTTATGGATTTAGCTTTGGACAATAAAAAATAAAACTAAACAATACGCTTTAACCTTGATGAAAGAAAACACCTTGTATGGAAAAAAAATCTGTAAGAAAAGACTATTTCAATTTTTTACGAAACCCTAGATATGAGAAAAATATTGAAGTAACCCTATCTCGCAAATTAATTATTTTATTTAAGGTCTTTCTATTGTCTTACGTAGGAATATTTATTGTTACAATCCCGGAAACAATTCTGGTACACTTTGAAGTGTTTAAACCAGTTGAGATGAAATCAATTAAGATTTATGATTCCATAGTTCAGCAAAGCAGTTATAAACCATATTTTCTCTTACTATCTGTTATCATTTATCCAATCTTAGAGGAGATTTCATTTAGACTACCATTAACTAATTTTAATGTAAGAAATTTTAAAATTTCGTTTTCGGTATTTAGCGGACTGCTAATTTCTTTTTTACTTGTTGATAGTCTATGGTGGCCTTCTACGAATTTTGCATTTTTTTTAATCGGAATCTTCTACATTTTAGTTTTAAGTTGTATTGTTTTCATTTTATTGAACTACAAACGTGACGCATTTGTTAATTTAAAAAAAAGATGGAATCAGAGACCAAATATTATATTTTATTCAAGTGCAACTTTATTTGCATTCATGCATATCTTCAACTTAGACTTAGATATTTATGACGTAATTTTTTTACCTCTAATTTTGCTGCCCTTTTTTATATTTGGTATTAGTTTCGGCTATGTTCGAATTCGATTGGGATTAACATATTCTATTTTATTGCATATGATAATTAATGGGTTAGTGCTTGGTCTAAGAGAGCTGGGATAGCACTATGAGTTAACTAAACCTAAACCCAATTCGGACTTTAGGGCTAAACAGAAAGGTCTGCGTATATTTATTGTGTCGCTAAATCTTATGGATTTAGCTCTGGACAAGAAGAAATAAAACTAAACAATAAGCTTTAGCTTCGTGCTAAGACAGGAACGAAAGGTTTCCTTGCCAGCCTTCTTGCCATAGTCTCATTGACGTAAAACATTTGTCAAACGAAATCTGAATGGAAATTTTCAATCAAACAGACATAAAAAAATACTATCAAATATTCGGATATGCAAACCTTATTTTCAGTATTCTTCTTGTCATTTTTATAACTGACATTGATTTTAAAGAACGGATTTTTGCTCTTATATCAATTAATGTTGGATTTCATATGCTCTATTGGTTTTTTTCAAGTCTTTCAAAGGACTCAACTCGAATGAACAATAGTTTTAATAAAATTATGGGAACAGGAATGTTAAAGATTTTTGCTGTTTTTGGAATAATATGCTCATTCACAATAGTTTACTTTTTCATTACAAAAGCCATTTCTGAAAAAGAATATGTTGGACTGTTTGGAATATGTATTCCCTTTGGACTTTTTCTCGGAGCATATAAATTATGGACTGATTTAAATAATGAATAAAACACGTTTTAGAACATTGGTAACCGTTGCACAACCCCATAATCATTAAAATAACGACTCAGATAACCGCTTTTTAGGGCGGGATTTTTTTTAAGCACCAGAACAAACCATTGTTCTCGCAGGACATAGAAACCCACTTTGCAGCTTGTGAAGTCCGGTTTTTACAAAAATGGACAAGACGGCCTTGCCTTCAATACACAACCTCACTTCTCAACCTCCAACAGCGCTACTGACTCCAGCGCATTTTTAATAACGCTGCTCCAAATGGTATAGCCTTCTTTATTTAAGTGCAAGCCGTCCGAGAGATAGAGTTCCGGTATGGGCCGGTTGTCACTACTGATCATATGGCTAAATACATTTATAAACTGCGCGTTTAACTCGGAAATCACATATTTAGACAACAGCAAATTGGTCTCTATAATCAACGGAATCATCTGTTCCCGTTCCACGCTGGGCTTTAAACTTATAAAGGCCAGTGCTACATCTGGATATTTGTCTTTGACCATGCCCACCAATTCGTGGCAATCTGCCAGTACTTCTTGGGGTGTTCTACCTTGGCTCAAGTCGTTCTCACCTGCATAAAGCACAATTTTAGAAGGATTTACCTCGGCAAAAATTTCATCAAAATAATGAATGCACCAGGCAAATGTAGAGCCTCCAAAACCAAGGTTCACAGTATGAAAGGGCTGTAAATCTTTCTGCATGTGTACCCATAAACGTACCGAAGAACTTCCATAAATGGCAATCAGGTTTTCTTGGGTCTTCAGTTTTGAAACCCTTCTTTTAAGCCTTTTAATTTCATTGGCCCACATGGCAGGTGGTTCTTCATTAAGTACCTTGCCACCAGGAGATAGGAATAATTCTTCCGCTCTTTCTCTCGCCTTTTGAACATCAATTGTATACTCCGCTTGGTATTGTTGTACAAACGCACGCAAATCGTCCTTGCTTTTTGATGCCACCTTTTCGCTTAATAAAAACGGCTGTCCGATCTTACAGTAAAACAAGGACCTACCGATTCGGTCATCAAAATTCACAAGAACTATGGGTACTATTAGCGGTTCTTTTTCTTGTTCGGCGGCCAATTTAAAAGCACCCATTTTAAAAGGACCGGGAGATTCTTCGGTTCGGTAAGACGTGCCTTCTGGACTAATAATTATATTGTAATTATTGTTCAGGTGTTTGGAGGCTTCTTCATAAAAGATGTTTCGGGCCTGTTTTACATTTTCGGATGACGTGAGCTCCGAGTCTTTGGTATATACATTTATATGGCCTAAATTGTTGTAATAGTTTTGATGACCATATTCCTGACCGCGGCCAATGCGAACGGTTCTAATACCCGGTTCCCCATATTTTTCGAACAATACTTTAGCACTCAAAAAGTGGGAATCCAAGGTAATTTGAAAACTGTTGTTTAAGGTGTAGTGGGCATCATTAATTAAATGATTGTAGGTAAAAATATGACCTGCCGTTTCTGGTAGGTTTTCCCATCCTTCAATTACATACGGTACATTTTCAAAGACCTTATTGGTCAATCTGGCACATATTTTCCGATTCAAATCTAGGTCCGTTGTATCCCTTGCCGCTACGTTTGAATAGATTTCCTGCAATCCGTTTATAAAATTGCTCTCTTTCTGGTCTTCAGTCAGCAACTCCAAACTCAAAGAGGCAATATGTCTTTCCAAAGCAGTGCCATTTTCTATCAAAGAGTTCAAAGTACCATAAGCCAGAGCTTTGGTGTTATTGCATTTTAACAAATGGGGCACTTGGTGCAAAGAAGAAGAAACCGATAAGCGGGATTCATTATTTTTAATCAGCTGAAAAACGGCCTGAAGATTATGCTTCCCAAGCAAGCCCACATATCTTATGAATGCTGCGTTCAGCTGGTTGCCCATCAGCCATATTAAACGCTGAAAAAACTGACCTTCGAACTGATCATCTTTTTTGAACAGCTTCATGAGGTCATGGTCATGAATAAAATAGGCCGAAGTTCGGGTACGCGTAATGGCAGAACAGCTATCTTTTTGCTTCAGAAGACAAGACCAACCGAATACAAAACCTGAGTTTTTGATGGAACGCTGTTTAATTTCTATTGAATTTTCAATACGTTTTATGGATACTTCGCCATCGATCAGAATAAATAAGCCATTACTATAACCATCTTGGACATATAGTACTTCGTCCGGCTCGTATTCCCTGCGCTCGGCCAAGGTGGCCATAGCGGATAGGTGTTTCTCCTCAAAATAATCCAGAAATGGCGAACGCCTCATTAAGGAAATGACGGCTTCTTTTTCCGCTACGGGCGATATTTGAAACTTACGGTCTTCCACAAAAGGCTGAAAACGCACCGGATTTAACAGTTCCGATTGCTTTAATAAAGCTGTATGCAACAGGTGATATAATTTTGAACCTATGTTTTTAAGAAGGATATTTTTATGACCTTCCTGCAAATAGGTTTCTATCTGTTCAAAAGGAATTTCAAAAAAGACCGCTTTTTCAGAAGCCACCAATACCTTGTACACATAGCGTTTTGGAAGCGTGAACCCATTTAATCCCAATGTGGAAAATGGTTCGGATGTTTGACAGACCAATATTTCTTTATCAGGGTTTTCCATAGAAAGATAATAGGCAATACTACCTTCTAAAAGCCACCTAAACGTGGTTACTTTCTTATGGATGAAACATATGGTATGATCCTTTTCATACGTTTCTATTTTTCCGTTTGGAAACTTTTCCTGCAATTGCGAAATACTGATTTGATCTTTCAAATAGTGCTGATTTTAAGTCTGTTCTACATACTAACTTATTAAAGTATTGCTATGAAAAGAAGTTTTGATTTTATTTAAATTGAATTATCATTTACCCTTATCTATTTTGTAAACATCCATAAAATTTGATATTGATTTTCTTCAATTATGAAATGCGTTGATTGGATAATGCCATTGTTTTATCTATAGATTCAAGCCGGAGTTTTTATTTAACAATATTTTACCTACTACGCTCATTCTCAGTTCTAAAATGTTTTATAATTTTCCTCTAGATAAAACTAGAAGGGTGGTTTTCAAAACTTTTTTCGGCATTGGTTGCTTTTTCTGTCTGTTCTTAGGACTAAACTCTGCTTTTGGACAAAATGGTGCAAAATTATTAAAAGGAAAGGTGCAAAACGTTGACAATGACGTTAGGGACGTGTTGGTCATGAACCTAAATTCAAAGGAAACCACAATTACAGATTCCTTAGGTCTATTTTCTATTGAGGTTAAAGTAGGGGATGTACTCAGACTTACTGCCGTTCAATACCTAACTAAGGACGTTAGCATTACCGAGCCCATCTTAAATTTGGATGTAATTACCATAGATCTTATAGAGAATGTTATTAATTTAAAGGATGTTACGGTTACCCCGTATAACCTGACAGGGGAAATAGACCGTGACTTAGACCGGTTAGGACTTGAACCTGTAGTTACTTCAGGTTCATTAGCACTGCCCAACGCAGATTTGGATGTTATGAGCCAAAGTGAGCGATTGCTTTTGGAGGCTGATAGGGGTAAATACGTCAATTTTTATGTTATTGCTTTAACAATAAACACTCATAAAATAATGAACCAATTATCCGGTAGAACCAAATCCTTTGAGGATATGGTCCTTCGTGATGAAATTATGGACGTGGAAAGAGAGGTCATTACTAAATTCTCAAAGAAAACCCTAGCCGAAAGTTTTGATATCCCCGAAGCAAATGTTGATGGATTTCTAACCTATTGTATGTCGCAAAACGATTTCACTTCATTATCGGAAACAGCAAATACAACGGAAATCTGGAAATATTTAGAAAAGCGAAGTGTTGAGTTTAAATCAAGTGAAATGGTAAAGGAGTAGGGGGCAGGGTCATTATACCAAACTACACCAGGCAAGCCTCACATTGCCCTTGCAGCAATATTTGGGAAGCTTCCACTTTACGATTGGGAATACTGGGAATACGAACATTTACGGTTAGGCAATCCACTTTTCCACAGCTAAGGCATTGAAAATGAGGGTGTACATCATGGTGTTCGGAAGCCGAGCAACCAGAACACTTAGCGTACCATTTAATTCCTGTTTTTCCAAGAAAAGAATGTAAAATACCATCTTCCTCCAGCCTATCCAAAACCCTATACACAGTGGTTTTATTAAAGCGAGAACTCAGTTGGTCCACCAAGCTCACCACCGAAATAGCACCTGAGTTCATTTTGAATTCTTCCAATATAGCATCAACCGATTTTGTCCTTCTAACAATTCCCATAGTACAAATATAACGCAACATAGTTGCAACAACAAATTTTGTGTTTTACATTTGCAACACAGTTGCATTAATAATACATACATGATCGATATTACAAAAAAACCGGACGCTTTAGGTGCATTAGCAAGTTCTTTGTGTCTGGTACATTGCGTTGCCACTCCGTTTTTATTTGTTGCCCAAAGCGGCTTGGTAGTAAATCACCTTACTATGCCTTCATGGTGGAAATTTCTTGATTTTCTTTTTCTTGCCATATCGTTCCTAGCGGTCTACCGTTCCACACAAACTACAACTATCAACTGGATAAAACCAGCCTTGTGGTTAAGTTATGGCGGATTGTTCGTGATTATCATGAACGAAAAAATGGAGCTTTTGCCCATACCTGAAGCAACTATCTATATTCCAACAATAGCTTTGATAGGGTTTCACCTTTATAATAAGAAGTACTGTAACTGTACTACTAACAACCAATGCTGTGCACATGAATAACAAGAATAACGAGCAGATTGAAATATTGGGAGACAACCATTTTTCTGCAAATACGGAAACTCCTTTACGTGCAGATGCCTTTGATAAATCTGATGACGAAAAAATCAAGAACATTCAGCATCATTTTGGAATGATAATGAAAGAAATGGGCTTGGATTTAACGGATGATAGTTTATCCGGCACCCCATATCGCGTTGCAAAAATGTACATAAAAGAGTTGTTTTATGGTTTAGACCCAGCCAATAGGCCCAAGCTTTCTACTTTCAACAATAAATATGGCTATAAAAAAATGCTGGTAGAGCAGAATATTACTATCGATTCTGCCTGTGAGCATCACTTTTTACCCATAGTTGGGCATGCTCATGTGGGTTATATTCCAAAGGACAAAGTAATCGGGTTGTCCAAAATTAACCGTTTGGTAGATTATTACGCGCATCGTCCGCAAGTACAGGAAAGATTGGTTCTACAAATACGCAATGATTTGCAAAAGGTGTTGGATACAGAAGATGTTATCGTATCCGTATGTGCAAAACATTTATGTGTTTCCTCAAGAGGTATTAAAGACAAGAACAGCTTCACTACAACTTTAGAATATGGCGGTTGCTTTGCAGATAAAGCATATAGGGATGAATTTTTGACCATTATAGGGCAACAGGCCGTATAAGAATAGGCAATACGTCTACATCACGCTGTTTTTTAGATAAGAGGGAAGCCTGAAAATGGTAATCCTAGCTTTTTTGTGGCTATTACAAGAATGAAAACTTTGTACTATCATCTTGTAATGCCATTCTATGCACTACATATGACAAAAAAGAATACCCTCTAAATTTCATTATTCTAAAAATCCTACCCTCTAGAAAACACAAAATACAATTCTCTTTAATCCATTTATTGGAACCCATCGCAAAGTCCTATATTTAGTAAGGTCTGGGTTGATTTTATTCAAGTATTGCAATCTAGCCTTTTCTAACTAATTTGATTTTTGTAAAACCGACCTTATGAAAAAACGTGATTTCCTCAAAAATGTATCAATGGCCGCTTTGGGCGCACCATTCTACGGCAGTGCTTTGGCAAATTCGGCAGAAGTTGTTGCACAAACCCCTATACATAAACTAACTACAGATGAAGATTTTTGGTTGAAAGTACGTGAGGATTATAAACTTAAACCAGATTATATTAACCTAGAAAGTGGGTATTACAATATCATTCCAACACCAACACTAGAAGCGCTTCACAAAAATATAGATAAGATAAATTACGAAGGGTCTTATTACATGCGTACCGTACAGTGGGAAAATAAAGCCCGTATGACCGAGAAATTGGGTAAACTCATCGGCACAACAACGAAGAACATCATCATAACCAGAAATGCAACGGAATCGCTAGATATGGTAATTATGGGTCTGGATTGGAAAACTGGCGATGAAGCGGTGTATGCCCTACAAGATTATGGAGCCATGAAACTCATGTTCGAGCAGGTGGCAAAACGTTATGGTGTTATAAATAAAGAAGTTTCAGTACCTAATCACCCAAAATCAGATGAGGAAATTGTCGCCGTTTACGAGAAAGCTATAACCCCAAATACCAAATTGCTGATGGTAAGCCACATGATCAATATTACAGGCCATATCTTACCCGTCAAAAAAATATGTCAGATGGCTCATGAAAAGGGCGTGCAGGTCTTGGTAGATGGAGCTCATTGTATTGGTCATTTTGAATTTGATATTACGGATTTAGAATGTGATTACTACGGTTCAAGCCTCCATAAGTGGTTGGCAGTGCCTTTAGGTACCGGTTTATTGTATGTCGCCGATGAACATATAGATACGCTTTGGCCCATTTTTGCAGAAGCAAAGAGAGAACCGGGTGATATTTCTAGATTGAACCATACGGGAACAATACCGGTATACCATGATTTGACCATTGAAAATGCCATAGATTATTATAATTTATTAGGTGGAGCAAAAAAGGAAGCACGTATGCGCTATCTTCAGGAATACTGGACCAGCAAAGTTCGAAACTTACCCGGGATTTTATTGAACACTCCCAAAGAATCCTATAGAGCTTGTGGTATTGCCAATGTGGGTATTGAGGGAATGGAACCTGCCGACTTAGCAAAGAAATTGTTGGACGATTATCAGATTTTTACCGTCGCTGTTAAGTATGCCAATGTAAACGGATGTAGAATTACGCCCAACGTATTTACAACAACGGATGAACTAGATACGTTTGTAAAGGCTTTGAAAGAAATGGCGGCATAATTATAAACTATAGGCCGTACTATCCTTTACCGAGTCTAGAACAAAGGAAGTGTGTATGGTGGAAATTCCGTCTATTATGGATAGTTTTTGGTTGATGAACAGATGAAACCCTGCGATATCGTCCACAGCAATTTTAAGTAAATAATCAAAGTTTCCTGAGACCTCGTGGCACTCCATTACTTCGGGTAATAAACGCATTTCACTTTTAAAGCTGTCCGCTAATTTCTTCTGCTGCTGCACTAAAGTAACCTGACAATAAGCAATAAGTTTTTTTCCGATTTTATTTCTATCAAGCAAGGCAACATAAGATTTGATAATATCTTGTTGCTCAAGTTTTTTAATTCTCTCATAGGTAGGCGTTACACTAAGTCCGACTTTACCCGCTATTTCTTTGGTATTTTGTTTTGCATTCGCTTGAAGCTGCATGAGTATCTTGTGATCGATCGCATCCATATTAGATTATTTTTCTACGGTTCAACTATTTATCCTTTCAAAAAGAATAAAAACACTTTCATAACAAATATAATAGTTTATTATTCTGTATTTGAAAAATTTACAGTATTTGGTTTTACTATTTGTAATTTTACAGTATAAAATCAACGTATATGAATGATGAGCAACAGGTAGATGAACTGCTAACCAAACTGATCGAAGAAAAAAATAGAGTTTTAGGTTATCCAGTAGCGAAGGACTTTGATTATTCCCGATTGTACGAATTTTTTAAACACCCTATAAATAATGTGGGAGACCCTTATGAGGATAACACCTATAAGGTTCAAACACATGAGATGGAAAGAGAAGTGGTGGATTTCTTTGCGGAACTATTTAGAGCCGACCCAACCGATTATTGGGGCTACGTAACCAACGGAGGTTCTGAAAGTAACCTATATGGTTTGTATTTAGCACGGGAATCGCATCCAAAAGCAATGGTGTATTTCTCGGAATCTACCCATTATAGCGTAAGAAAGAATATTCATTTGTTGAATATGCAAAGTATTACTATTAGAGCGCAAGAGAATGGGGAACTAGATTATGAAGACCTTGAAAATACGTTGCAACTCAACAGGGATAAACCCGCAATTATTCTTACAACTTTTGGTACTACCATGACCGAGGCGAAGGATGATGTTTCTAGGGTAAAGCGGATTATAAAAAAGCTTGCTATTCAAAATCACTACATTCATTGTGATGCTGCTTTAGCGGGTTCATATGGCCCTTTTATTGAACCTAGGATTCCTTTTGACTTTCAAGATGGCGCCGATAGTATTTCCATAAGTGGACATAAATTTATTGGGTCTCCTTTTCCTTCTGGAGTTATCATCGCCAAGCGTTCATTAAGGGATAGAATTGCAAGGGGCATTTCGTATATAGGTTCGTTAGATACAACAATTACAGGCTCTAGAAACGGTCATAGTCCACTTTTTTTATGGTATGCTATAAAGAAAATGGGTGTAAAAGGGTTGGAAGAACGCTACCGTCATAGTTTGGAAACAGCCGAATATTGTAAACAGGAATTAATTAAAATCGGAGTTAAAGCTTGGACGAATCCTGGTAGTATTACGGTAGTGTTTCCTAAAGTAGCTAAATCCATAAAGAACAAATGGCAATTGGCCACAGATGAAGCCACTCATATTATTTGTATGCCAAATGTAACTAAACCACAGATTGATGAATTTATTCTAGATCTGGTAAGTGAAAAGGAGGCTGTGGCCGGGGTAATGTAAACAATTCTTCTTTATGATGTAAAACATCACAAAGAAGTTACTACTCTACCGGGTTGAAAATAGATGCAGCAGAAGCTTATGTTTTTGCTGCAATTTTTATATAAAATTACTTTTAATATAACTTTCTAAATCTTACATGTTTTTGTAGGTTATATTTTGTTAAAGGTTGTAAATTCACAAGTATTACAAACAAAATATTAATCTAAACCAAATGAAAAATAGCTTAGTATTACTATTGGTTTTAATCTTAGGTAATTTATGTAACTCATCAGCCCAAGAAAAATTTATAGAGGTTATGGTTAAAGACACAATAGCGTTAAAACCAATATCTTACGAATTTGAAGTCTTAAGTGATAGTAAATTTAACTATGATTACGACAATCCAAATGGGGCAAGTGAATATGCGGAAAAACTTAGAGCATCTGAAAGTAAAATAGTGAATTTGTTAAAAGAGTATAGTTATGAATTCTCGCTAAGTGGAAATCCAGATGCTAATATTACACTTGAATCAACAGACAAAAAGATATATACTGTAAAAGTTGAGGACTCTTTGGAAAAGGAACTTTTCAAGACTAGAATGAAAAAAGAAGGCGTTAATTTTTACATTTCCAATATTGATTATGAAGACAGGGATACAGAAGCCAAAACGAAGGAAATCTATATTAAATTAATGAAAAGAGCGAAGGAAAGAGCTGAGCTCATAGCAGAGTTAAATCATATGAAAGTTGGGGAAATCGTTGAAATTTCAGAGTCTAAATCAGACTTTAGTTTTATCTCAAGCTTTATCGAGAATTTTGCATATTCTCGTTCTAGTATTGGCTCTTCTACATCGTACTCATTTAATCCAAGTGTTATAGAGAAGAGTATAGTTGTAAAATATGCCGTTAAATAGAAATTCAAATTGAGTAATATTAACTTTTGCATATTTTAAAGTATTAATAAAATTAAAACTGAAATAGAAAAGTTAATACCACATAGATTGATTTCCTTTTTTGTTTGTAGATAAAATTTTAACTGCGAACGAGAAAGAGGTAATCGGGCTAAAAAGTTTTTATAAATGAGGATACAATGTTAACAGGAAGTTTTCCTGATTATGATTTTATACCCGGAATGATTTTAGTTGAATCTATGGCGCAATGTGGAGGTGCAGGTTTAAAGAAAGCCGGACTCGCAGATGGTTTTTTTGGTTTAGTGAGTATGACAGATGTGAATTTTATGAAAGGTGTAACCTATGGAGAGGAAATTAAATATGTAATTCAAAATGTTAGAGTAAGCAATAGGATAATTAAGCAAACAGGTATTGCATTTGCTCAGAATGAACCTGTTGCTGAAGCAACATGGGTTTGCGCTAGAATTGATTGAAAAAGAAATAAACGCTTTTCTCTCCTTTTACCGTTTCAAAATGGGCAGAAATGTATAATCGTTATAACCCAAAACAATGAATATGAAAATTAGTCTAAGAAACCTCATTTTTGCCAATTTCAGTCTTTTACTACTAGTTTTATCCTCTTGTGGTTCAACAAGCTCCACAGCAGAAGCGAAAAATGCAACTCCCCTAGATGGTGTGTGGAAGTTAAGCCATTTCTATAATCTTGCTAATGGAGATACGCTGATTACAGACACCTCCAAAGTACAGCATAAGATTTACTTAGAGGGGCATGTTATCTGGAATACAAACCCAGCTCCGGACGGTTCAGAATGGCATGGGTACGGCACGTACACCTTCAAAAACGATACGATTACCGAAACCTTGACATCCATGTCCAAATCCATGCAGAGTGATGTGAACACCTACATCATTCCAATAGAACGTAGTACCAACAGTTACAAACAGGTAAATACGTACAGTCGTAATGACACTGTTTTTCAGAATATTGAGGTGTATAAAAAATTGAATTAAGTAATTTATGAAAATTGATTTACTAGTAACCTTTAGCGTAACAAAAGAAGAAAACCCCGAAGCAAGTAGAGCAAAGATTGAAGATATACTTATAGACGGAGAGGAAATAAACCTAGCATATTCTCATGTAAGAGATAAAGTTTGGTTTACTACAAAGCGAATAATTGCTATGGATGTTCAGGGACTTACGGGCAGTAAAAAAGAATTTAAGTCTTTTCCGTATTCAAAAATTAGCTCCTTTTCCATCGAAACGGCAGGAACTTTTGATGGCGATAGTGATTTTAAAATATGGGTGAGTGGTGTTGGTGTTTTTGAAATTAAATTCAGAAAATCTTTGAACATCAAAAAAGTCGGGAGATTCTTGAGTGAAAAATTATTGGGTTGATCCTTTCTAAAACCCATCCAAGGCTAAGAATTATCTCTCAATTATATCCCCTAACATCTCCCATATCCAAGGTCATAGGTCCTAGTTTGTGAGAAGTAGGTAGGAAAGCACCGGTTTCCATAATTTTCCAATCGTCCCAAGTCGCTTTGAGTCCGCCTATGGGAATAATACTGACCCACATTTGGTAGCTTTCTGGTAAGCCATTAGCGCCTAGATGCCAGAGGTACGAATCCCCAGGCGTGCTGCCTCCAGACGAGTACGTAATTAGTAAAGCTTTAGAACCGTTCTCTAGGGTAACCAAACTCCGTTCTGTTCCAGGGTCAAAAACTTTAAAAGGCGCTACTAGCCAGAAGGAATCATTATTAAAAAAACCTTCGGCTTTGTTAATCAGTTCGTTTTTAGTTTCACCTATTACTTCCGAACCGTTTTCGAAAACATTACTTTTTGAAGGGTTCTTTAAGAGTAAATGAACATGATAGTCATCCCATTTCACATCAACTTTACCATTCGCTTTATCCCATTTATAATGGTGTGCCCCATTGGCAAAACTCCATTCCAAATACTTGGTTTTTGAATACGCTTCGTTGTTTATGGCGTCTAGCATCTTATGGGCAAGAGCATCGGCCTCAATTCCTGGGGTCCCTTCCGGTAGAGGCTCATTATAAATTAAATAGAGCACCCCAAAACCGATAAGAAGAATAGCGGCAACAATTAAAACGCCTTTTCCAATAATTTTCAATAGTCTTTTTATCATCTACAATCCTATTAAAAACCAACCGCAGTATCATCACCACGGTGATCGGCACCACCTTCCAAAGTACCATCAGGCAGCACACGAATGGCATCTACTTTTCCGATAATAGGCGTCCGGTCTTCATTAATGTTATAACCTTTGGATTTCAGTTCGCTCTTTAATTCATCAGAAAAACCATCTGGCTCAAAAATAACCATATCCGGTAGCCATTGGTGATGGAAACGTGGTGCGTCCACGGCCTCCTGCATACTCATATTAAACTCATATCCGTTTAAAATGGTCTGCGCCACAGCGGTAATGATAGTAGAGCCTCCCGGTGTTCCCACAACCATCCACAGTTTACCTTCCTTTTCTACAATGGTAGGTGTCATACTACTTAACATACGTTTTCCCGGTGCAATGCTATTGGCTTCGGCGCCGACAAGCCCAAACATATTAGGTACTCCGGCTTTGGCGCTAAAGTCGTCCATTTCATTGTTTAAGAAAAATCCGAGCTCGTCACAATAGAGCTTTGACCCATAGGCTCCGTTTAAGGTTGTGGTAACGGAAACGGCATTACCCTCTGCATCAACAATAGAGTAGTGGGTGGTCTCCATACTTTCCGCCATTTGCAGATTTCCTTCACGAACATCTACGGACTTAGTTGCTTTATCAAAGGAGAAATCGTCCATTCTTTCTTCAATATAAGTATCGCTCAAAAGGTCTTCCATTGGTATACTTACAAAATCAGGATCACCCAGCCAATAATTACGGTCCGCATAGGCACGGCGTGCAGCTTCTGTAAACAATTGAACCGTCTTTTCGGAATTATGGCCAAAATCGGCCACATCATACGGCTCCATCATTTTTAATATTTGGTTGATAGTGACTCCACCGCTACTTGGGGGGCTCATAGAAATAATATGAAGATCTTTGTAGCTAAAAGAAACTGGTTCTCTCCATTGTGCTTGGTATTGCTCTAAATCTTCTTCGGTAACGAAACCTCCATTCTCTTGGATAAAACTTGCCAGTACTTTTGCCGTTTCACCTTTGTAAAATCCGTCTCGCCCATCTTTGGCTATCCGGCGCAGGGTGTTTGCAAGAGCAGGATACTTTACCAAATCGCCAGCTTTACAACCAATGGGAAATGTAGTAACACTATCGTTTACTTCTAGGATAACATCACGTACATTTTCAAATCGGGCTGCTTGCTTTTCGGTAACGATAACGCCACTATCGGCCAAAGCAATTACGGGTTCAAGAATATCCGCTAACGGCAAAGAACCAAATTTTTTGTGCACCTCAATGATTCCGGCTACCGTACCTGGCACGCCAACGGCAGTTGCTCCTTTGGTACTCATACCCGGAATAACATTGCCCAACGAATCCAAATACATATCTTTTGTAGCTGATAGTGGCGCTTTTTCACGATAATCCAAAGCACCCACAGAACCATCCGCTTTGCGATAGACCATAAATCCGCCACCACCGACATTACCAGCAAAAGGGTACGCTACTACCAAAGCCATCTCAGTAGCTACCATGGCATCAAAAGCATTACCTCCTTGTTTTAAAATAGTAGCCCCAATAGTAGAAGCCTCTTCTCGTGCAGAAACAACCATGGCTTTTTCAGCAACAACACCAGTGGGTCTTGCGGGTTTAGCGGGTGCGCTTTTGCAGTTTACAAAGAGAAGAAGTAAAAGGGATTTGAGCAGAATTAAACGTGTTGGTTTCATAAGTGGGTCGGTTTAAAGTTTTAATCTATTTAAAAAATCCTATAAGCTTGTTTGTTTTTATTAAAGTGATATAAATTTTTGTTTTGAAAAGACCATAAGCTCCTCAAAGAAAGCGGTAAACTCTTCTTCAAACTTTTCATAGTGCTCCTCAAGATCTAAAATGGCAAAATTCATTTTAGATTTGTTATTCGTTCTCCGGTTCATGCCATTCAAAACTTTGGCTATACCATCCATTTTGGAATAGTTGTATATCCAATTATCAGAAATCATATACGGCATCATCCGTTGCACGCCTGCAGGCAGAATGGTATAATTGTCTTCTAGCAGGTCATAAAAATTCTCCACATAAATATCCAAAGGTGTGTCACTATAGGTATTCCAATTTTTGGCCAGGTAATGATCATAGAATATATCCACGATTACCCGGCTATAGTGGCTATAATTTTTATGCAACCGTTTACTACTTATTTTAGGAATATCATGTGTATCCGTAAAAGTGTCAATTTCGCGGTGTAAAATAATTCCCTGCTGCACCCGTTCTGGTAAATGCTTGTATTTATTGGCGCGAATACTGTCCGCTATAAAGTTTCCCAAGGTAATTTCTTGGTCTCCAAAGGAGAGGTAAATATGTGCAAGAAAATTCATAAGTCCGAATTTACAAATTGCAAACATAGTATTAGCCCTAGACCTGTATATTTGCATAAACTATTTAGAATTTAGAAAAAAATGACATTAATAAAATCGATTTCAGGAATACGTGGTACCATCGGCGGCCGTTCTGGTGATAACCTTACCCCAATTGACGCTGTAAAATTTGCAGCAGCTTATGGAATATGGCTTAAAGAGTATTCAAAAAAAGACAAGTTGAAAGTGGTAATTGGTCGTGATGCCCGTCTTTCTGGTGAAATGATTCAGAACCTTGTAGTTTCTACCTTGGTAGGATTAGGTATAGACGTTGTTGATTTGGACCTTTCCACAACACCTACCGTTGAGATTGCTGTGCCTTTGGAAAAAGCAGATGGAGGTATAATTTTAACTGCTAGTCACAATCCAAAACAATGGAATGCATTAAAACTTCTGAATGAAAAAGGGGAGTTTTTAGATGCCGCTCAAGGTGCTAAAATTCTTGATATTGCCGATAAAGAAGATTTTGATTTCTCTGAAGTAGATGATTTAGGGAGTATTACCAGAAACGATTCATATATAGATATCCATATTGATGAAGTATTGGATCTTCCCTTAGTGGATGCAGATACCATCCGAAAGGCAAAATTCAAAGTTGTGGTAGATGGCGTGAATTCTACCGGAGGTATCGCTATTCCTAAACTCTTGGAAGAGCTAGGAGTGGAAGTTGTAAAATTATACTGTGACCCAACAGGCCATTTCCCACATAATCCAGAACCTTTAAAGGAGCATTTAGGAGATATCTGTGACTTGGTAATCAAAGAAAAGGCGGACTTTGGAATCGTAGTAGATCCAGATGTTGACCGTTTGGCATTTATTGACAATACAGGTGAAATGTTCGGAGAAGAGTATACATTAGTGGCTTGTGCGGATTATGTTTTGGGCAAGACCAAAGGAAATACGGTTTCTAACCTATCTTCTTCCCGTGCTTTACGAGATATTACCCAAAAGCATGGTGGTACCTATGAGGCTGCTGCAGTAGGAGAAGTAAATGTAGTAACCAAAATGAAAGCGAATAACGCCATTATTGGTGGAGAAGGCAACGGAGGAATAATCTACCCAGATAGTCATTACGGTCGGGATTCACTGGTTGGTACGGCTTTATTCTTAATGTTGATGGCCGAAAAAGGGGGGACTGTTGCAGAATTACGTGCTAGTTATCCATCATACTTTATGAGTAAAAAGAAAATACAATTAACACCAGGTTTAGATGTTGATGGTATTCTTAAGGCTATGGCCGAAAAATATAAAGATGAGGAAATATCTACTATAGACGGAGTGAAAATAGATTTTGCAGAAAATTGGGTACACTTGAGAAAATCCAATACGGAACCTATTATCCGTATTTACACCGAAGCGAAGAGTCAGTCTGAAGCAGATAAACTTGCCAATCGCGTTATTGGTGAGATAAAAGAAGTTGCAGGGTTGTAACAAGCCCACCCTTCGACTAGGCTCAGGGTTGTGCTTTAAGATTTAACGCTTGGAATGTTTAATGAGATTATTCTCATTTTGATTCTGAGCGTTTTTTTGTGCATAAACTCTCTTGGAGCTTGGCCATAATTAAACACCCCTTTCAGCGCAGTCAGTTTGAAACTATTGGTCATAACTGCCCCCTTCCTGAGCACAGCCGAAGCGAGGGGTTACTGAAACTCCACAGGCACCTTATTCCTGTGTTTCCAGCGTCTATGTGTCCATAGGTAATATTCAGGTTGCTCTTTAATTTGCTGTTCAGCAAGTCGAAGAAAAGTATCGGTAATCTCATGCTTTTCCGTTGATTTTCCGGAAGTGGTTATGGGAATAAACTCGGCACTATAATAGCCCCTTTTCACTTTAGAGACTTTCAAGAAAACTACGGCAAGGTCCATTTTTCTGGCCAAACTTTCCGCTCCATTAATTACAGGAACTTTCACACCCATAAACTCCGTCCAATACTGTGCACGTGACCTCTGCGGAGATTGGTCACTTACCATACCAAAAATACCGGTTACGTTGTTCTTATAATTTAGTAATACGGTTTTAGCAGTCTCCTCTTTGGTAATTAAAGTTGTATTCCAACGAGCTCTAACCTTTTTAATCCATTGGTCAAAATAGGTGTTGCTTACCTTCTGGTAAACGGCATAACCTTTAGCATTTACATAATTATTCATGCTAACATTCCACTCCCAATTGGCGTAATGAGAACAAACAACAAGAATACTTTTTTCTTTTTCAATTTCTTGTAAAACTTCTATATTCTTAACAGTATAGCGTTTTTTTACAGTCTCTTTAGAAAGACTCATTGTTTTAACCATTTCTAAGAACATATCGCACATGTGGTGATAAAACTTCTTTTCGATGTCTTTTATTTCTGCCTTTGTTTTCTCTGGAAACACTAATTCTAGATTCTGGCGTACTACATCTTTTCGGTATCCAACAACTCGGTAGATCCAAAAGAAAACAAAATCAGAAAATCCATAAAAAAGGCGATAG
Source organism: Zobellia roscoffensis (assembly GCF_015330165.1). Taxonomy (NCBI): domain Bacteria; kingdom Pseudomonadati; phylum Bacteroidota; class Flavobacteriia; order Flavobacteriales; family Flavobacteriaceae; genus Zobellia; species Zobellia roscoffensis. The sequence goes on from NZ_JADDXT010000002.1 coordinate 3,994,819, forward strand.
GGAAGTATAGAAATTAACCATAGCAACGGATACACCAAAACAAAAACAAGCAACTGCATGAAAACTTTTTAATGCACAAATATAGCTATATTTGACACGAAATTAACTTCACAATATGAACAACCTAGATATTGCCACTATCGTGGTAATTGCAGCCAATATTTTAGTCTCTTTAAAAGGATTTAATGATACGGCTTTCTTTGAACGTTATAAATTTGGCATCGGTCAGATTCAAGCTGGCCAGAAAGACCGTATGGTTACCTCGGGTTTTTTGCATGTAGATATTGCACATCTTTTCTTCAATATGTTTACACTTTACTTTTTTGCCCCTGTAGTAGTTAGCTGGTTTGGGTCAGGAAAATTTATAGGTATCTATTTCATTAGCTTATTAGCGGGTAGTCTTTTAGCAATGTTCTTTCATAAAGACGAACCACATTATAGCGCAGTAGGGGCAAGTGGGGCAGTTACAGGCGTATTATACGCAGCTATTCTTTTGCAGCCTAATATGCAATTGGGTATTATGTTCATTCCTCTGCCAGTTCCGGCTTATGTTTTTGGTATTGGTTATTTATTGTATTCTATTTATGGCATGAAAAGCCGTTTAGGCAATATTGGACATACGGCCCATTTTGGCGGAGCCATTGGTGGGTATGTAAGTACACTTCTGTTTATGCCTCAACTACTAGTAAATGAGCCACTTATGGTAGGGTTGTTAGCTTTACCTATTATTATCCTTTTAATAATGGCCAAGTTAGGTAAGATATAAGTTGCCGTTTATCGATATTTTTTAATAAACTTCTTAGTTAACACATCAATATTTCGATAAATAGGCTAGAAAAGCCAGTTATATAGGTATTTCATCGAAAAAATACAAGACAGGTATACAGTTGAACGTAGTTTTACGTTCTGTTAGAACCCAAATCTAATAGCTTTTAAACCTACTTATAATGAAAAGACTTTCCCTCGCTGCATTAGCAGCTGTTGCATTTGTTACCTCTTGTAGCGATGAGACTACTGTGTTTAGTGATACTGAAGACAATATTTCTCTTGAAGCAAAAGAATCAGTATTAGAAAATAGTATCCTTTATGATGATGCCGGTGTACTAGAAATTAATAATACAGATGGTGCTTCAGGTAAAACATCTAAAACTATTGAAGAAATGGCAGGTGATTATCCGTTAACGTTAATTGCGCGTGTGGATCCACCTTCATATACTGGTGCTGAAAACCTAACTGCTTCACATGTAGATGTAGATGGTAATTATGCCTATGTATCCTACAATACAGTTGAAGACGGTTATGCCGGTGGTATTGATATTATAGATGTAAGTGACCCGAACAATCCTAGAGTAACTTCTAGGTTATACTATTCCAATGCAGATATTAACGCCATTGCCTATGATGATGGATATGTATATGCTGTTGGTGGTGTAGATGCAGAAAAATCGGTTAGAGCTACGGCGAACTCATTTGTGGTTAAAATTCCTGCTTCTGGAGGAAGATTGGATACAAGTGGCGACTTGGTATATGGTTTTCAAGAAGGATTTACGGCCAATGATGTAAAAATATCATCTGATGGCGTTTTGGTTACGAGTGGTAAAGATGGTTTGTTGACGTCTTATAAGAGCACTGACCTTTCTACTCAAAACGATGTTTCTTTTTCCGATTTACGTTCCGTAGCGCATAATAATGGAACTATTGCAGTTTTAGATGCCAGTAATGGTGTGAGTATTATGGATACCGATTTTACCGTAAGTCAGGAAATTTCAATTAGTTCGGACTTTGGAGATAATAGTAAGAGAACTTTAGATTTTTCAGGAGATAGAATATTTGTTTCTGAAGGTTCTAAGGGTGCTGGAGTTTATAATATGACCAGTGGAGATTTAGTACAATATATCCCTATTCTTTTGAATCCTGAAGGAACCGAAAGTGAAAACATCGTAACCAACGCCGTAGCAATTAACGAAGATGTGTTGCTTATGGCCAATGGTGGTGCGGGCTTGTGTCTTTCCGAAGAAAAAGATGGTCAGACTAATATTATAGGTGTTGTTGATTTGGATGGCTCTATAAACTTTGTAGCCTCAAAAGGTGATTATATTTTTGCCGCTTCTGGTAAAGCCGGTCTTCAGATTGTTAAATTGAACAGACCTGATGAAAGCTTAGAAGCACGTTGTTCTGATTTGCTTTATTACTCTGGTAGTTCTAACCTGTCAGTAAATGAAGGTGAAACTAAAGAATACAAAGGGTCTAAATGGTTCAATACCCTTAATGTAAACGGTTCTTTGTTATTATGTGGTACCTGGGCAGTAAAAAATAGTAGCTACATAAATAGTGGTGGATTATTTGAAATGAACGGTACGTTGTATATCGGTAGAAATAATTCTAAAAAAAATATTACAGTTAATAAAGATGCTACCCTTAGAATTGAAGGTAACTTAACAGTCTATGGAGATATAATTCTTAATGACGGAGCTACCCTTGAGTTTATAGGTGATGACTCTGTAGCAAATGTCTTTGGAAGTGTTAAAAAACTTGGAAGCGCTAAAGTTACAGGAGAGTTTAGAGATGTCCGTAACAAGTTCTAATAACAAATCATATAAAATCAAAAGCCCCGAACGGAAATACGTTCGGGGCTTTTTTTATAGGGCTTAGAATTCTATTGAAGAAGTTCAGCTACTTTTTGTTCCAAAGCAGGACCTCTAAGATTTTTTGCAATGATAACACCATTCTCATCCAACAAGAAAGCTGCTGGTATAGCATCTACATTATATAATTTAGCGATTGGATCGTTAAAATAGGCGAGGTTAGAAACTTGGTTCCAAGTAAGACCGTCGTCTGCAATTGCTTTCTTCCAAGCATCTCCCGTTTTGTCCAAAGAAACACCAATAATGTTTAGACCTTTGTCATGGTATTTCTCATAAACATTTACAACGTTAGGATTTTCCGCACGACAAGGCTTACACCATGCAGCCCAAAAATCTATTAAAGTAACTTTGCCTAAAGCATCGGCAAGGGCTAATTCTTTTCCATCAGGAGTAGGAGCGGTAAAAGCAGGAGCTTTGGCCCCTATAGCCGTACTCTTTTGACTCTCTTCGGTTTTTTTCTGAGCATCTAATTTTTCAAGAACAGAAACAGCAGCTTTTGTTTTCTGAATTTCTGGAGAAAGGCCGTCATACATGGCTTGAGCCTCTTCTCCAGTTACGGCGCGAGCTCCAATAGCCCTATCGATTAATAGAACAGATATAAGTGCGTCTGGATGCTCCTTTATATAAGTAAGCTCAAAGTTCTTATATTCCTCTTGCAGCTCCATCATCTCATCACGGAGTGAATTTGCCGTGGCCTCATCGGCAGACTGCTGGGCATTTTGCATATCTTGCTGTATAGATTGTGCCTGTGCGGTAATTTTTTTGGACTGGTCCATGTAATCCATGAACACTTCGTTTTGCTTAGAACCTTTTACGGTAGCAAAACCTAAGCTGTCTTTCTGTGCTTTAAGTTCAATATCACCATTTTCCAAGATTACAGCAGTGTAGCCCATTAGTTTATCAACAAAAACATAATGCATTTCTGGAGTATCGGCAACACCGTTAAAAGTAAAGGTTCCGTTGTCTACAGTAGTTGTGTCCACATCTACAGGCTGGCCATTTTCACCCATGGCTCTTAGAAATACTTTTGTTCCGTTTTCTACTTCACCGGTAATATTTCCTTTAAAGTTATACCCTTCGGGCTTTTGGTTACAGGCCACTAAGCCGATTAGGATACAGATTGACAATACTATTTTTTTCATTCTTTTTATTTAAGATTGAGCAAATGTAGGTATATATCGGAACAAAAAAAAGCCCTTAACATTATGAGTCAAGAGCTTAGGTTTGTATTGTTATTTAATTGCTTCAGAACTGATAACGGATACCCAAAGCAATATC